>CAJWTA010000137.1 GCA_913046805.1 uncultured Fidelibacterota bacterium | reverse complement strand
CTTTAAGTTTTTCATCTACTACAGCCATATCATCTTGTCCCATTTTACAAGTACCGACAGGATGAAAAATAGTTTGAGTATAATCAGAACCAGCTTTTACTAGCTCTTCATCATCATTTATATCTATGCCAGGTCTGTACTCCTCTGGTTTATATTTCTTAAAAGTTTCAGACTCCATCACTATTTTTCTTGTTAATTTTAAACCTTTTGCAGCAACCATGCGATCATGTTCAGTTGAAAGATAATTCAATTTTACTTTTGCATAAATTCTAGAATCTTTATTTGTAATATTAACATGGCCTCTGCTTGTTGGTCTTATATTAGATACTGTAGGCGTAAATGCGTGAAAATCATGATTTTTTGTTGCACCCAATGTATCCATACTCATGGGTTGAACATGCCATTGTAGATCTGGTAATTCTAAAGATGGATCACTTTTAGCAAACATACACATTTGACTTGCACCCATAGTCATAGGTCCACTTCTGTTAAATATATATTCTAAACCAATCATAAATTTACCAAACAAACTATTTATCTTTTTGTTTAAAGATTTTAATCCGTGCACTTTATAAATTGGTCTAAACATCAGATGGTCTTGAAGATTTTCTCCCACTCCTTTTAAATCATGAATAATATCTATGCCCAAGTCTTTCAATTTATCTGAATTTCCAATACCAGATGTTTGTAAGATTTGAGGAGAACCTATAGAGCCTGATGAAAGAATTATTTCTCTATTTACAAAAACTTTTTTTAATTCATTTTCTTGCCAATATTCAACGCTTGTTGCAGTTTTATTTTCAAAAATTATTTTTTTTACATGAGCATTAGTAATAATCTTTAAATTACTTCTATTTTTAATTGGATTTAAATAACCAACAGCAGTACTACATCTAAAACCATTTTTCTCTGTTACTTGAAAATATCCGCAACCATGGTTGTCTCCTGTATTAAAATCTCTTGTTTTTGGTATACCAAATTCCTCTGCTGCATTCTGAAATTCATTTAGTAATGGTAATTGTATTCTTTGATCTGAAACAGATAGTGGGCCACCAACTCCATGATAGTCATCTTTTCCACGTTCTTGATTTTCTGCTTTGATAAAATAAGGAAGAACATCTTCCCAACCCCATCCTGTATTTCCTAACTGCCGCCAAATATCATAATCTCTACTTTGACCTCTTATATAAAGTAAGCCATTAATAGATGAGCTTCCACCCAAAGTTTTTCCCCGCGGATATCGAATTGAGCGATTGTTCATTGTTTCGTCGGGCTCTGTTTTGTAACACCAATCAACAGTAGGATTGTGCATTGTTTTAAAATATCCAACAGGTATGTGGATCCAAGGATAGTTGTCCTTACCTCCAGCTTCAATCAGTAAAACTTTATTTTGAGAATTTTGTGAGAGTCTATTAGCGAGAACACATCCTGCTGATCCAGCGCCGATAATTATAAAATCAAATTTTTCCATCACTAGTTGAATAATATTTTTATTAATCTTATTTGATCATCTTTACACTCATATTAATCAATTGTCACTTGTGTCAGGTTTGTTTTTCTGATTGTATGCATTAGTTAAATTTAACTAACAAGGGGAAATATAATGAAAAAAATCATTTCAATGTTATTTGCAACTGTTTTGGTTCTAGGATTTACATCTAGTGCTAACGCTGCAAAAACACTTAAATGTCAGACTGTTCTTAACACTAAAGCTGATGAAGTAAAAATGTTAAAGGATTTTACTGATACTGTTACTGAGTTAACAAGTGGATCTTTAAAGTTTGAAATTTTACCAGCTGGTGCAGTTGTCGGAGTTAAAGAAACTTTAGACGCTGTTGACAAGGGTTTAATTGATTGCGGATTTGCTTGGACACACTATTGGTCAGGTGATCATCCTGCTGCTATGTTATTTGGTTCGCCAGTAGCTGGTGGAGGAGTTGGTATTGACAATTTAGCTTTTCTATCATGGTTTCAATACGGTGGTGGTAAAGAATTATACGACCAACTATGGAAAGAAATGGGAAGAGACATCA
>CAJWTA010000136.1 GCA_913046805.1 uncultured Fidelibacterota bacterium | reverse complement strand
AGTGAAAAGATAGGGTCATCTTATCTTTTTTCAGGACCTCCTGGATGTGGAAAAGAATGGGTTGCTATCGAATTCTCCAAGCTAATTAATTGCGAAACAGGCGGTACCTCAATATGTAATTCTTGCCCGTCGTGTAAGAAATTTTCTACCCTTCAGCATGAAAATTTGAACTTAGTCTTTCCTTTGCCAAGTATTTCTAGTTCAAAAGGCTTGGATGATCCAATCAAAAGTATCGGAAAAGAGGATTATGAATCCGTTTTACAAATGATTGATTTGAAATCAAAAGATCCTTTTGTCAAGATTAAACTACCTAACGCGAGACGAATAATAATCAACTCGATTAGATTTTTAAGAAAGATTTTATATTTAAAATCCCAAAATAATGGGAGAAAAATTGTAATTATTTTTGATGCACACTTGATGTCTGAGGGCGCCGGTGAATCTGCCAATGCTTTGCTGAAAATTTTAGAAGAGCCCCCAGGTAATACGACACTAATACTCGTTTCTGATAAAAAGTCAAAACTGCCTTTAACGATTATAAGCAGATGTCAGCAAATAGACTTTACAAGTTTGACTTTTGACAAAGTTCGCGAGCTTGTCGAAAATGATCAGGTAAGTAACGATCGCGCTACTCAATTAGCTATGCTTTCAAATGGAAATATGCATTTAGCGAAAGAGTTCGTATTAAATGATTTTGATAAGCCACTTGAAGAAGCATCTCGTATTGTTAAGTCGCTGACCCTGCTCGATGAAAATGAATGGCGCAATTCAATCAATAGTTTTTCAATGTTGGCATTTAGAAAACCTGAAGAATTTGTATTTAAAATGAGCTTGGTCCAAATGTGGATAAGTCTTGCCTCAAAGTTTAAACATAATAAAAAAGGTGCAGACTTTTCCAATGAATATTTTGATACTTTTGAACAATTTAATGATAAATATCCCAATGCAGATTTTTTTGAAATCAATAACTTATTTGAAAGTGCCATACTAGCTTTAAATCAAAATTTATACATGCCACTATTCATTATTGATATGATGATTTCATTGCAAACTTTATTGAAAGGTGAGAAACCAAAAATAATTATATGAAGCCATTTTATATAACCACACCAATATATTACGTAAACGACAAACCTCATATCGGGCATGCTTACACAACTATTCTAGCTGATGTCATAGCACGGTATCAACGAAGCAACGATAGGGATGTTCTATTTCTTACAGGGTTGGATGAGCATGGTCAAAAAGTTCAACAAGCAGCATTAAAAAGAGGCGTAGATCCAAAGAAACATTGCGATGAAATGGCCCCAAGGTTTATTGAGCTATGGGAAGAGCTTCATATTCAATACGATGACTTCATCAGAACAACTGAAAAGCGCCACACGGATGTTGTGAAAAGGATTCTTCAGGATGTTTTCGATAAAGGAGATATATACGAAGATAATTATGAGGGTTTGTATTCCGTTTCAGAAGAAAGGTTTATAACAGAAAAAGAAGCTGATTCAGGAGAATTCAGGGATATTAAAAAACTAAAAGAAAAAAATTATTTTTTTAGAATGTCCAAGTATCAAGATAGATTGATTAAGCATATTGAGGATAGCCCAGAATTCATTCAACCTATTCATAGAAAAAATGAGATTCTTGGCTTTTTAAAATCTCCTTTAAGTGATTTGTGCATTTCTCGCCCCAAATCACGTCTAAATTGGGGCATTGAACTTCCTTTTGACAAAGAATACGTTACGTACGTTTGGTTTGACGCTTTAATTAATTATGTCTCTGCATTGGAAAAAAATAGCGAAAAGGAAAAGTATAAAAAATTTTGGCCTGCAGACTTTCATCTGATTGGCAAAGATATATTAACAACGCATTCAGTATATTGGCCAACAATGCTTATGGCCGCTAATATGGAGCTCCCAAAAAGTATATTTGCGCATGGTTGGTGGTTAAGCGATCAGTCTAAAATGAGCAAATCATTGGGAAACGTAATAGACCCGCTAGAATTAATCAAATCTTATGGAGTGGACCCCGTGCGATTTTA
>CAJWTA010000135.1 GCA_913046805.1 uncultured Fidelibacterota bacterium | reverse complement strand
TGAACTTGGTACTACAACTTTTAGACCGCCCTACACGCCTCTTACTTTTGGAACTATAGTTGGGAGAAATGTAGGTGAATATTTTGATATTTTTAGAAAAACACCAATACATGATTGGCATGTTGAAAATAAAGCTGAATTTGAAAACGTGGGACAGTGGAAAAGAGCTTGGTATTATCCTAAAGATGGTGAGACTATGCATGAAGCAGTTCAAAGAGAAAGTAAGGCTGCAAGAGATAGCGCAGGAATTCTAGATGCGTCTACACTTGGCAAAATTGATATCCAAGGAACTGATGCTTCTGAATTTTTAAATAGAGTTTATACAAATGCTTGGTCAAAACTAGCTATAGGAAAATGCCGATACGGTTTGATGCTAAATGAAGATGGAATGGTTTATGACGATGGTGTAACAACACGATTAGATGAAAATCACTATTTAATGACAACCACAACTGGTGGAGCTGCAACTGTTTTAGGTAAACTAGAGGATTACCTTCAAACAGAATGGCCTGAATTAGATGTTTACTTAACATCTGTAACCGATCATTACGCAACAGTAAGTGTTTGTGGCCCAAATAGTAAAAAAATTGTTTCACAAGTAATTTCTGACCTTGATTTTTCAGATGAAAAATTTCCACATATGTCATTTAAGAATGCAAAAATTGGTAAAATCAAATGCAGAGTGATGAGAATAAGTTTCACCGGTGAACAAAGTTACGAAATTAATGTTCAATCAAATTATGGAAAATCGGTCTGGGAAAAATGTATGGAAGTTGGAAAAGAATTTAACATTACACCATATGGCACTGAAACAATGCATTTATTAAGAGCTGAAAAAGGATTTATTATTGTAGGACAAGATACAGATGCAACAATGACACCAATTGATTTACAAATGGACTGGATTGTAAGCAAAAAGAAATATGATTTTATTGGAAAAAGATCTTTATATAGATCCGACACTATTAAAGAGGATAGAAAACAACTTGTTGGGTTGATCACAGAAGATCCAAAAGAAGTTTTGGAGGAAGGTGCTCAAATAGTAGCTGATATCAACAAATCACCTGTTGAAATGTTAGGCCATGTAACATCAAGTTATTATAGTCCTAACTTGAATAAATCAATTGCACTTGGTGTTGTTAGAGGTGGAAAAAAAATGATGGGTCAAAAATTAATTATCCCAATGCCAAATAAAAAAATAAATGTGGTTGTTGCAGATCCTGTGTTTTTAGATAAGGAAAATAAAAGATTAAATGCTTAATTATTCAAACGTTATAACTGAGAAAAAATCTTATACAGGTTTACAAATGTACGAGGTCGCTCCTATTATGAAATTGATCATAAGAGGTAAAAAAAGAGAATTTTTATCTGCGATTGGTAAATCGCTGAATTTACTTTTACCAACAGAGGCTAATACATCATCAAGAAGTGAAAAATTAACAGCTCTTTGGTTAAGCCCAGATGAATGGATGATCTATTCAAATGAAACTTTAAATTCAGATGATAACGATTATAAGACAGAAAACTTACTAAATAGGAATATTTCTAAAATAAATTTAGGAGCTGTTACAGATGTTTCAGATCAATTTGTTTTGATAAATATCAAAGGTGATAAAATTTTTGATTTATTTGAAACAGGCTCTCCATTTAACTTTAATGATTTTAGAAATAAAAATGGTGCAGTTACTCAAACGATTCTCGCTAAAATTGATGTTATAATTCATAATCAAAACCAAAATGAGGTAAATCTTTTTGTAAGACGCTCATTTTCACAACATTTATTCTCTTGGATGAATGATAGTGCGTCAAGATTATAGTCTCATTTATTTTTAAAATAAGCTAAACAAGACTATGAAAAAATTAATTTTAATAGCATTATTTGCTTTTTTACCCTTTTCTTTAAACGCAGAGTCTAATTTAGACAAAATTCTATCATCAGGAGTTCTTAAAGTTGGAACAACAGGTGATTGGGATCCTATGACAATGAAAGATCCAGCAACCAACAAATATAAAGGTTTCGACATTGATGTAATGAACGAACTGGCTAAGGACATGGGTGTTAAGATTGAATTTG
>CAJWTA010000134.1 GCA_913046805.1 uncultured Fidelibacterota bacterium | reverse complement strand
AATGACTACAGTCGCTACCAAAGACCTTGACCATTGAAGTTTCAATCGCATATTTGCCCATTGCTTCTCCCATCTTTATGTAATAATCAGGCAAATCTTTTTCAATAAGGTCAATCTCTTGCTGCAATAGTCCGATTGTTCGGTAAATCATGCTATCAGTGGCAAAGGTTAAGATAGTCATTTCTGCGATCTTTTTTTGTATGGCATCAAATTTAGATATGGTCGTACCAAAAGCTTTTCTTTCAATAGCATATTTGGATGCAGTCGTTATAGCTTGCTTAGATCCACCCAAGCACGAGCATCCAAGCTTAAACCTGCCAATGTTCAAACAGTTGAAAGCAATGGTTGAGCCCTTACCTATTTTGTATAATAAATTTTCAGAGGGCACCATCGCGTCTTGAAAAAGCAGTTGCGCAGTAGATGATCCTTTCATGCCCAACTTTTTTTCTTCTCTGCCGATAGAAAAACCCTTGGTTCCTTTTTCAACGATAAATGCACTGAATTTGTTGCCATCTACTTGAGCAAATACTATAAAAATATCAGCTATACCTCCATTGGTAATAAATACTTTCTCACCATTTAGGATATAGTGTTTTTTATCCTCTGACAATTGAGCTGTAGTTTTAGCTTGAGTAGCGTCAGAACCGGAAGAGGGTTCTGTCAATCCGTATGCACAAATGAGCTCACCGGTGGAAACCTTAGGAAGGTATTTGTTTTTCTGCTCATCTGTTCCAAACCATATTATTGGAAGAGAGCCAATTCCTGTTTGAACGGCCCAAGTCACAGCAAATGAAGGGCTAACTACAAGTGCTTCAGCTACTATTGCTGTAGTAATTTTATCAAGATCTATGCCTCCAAATTTTTCTGGAATATCAATTCCAAGTAGGCCTAACTCTCCAAGTTCCTGCAGTAATTTAATTGAGAGATCAGGATCATATTTTTCGATTTCATCTTTTTTACTCAAAATCTTTTCATTGTCAAAATCCATAACCATTTTATGGATTTCTGAATGCTCATCTGTAAAGTCTTCCCTCGAAAAAATTAAAGTATCTTGAACTGGGTCTAGTAAAAATTGTCCACCGGTTTTTTGAATTTTATTTTTGTCACTCATAAGCTACTTATTTATAAACAAGTTAAACATTTAAATGCATTATTAACATATTGTAGTAAATAATGAAAAAACTTTAAAAATAAATTGACACATTAATTAAAAAAATGTTATTATTGATAATGAGATTAAGTCTCATTATCTTAATCTTGTGTTTTCGAAGCGTGTATAAGGAACAGCCTTTGAATAGAAATACTCCACTATAATTTCTTCTTAGGCTGTTCACTTTAAATAAACTGTAAGAATATAATTAAATAACAATATATAAAACAATTACGCTTCAAGTGTCAGCGGGGGACTTGAAGCATAATCTCTGGAGAAAGATTTTGAAATTTATTTTAAATATTATTGTACTATCATTTTCATTGATAATGGTAAGCTGTGAAGACGATCCTTTATTAGCTCCCAGTGCTCCCGAAGAGGATAAAGGAAGTTATGCAAAGCTTTCTTTGCCAGGTAGCAGTGATCGTTCAGATCAGCGAGATAACCCTGAAATTTACTGATATATCACTATGGGTCTAAAAAAAATACTATTAACCGCAACCTTCTTGATCTCATTTATTGTTGCAAATGAAGTTGAGTCATCAATTGAAGGAAGTGTTGTTAGTCAAAAAAATAATATTCCGCTTGTAGGTGCAAACGTCGTTATCTCTAATCAAGATGGGTTTAATAAAGGAACAGCAACGAGCCAAGACGGCACTTTCTTTTTTGAAAATATTCCTACAGGAAGTTATACGGTTTCAATTAGCTTTATTGGTTTTCAAAATTACAAGTCTAACATAATCGTTGAGGAGAATCGTACTTATACAATTAATGCTGTACTAGAAATTCAGCCAATAGTAATGGCAAAATTAGAAATCATTTCTGATGCAAATGCGCCCTACAAAGATTTTCCAGGAGCCGCTACGGTGCTTGATGTTAAATCGATTAATTTGATCGACCCTATTGGAACACAAGAGGCTTTAGAGTTAGTACCTGGAATCAATGGCTATGCTGATGATGGAATTGGAAATTCTAGATTAAGTATAGGTATTCGAGGTTTAAACCCTAGAAGAAGTTCTCGTATTTTAATTCTAGAAGA
>CAJWTA010000133.1 GCA_913046805.1 uncultured Fidelibacterota bacterium | reverse complement strand
ATTGGTTTGGAAAAATGTCTGGTTATGAATATTCAGAATGGCTTGGACAACTACACTTTTGGCTAACATTTATAGGAGTAAATTTAATATTTTTTCCTCAGCACTTTTTAGGACTTGCTGGTATGCCAAGAAGATACGCTGACTATCCAGATGCATTTGCAGATTGGAATTATATTTCTTCAATTGGCTCATATATTTCAGTAGTAGGATTAGCCGTGTTTTTAATTAATTTAGCGTACGCATTTATGAAGAAAAAAGCAGCAGCGCAAAATCCATGGGGAGAGGGTGCCACAACTTTGGAGTGGACAGTTCCATCACCACCAAACTTCCATACATTTGAAGAGTTACCTAAGATTAATGAATTCGGAGAAGCAGAAAAAACAAGTACATAATTATTGATACTAGATGACAACTATTAACTTTAGAGCAAAAAACCCCTCATTACTTGACACATCAATTCTTATTGAATTGCTGAGGTTAATGAAACCTAGAGTAATGTCATTGGTAATATTTACTTGTGCAGTTGGTTTATTAACTGCTCCAGGCGAAGTAAGTTTTATTAAATCGATAATAAACATTTTCTTTGTAACTCTCGGCGCAGGCGCAGCAGGAGCACTCAATATGTGGTATGAGGCCGACCTAGATAAATTGATGAGTAGAACTTGCTTGAGACCTCTTCCAACAGGAAAGCTTAAAAAAAATCATGCTCTTATGTTTGGAATAGTCTTATCAATAGTTTCAGTTTTAGGTCTATATTTCTTTTCAAATTTATTATCTGCTTTAGTTTTACTTTTTACAATTAGCTTTTATTTATTTGTCTATACAATTTGGTTAAAAAGAAGAACACCGCAAAATATAGTGATTGGTGGTGCAGCTGGTGCTTTACCGCCTGTCATTGGTTGGACGATTGCAACCAATTCCTTAAGTTTGGAAGCGCTATCATTCTTTTTAATTATATTTTTTTGGACACCTTCACACTTTTGGGCTTTAAGTTTATATAAAGTTGCTGATTATAAAAAAGCCAAAATACCGATGTTACCAGTGACTAATGGGATAGAAGAAACTAAAAAAAATATTTTTGTTTACTCACTTTTAATGCTACCGGTATTGGCGTTACCTTACATTATTGGTTTTGTAGGAGAGCTATTTCTTATAAGCACTTTTGGCCTTACAATTTATTATATTTTACTATGCTTTGCTTTATTAAAAACAAAAAAAGATTCATTTGATCTACAAAAAGCTAAACGAGTTTTCGGTTATTCTATTTTCTACTTATTTTTAATATTTGTTTTGTTTTTAGTTGATAAATTATAATAATGGAAATTGATAAAAAGATTAAAAAAAGAAATATTTTCACTGCGATAGGTCTTGTGGTTTTCATATTATTCCTATTCATCTTTACACTATACAACGTTGGAGTTTTGGAAAGGATCATATGATAAGTAAGAAAAACCTCACACCTTTAATCTTAGCTTCGATATTTTTTCTTATGCTAGGATTGTCATTCGCTGCAGTTCCATTATATGATCTATTTTGCCGTGTAACAGGATTTGGAGGCACTACTCAAATTTCAAAAGAAGCACCAAAAATAGTTATCGATGAACCAGTAAGAGTAAGATTTGATACAAATGTTCAAACTGATTTGTCTTGGAATTTCAAAGCCAAAAACACTCTTTATGATGTAAAGCCAGGCAAAGTTTACAAGGTAGAATTTGAGGTTGAAAATTTTGGAAAAGACCCATCAAGTGGAGTAGCAAGTTATAATGTGTCTCCTTCAACTTTTGGACAATACTTTAATAAGCTTGGATGTTTTTGTTTTGAAAAACAAACACTAAAAAGCGGAGAAAAAATGAATTATATTTTAACTTTTTATTTGGATCCTGAAATGGTAAATGATCCTAAAACTAAAAACATTGAAGATATTACAATGTCGTACACATTTTTTTCATCAGACTATTACAAACAATCAAAAATTAATTAACAATGAGCTCTAAAGATCAAAAACATGATTACCACTTAGTTGACCCAAGTCCGTGGCCAATCTATACATCTTTTGCTACTTTAATAACTGCAATAGGGTCAGTTTATTATTTCCATTCGAAAGTTATGTGGGCTATGTTACTTGGTTTTGCTCTCTTAATTTACGGAGCGTATATGTGGTTCAGAGATGTTGTTAATGAGGCTGAACATCAAGGTCACCATACTCCAGTAGTTCAGATACATCACCGTTATGGAATGACATTGTTTATAGCATCTGAAGTAATGTTTTTTGTTGCTTGGT
>CAJWTA010000132.1 GCA_913046805.1 uncultured Fidelibacterota bacterium | reverse complement strand
GTCATCAAATCATCCTCTTGTGACTTTGAAAAAAGCTTATAAAAAAAATTAGCTTCTTGTTTTTAGTTCTGTCTTTATAGGGGTAAACAATAATACCTCTATATCGTCGTTCAATGATGGATTAAACATTAGATTGTGCCAAAAAGTACATTGCCATTCACTATCTGATTTTTTAAGTTTTTTAATTTTAACTGGAAAATCAAATCCTGTATCTCTCTCAAAAAACTGTACGTTATATTTTTTGGATGGTTTTAAATTGATAATAAATTTATCATTCTTCATAAATGTTGCTGTAAAAC
Organism: uncultured Fidelibacterota bacterium; assembly: GCA_913046805.1. The sequence goes on along the minus strand of CAJWTA010000132.1, from coordinate 1,984 downwards.
GTCCATCAAAATTTTCAGGAGTATTAAAGTATTCAGATGAGAATAATTTTACAGCCTTTGAATATCTTTCTTCTGGATCATAAGTTCTTCGATTCATATATTCAAACATTTTTGCGGCTTCTTTGACTTGTTTTTCTAAAAGAACACAAAAAAAATTTTTGATTTCAGTATTGGTTTTCTTATCGTATATTTGGCATACTACTCCATCAGAGGGTTTACCCTTAAACATTCTAAAATTTCTTTGTCTAAGACTACATTGCCAAACAATAAAATCTCTCCAACCAACTTTCGTCATTTAATTCTATCAACAATCAAGAGTATTTTTCTTTTCCCAATTAGTAATACCCTTCTTTTTACTTTCATTTGATGATTTAAATTGCTTTATCTCTTTTTTCCTTAACATTACATAGGAGTCAATTGTGCTTTTTGTAAACGCTTTTTGCATCATTTTACTATTAGATAAATTTGTTAATGCGACATCCAAAGTCTTCGGGAGTTTTTTTGCATTTTTAACTTTATGTGATTCTTCATACATATTTACATGAACTGGTTTTCCTGGTTTCCTATTATATTTTATTCCATCAAGTCCTGCAGCAATTATACCTGCTTGAAGGAGATAAGGATTTACAGCTCCATCCATTAAACGGAGTTCAAATCTTCCTGATCCAGGCACTCTGATCATGTGTGTCCTATTATTACCTGAGTATGTGATAGTATTAGGAGACCAAGTTGCTCCTGAGTCAGTAACTGGTGCATTAATTCTTTTAAAACTATTAATTGTAGGATTGAACCATGCAGTTAAAGCTTCAGCAGAATTCATAATACCTCCAATAAAATTGTAAGCCACTTCTGATAAGCCTAATTTATCATTTTTATTTAAAAAAACATTTTGTCCTTTTTTATTCCATACTGACACATGAGCGTGACAACCATTTCCTGTTTTATTTGAAAAAGGTTTAGGCATAAACGTTGCTCTTAAACCCCTTTTTTCAGCAAGTGCCTTTACCATAAATTTAAAAAAAACATGTCTATCAGCAGTTGTTAAGCAATCTGAGAAATCCCAATTCATTTCGAATTGACCATTAGCATCCTCATGATCATTCTGGTATGGCCCCCATCCAAGTTTAATCATACAATCACAGATTTCTTTTATTAAATCGTATTGCCTCATAAGAGCAGATTGATCATAACAAGGTTTAAATGCTTGATCTTTATCATCAGATATAGAATTACCATCTTGAGAGATTAAAAAGTATTCACACTCTACTCCAGATTTTAAAAACATATTTTTTTTCTTTAATTCATTGATTTGGTTTCTGAGCATTACTCTTGGAGATGATTGAACAGGTTTTCCATCCATCCATAAATCACCTGCTAACCAACCAACTTCAGGCTGCCATGGTAATTGAATCAAACTTGATGGATCTGGAATTGATACCATGTCGGGATCAGCTGGTGACATATCTAGGTATGTTGCAAAACCAGCAAAACCAGCACCTTCTTTTTGCATATCTTTTATTGCTCTTGAGGGAACTAATTTGGATCGTAAAACACCAAAAAAATCAACATAGCTGATTAAGAAGTACTCAATTTTTTTTTGTTTAGCAATTTTAGAAAGATCTTGTCTCATTATTAACCCCTTAATTTCATAGAAATACAAGAAAAAAAGCCAATTTTCAATCAAATTTACACTAATTTGAACTTGTTGAATCTGCTTAAAAAGATACAAAACAATACATAATATCGTTCATCTCACTTAATGGAGACGGAAGTAGGTAACGGGAGAATTACTAAAGGAACGCAACTTACAACCAATCCAAAAATTGAGTGTCGTTAAAATTTACTCGTAAGGAGGTAAAATGACTACTGAACAATTAGCGACCATTGTACTAGGTCAGCAAAAAGTAGGTGCAGAAGCTTACTATTGGTGGTGTACAGGGTTTATGATTTTAATTCATGTAGGTTTCTTAATGTATGAAGTTGG
>CAJWTA010000131.1 GCA_913046805.1 uncultured Fidelibacterota bacterium | reverse complement strand
CCTAAAAATCCAGGATCTTTTTTTTCTGTAAAACGAAGATAGTATTTAAATCTCGCCGCTCTATTTAATTTATTTACAATGAAGGTTCCGCCGGTCTTATCATATATGGGTTTAGCATGGCCATATTGATAAACTTGGTTGGCAAAATAATAAACGTCCTTCATTTTTTATTTATATTTTTCAGGGTTTTGCTCAATAAATGCTAGTGCCTCTGGGGTATCAATATCTATCCAAGGATAATTTTTTATATCAACGCTACCCATTAAATTCTCCTCAATTAATAAATTGCATGCATCTGACAAGGAGCAATTTCCTTCTTCTTTTGCTTGAATCAAGTAATCAAAAAAACTGTATTTACATTTAAAAATACCACAATCAATTGCGTTATAGGTATCAAGGTTTTTTGACATTGCATTTATTAAATGTGAATTTTCATTTATATCTAACTTCATTCCATCATCTATATCGTGAATTTCATTTATTTTATAATCGGCACCAACGCTAGCAATGGTGTTCTCGATACTTTGTGATTTAATGAGTTTTAATAATTCACTATTGTAAAAATGGTCACTCATGGAAATCATGAATTCTTCACCTTTAGAAATGAATTCTTTTGCTGCAAGGACGCTAACACCATTTGCAAGTTTCCAATCTGGATTATATGCAATATTAATTTTAACCGGTGTGGATAGGTCATTTAAATATTCTTCAATGATGTGATTATTGTATCCTGTAACAACAACAATGTTATCAATTTCCGCATCAATACAATTTGATAACAATTTTTTGATAAGTGGTGTCCCTAGAATGGGCATCAATAATTTAGGAGTACCACTTGAAACCGATGATAGCCTAGAGCCTAACCCTGCAGCTATAATTATTAACTTCAATTAACTATTTTTTCTTACTTATCTTGCCCTAAGTGAGTAATTAGTTCCTCACCCATGATGTGGCGAAGTGTGTTCTTCAATTTTGCAAGTTGTACGAAAATATCATGTTCAGGATCTAAGCCAGGTAAAGCCATTGGGCTCTTAAAATAGAACGATAACCATTCCTGGATTCCACTCATATTTGATTTTTTTGCTAAATCTAAAAATAGTATAAGATCGAGCACTATTGGAGCAGCGAGGATACTATCTCTACACAGAAAGTCCACTTTAATTTGCATTGGATATCCTAACCATCCAAAAATATCAATATTGTCCCAGCCTTCTTTATCGTCACCTCTTGGAGGGTAATAGTTTATTCTTACTTTGTGGTAGATATCACTGTATAGGTCAGGGTTTTTTTCAGGTTCTAAAATTGTATCTAATACTCCCAATTTACTTTCTTCTTTTGTTTTAAAAGCATCAGGATCATCTAGAACTTCTCCATCTCTGTTCCCTAGGATATTTGTCGAAAACCAACCACTTATTCCAAGTTGCCTTGCTTTTAATCCTGGTGCTAGTATCGTTTTCATGAGAGTTTGACCTGTCTTAAAATCCTTGCCTGCAATTGGAGTTTTTGTAGACTCCGCAAGCTCAATTAATGCAGGAATATCTGCAGATAAATTTGGAGCACCATTTGCATAAGGAATCCCTAGTTTAATCGCAGCATATGCATATATCATACTTGGTGATATATCTGGGCTATCATTTCTAAGGCCTTCTTCAAATTTTTCGATTGATGAATGAACATCTGATGGTTCAAAATAAATTTCTGTACTTCCGCACCATATCATTACATTTGATGATATATCATTTTTTTCGTTAAATGCTTTGATATCATCCATTACTTGCTCTGCAAGATCCATTTTTGAACTACCTGTTTTAACCCAGTCTCCCTCTAAACGCCTTACATATTCTTTATCAAATACTGCTTTAAATACATTAATATTTTCTAATTCTGGCTTTATTTCATCCAATAGTGTTTTATCAAGAACTTCTGATCGAATGCTGATATCATAAACGTTTTCATCGTTGATGTCCCAACCTCCAAAGACTAGATTTTCCATATCTGCAACAGGTACAAAATCTTTGACTATTGGGGAACGGTCTTCAGACCTTTTTCCTAATCTTATTGACCCCATTTGTGTCATACTACCTATTGGTTTTGAGAGGCCTTTGTTACAAGCTATGACTCCGCAAATAAACGTACTTGCAACTGCACCCATACCGGGAATTAGTACCCCAACTTTAGAATTTTCTTTGCTCATTTTTTTCTTCTTTGTTGTGTTTAGTATATAATAATTAATCTGAAATTTAAATCAAAAATTAAGATGTATTATTGTTTATATAGTTATTTGATAAATTGTTTGGACCAGTAAAATGTCCTATTTAAATAATAGTTTTCATCTAGAGGATAATAACTTTCGTAGTCAAATGATTTTATCTTTTTTTGAAT
>CAJWTA010000130.1 GCA_913046805.1 uncultured Fidelibacterota bacterium | reverse complement strand
CAAAAGTTTTACAGCTATCATAAAAAAGTAAACGCAGATCTTCCTGCTGATTATTATGAACCTGTAATTAATATGGATCTTAACGATGATGAAATGTTCAGGTATTCTAGAGCGTACAGGAATTTAGTGGTTGAAAATTTTAGATTGTCCTCCAAAAAAGCATTAGCAGAAAATCAACAAATTGATATTATTGATTTTGTTGAAGGGCAAATTAAAAAGATGAACAGTCAAGATATAAAAGAGCAATTTACAAGTATGTTGATCAGGCAAATGAAGCAGTCTAATTCAAATATAGACAGGGATTATATCAGAATTGATTCACTTTTAACTACAAAGAGAATGAAAGATAAACTTTTGCTCAGGTACAGATCTGCAAAAGAAAATACATTGGGAGCTGCTGCAGTCGATTTTAACTACGAAAATTTTGAAGGAGGAAGGACTTCGCTTAAAGACCTTTCTGGTAAGGTTGTTTATATTGACGTTTGGGCTACATGGTGCGGCCCATGTATTAAAGAAATGCCATCTTTAAAAAAACTTGTGGGCTATTACAAAGGTAAAGACATTGAATTTGTTAGTATCTCAATAGATAGTGAAAAAGACTATGAAAAATGGCGGAAAATGGTTCCTGAAAAAGATGTTGGAGGAATTCAGCTTTATGATTCTGAGGGTCTAAATTCATCCTTTATGAAATCTTTTAGCGTTAGTTTAATTCCTAGATTTATGATGATCGATAGAGAAGGAAAGATTATTACTGCACATGCGCCGAGACCATCTTCAGAAAATATAAAAGCATTCATTGATAGCCATTTAAATGACAATAAACCAAAAGTGGTTAAGTTTAAAACTTCATAATTAGGAGGGGAGATATGATCTACCAATGTAAAAAAGTAATACTATTCAGTTTTTTTATTATGGCATTTTGCTTTGCAAATTCTGACTCTATTTCAGATGAAGCTAGTTCTTTAAACGCACAAAGCACTCAGGCCTTAATGCTCACTCCACCAACTATTGTTATAGACCATGTTGGCCTTAACACCGTTGACACTCTACCAGATTATATACCTCCTTATACAGAAGTTCTTGTTGATGTTATCGTTAACGGAGGTGTAGACGAGGACGATATTGAACCTGGTGGTGTTGTTCTAAATTGGCAGGAAAATTCTTTGAGCGCTCCAGTTTATATGCGTGCAATGCCCAGACTGTATAATCTTTTGTATCAAAATTATCATTATATAAAGCGCATAGATCCCTATGGCAATGGTAATAAAATTTATTGGTGGGTTACTGCCTTAAACACTAGTGGAGAACAATCTTCTACTGAAATTGATTCTTTTGTTATAGGTACATTATCAATTGATGATAGTATTTTGCCAGAGAGGATAAGTCTTAAAGGCAATTTCCCTAACCCTTTCAATCCATCCACTCAAATTTATTTTCATGCGCTAGAAAGATCTCAAATTGATCTAAAAATATTTTCCCTCAACGGAGATTTAATAAAATCGTATCCTGCAAAATATTTTGATATTGGAACAAATTTTATTGAATGGAATGGATTGAATGATAAGTACAATTCCGTACCATCAGGGGTGTATGTTTATAAAATCAAAAGCATGAACCAAATTATGTTTGGGAAAATGACCCTATTAAAGTAGTGATCCACAGTTTGATTAAACCTGTCCTTGTTCTTTTCTTTCTTTCATTAGTACAACTATATGCACAATCTTTTACTGTCTCTGGTACTGTCTTAAATGAAAAAGGTCAGCCTCTCATAGGTGCAAATGTTTTTATTGATGGCACTGCTTTAGGATCTGCAACTGACATTGAAGGCAACTATCAAATAAAGAAAATTCCATCTGGTAAAAAATATACTATTACTGCGATGTTCATTGGTCATAGGACAATGACAAAAGATATAATTGACCCAGACAAATCTAAAATAAAAATAGATTTTGAGCTTGTCATGTCTTTAGTAGATCTCGATGAAGTAGTAGTGGCTGCAAGTTTTAGTGAGAGGAAAAAACGAGCTCAAGCGTCTCCAGTAACGATAATTTCTCAAGATGAGTTAAGGAAAATGCCAGTAAGAAGCATTGATGAGGTCTTAACAGGTAATGTTCCTGGTGGATTTGCTAGTCTCCCATCTAGGCCAGGACAAAATAATTCTGCTTTTACGATAAGAGGCGGAACTAGCGGCTCTGGAAGGCCTCTTGGTGATGTTAAGATATATATTGATGGTATAGAGCTACTAGGTTTTGATATGCAGTCTTACCCTGGTATTGCTGATTTTGTTGATCCATCAGACATTGAAAAGATCGAGGTATTAAGAGGACCTATGGGGTCAACGCTTCATGGCTCAAATGCTCAGAGCGGTATTATTCAAATATTTACAAAAAAAGGATCCAGTTTAAACCGAACTAAGGTGCGCATGAAACTTGCCAGTAAAATTACTGAGGCCCC
>CAJWTA010000129.1 GCA_913046805.1 uncultured Fidelibacterota bacterium | reverse complement strand
GATTCTCAAAATGAGATAATTGAAGGAAGTTAAAAGTGTCAGCAAAACCTGTTGTTCATTATGGAAACCCCATACTTAAAAAAAAGTGTAAACCTGTGACCGATTTTAGTCAATTAGACAGTTTGATCGATGATATGTTTGATACCATGTATGAGGAGAATGGTATTGGTTTGGCGGCAAACCAAATAGATGTGGACCTTCAATTATTTGTTGTTGATATATCAGATATTGATGAGGAAGGTGAGTCTATTCACGTTTTTGCAAATGCAGAAATAATACACACAGAAGGAGACTCTTGGATGAACGAGGGCTGTTTGTCGGTTCCCGATGTTCGATTAGATGTAAAGAGATCGAACAAGATCACCCTCAAATATCAAGATAGATATGGCAATTATTTTACAGATGATTATGATGCACTCTTAGCAAGAGTAATCCAGCATGAAGTGGACCATCTTAACGGCAATTTGATTATCAATAGAGTATCAAAGGCTGAAAAAATAAGTTTTAGCAAAGAGCTAAAAGCAATCAAAGAAAATTCTCTAAACACAATGAAAACAAAGTAAGCTTTTCAGAGAAATATCTAAAATTTTATTACTGGGTATCATATGAAAATTATCTTTATGGGAAACCCTGAATTTGCATGTCCATCACTTCGCGCTTTAAACGCTTCTAAGTATAACATTGTTGGTGTAATTAGCAATCCTGCTAAACGAATGAAGCGTTCAAAAGATGTTTCTTTGACATCAATTGGTAGTTTAGCGAAAAGTCTTAATTTAAATTTATTTACCCCAAATAATTTTTCGAATTCGATCACCATAGATTGGATTAAGAGTTTGAAGCCAGATATGCTTGTCGTAGTTGCATTCAAAATCCTTCCAGCTTCCATCATAAGTATCCCTAAATTAGGAGCAGTCAATCTCCATGCATCATTATTGCCAAAATATCGTGGAGCAGCTCCTATTCAGCATGCAATAATGAATGGAGACTCATATACTGGAAATACAACTTTTTTGATTGAACCAAAGGTTGACAGGGGAAATGTAATTCTTCAGCGAAGATTAGATATAGAGAGAGACGATAATTTTATAACCTTATCTAAAAGAATGTCAGAGTCTGGAGCCGATCTATTGATTGAATCACTGGACACAGTAAAAGACCCTATGTTTGAGCCAAAGGTTCAAGATGATTCTGAGGTTACTTATGCGCCAAAAATACACAAATCATTTGGAAGGATTGAATGGAGAGATCAATCCCAATTCATTCATTTAAAAATTAAAGCAATATCTTCTTCGCCTGGAACTTTTACTACTCTCAACAGAAAAAGATTAAAAATTTTCGATTCCAAACTTACTTCGGAAATATCTCAGAATGAGCCAGGAACAATCATTTGTATGAATGAGAAGATTTTAGTCTCATGCTCAGATTTTTATTTAGAATTAATTGAGGTTCAATTAGAGGGAAAGAAAAAAATGTCTGCATTGGATTGGTTCCGTGGCAGAAATGAAGAATTTGGATTTAAGTTTGACTGATAATGACAATTCAAGATTTCATGCTTTTAATATCATATTGGGTTACGAATCCTCCAAAGCGCAATTAAAATCAGTTAGGCAACAATACTTTAGTAAAAACAAGCTTTCAATAAAAGAACGAAATAGATCTATGGCTCTTTCTAATGAGGTAATTCGATGGAAAAGAACTTTAGATGAATGGATTTCAAGGTCATTAAATAAGCCAATAAAAAAATTACCATTGAATGCATTGTGTGTCTTGCGTTTAGGTTACTACGAATATATCATAGATGACTTTGTGCCAGTACATGCCGCAGTAGATTCGTGGGTTGAGCTATCGAAGAAATTTAAAAGTAAAAAAATTACAGGACTTATAAACGCAGTACTTAGAAAAGCGCAGTACATAGAAAAAGATTCAAACGATATAAAAAGAAATATCGGATTGCAATATTCATTTCAAGATTGGATGGTGCAAAATTGGGTAAAAAAATATGGACAAAAAAAAACTACTGACCTATGCAGCTATTTAAATAGTGCCCATGAAGTTGACATAAGAGCAGACATCTACAATGAAAATATTAAAAAGCTTCTCAAAAAGAAACATATAAAATGGAAGTTTAGCCCTTTTTCTAAAGATTTTATTAGAATACAATCGGGACTTGGAGATCTTTTGACATCTAAAATGTTTTCAAAAGGAAATTTTTTTGTTCAGGACAGAGCCGCTGGAGCAGTAATTGAACTACTTGACCCAAGTCCTGGAGATGTTGTTTTGGATGTTTGTGCAGCTCCAGGTACAAAATCAATCTACATTCATGAAAAATTAAAAGGGAATGGCAAACTTTTTTCCTATGATATCAATCAATCGAAAATTGATTTAGCCAAACGTTATTCTAAAGAATTAGAACTTGATATAAATTGGGGAGTAAAGAATGCAGTTTTTGATGTATATCCTGAAGCAGACAA
>CAJWTA010000128.1 GCA_913046805.1 uncultured Fidelibacterota bacterium | reverse complement strand
AAAATAGTATAGAAGCTAAGTTATGGTCTCAATTAGACTACACTGGTCATATCGCAATTGTTGTTGGTAGTGAAGGTAGAGGTATTCGTAAAAAAGTAATTGGACACTGTGATTTTTTAGGTAACATACCTATGCAAGGCGACGTTAATTCATTAAATGTTTCAGCTGCTGTATCAGCAATACTTTTTGAACGCCTTAGGCAAATTAAATTTAAAGGATGAGGATTTTTAATGGCTTCTACTCATGATTACATAGCTGATAAACGTAACAAAGATATTTTAATATATATTAATGGGGAATTTTTTCATCGATCAGATGCAAAAGTTTCAGTGTTTGATAGTGGCTTTCTTTTGGGAGATGGAGTTTGGGAGGGAATCAGGCTTCACAAAAACAGTCTCATTCATTTTGATCAACATATCAACCGCTTGTACGCTGGTGCAGATGCAATAGCAATGAAAATTCAATTAAATAAAAATGAGCTAAAAGATGCTGTTAGGCTAACATTAGAAAAGAATGAAATGCGTTCTGATACTCATATTAGATTAATTGTATCCAGAGGTATAAAAAGTACTCCTTATCAGCATCCAAAGGTAACAATTGGAGATCCTACTATTGTAATCATTCCAGAATATAAAAAGCCAAATAGTGAGGTTTTTGATATTGGTATACGGTTAGCTTCAGTAAAAACAAAAAGAGATAACATGGTACAAGATCCTAAAATTAATTCATTGAGTAAAATGAATTGTATTAGTGCATGTATTGAAGCAGACAGATTAGGTGTGGATGAAGGATTAATGTTTGATCCAAATGGTTTTGTCTCTACGTGTAACTCAACAAATTTTTTCATCGTAAAAAAAGATGAAGTATGGACTTCAACAGGAGAATTTTGTTTAAATGGCGTAACCAGAGGATCTGTAATCAAGCTCTGTAAGAGTAATAATATTAAAGTATTTGAAAAAGATTTTTTAATAAATGATGTGTATAATGCTGATGAAGCATTTGTGACGGGTACTTTTTCAGGAATAATACCTGTCGTTGAAATTGATGGGCACAAATTTAATATAGGCCCTTTAACAAAAAGGTTATCTGCTATTTATAAAGAAGATATTGAAAATTTATCATAAATATGAATGATAGAAATATTACAAGAATAGCAATGTGGTCTGGTCCTAGAAATATTTCTACAGCTATGATGAGATCTTTTGAAAATCGGGAAGATACATTAGTGATTGACGAGCCTTTTTATGCCTATTATTTAAACAAAACTGGTTTAAATCATCCCCTTAGAGAAAAAGTGCTAGCATCTCAAAGTATAAATTGGGATGAAATTGTCGCTCAATTAAATGGAGAGATACCAAAAGAGAATACAATTTTTTATCAAAAACATATGGTCCATCATATTCTGTCTTTTGATAAAATTGGTTGGGTAAAAAATTTTAAAAATTGCTTGCTCATTAGACATCCTAAACAAGTTATAGTTAGCTATTCTAAACAAAGTAAGATTAATAGCATTAACGATTTAGGATTTGTTCAGCAAGTTGAGTTGTTTGAGCAAATAAAAAATCTAACTGGATCGTACCCTGCTGTGATTGACTCAAAAGACATTTTATTGGATCCTAAATTATATTTATCAAAATTGTGTAATTATTTTGATATTAGCTTTTTAGAAGAAATGTTAAGCTGGCCAATTGGTCAGAGGACGAGTGATGGAATATGGGGTAGTCATTGGTACAAAAATGTTATTAATTCAAATGGTTTTATACCATACAAAGAACCAGAGGAGAGCATTCATCAAGATGATATGCAGTTCTATCAAGATTCAATTGAACATTATAATTACTTAAGCTCCTATAAATTATAAATGAACTCATTTAGTTTTTTATTTATTCGTGCTAACTTAAGTATCGAAATCATTGTGTAATTTCAATGCTAAAATAGTTCTCAGGGATTAAGACCATCAAAAAAATATTATTTGTTAGTGCTTTATTAGTCATTTTTACTTCATGCGCTTCTATTTTCAATAAAAAGAACGTGGAGTATAAGCCTGTACAGTATGCCAAAAATGATTACAGAGTATTAAAAAAAGAAAATCGTTATACTGGTACTTTTATGATTCGTCAAAAATCAAATGGTTTTTTCATTCCTGATGAAAAAATCTCTGTTGATATGGACATTGTCATTTCTTCTTTAAAGGTACCTTATTTGAGGGTCTCATATTATGGTACTGAGCAGCTTTCTATACCTGATGGGCAAACTCTATCATTTATATTAGATGATGAAGAGATAAAACTAAGCTCAAAAAGAGAATCAAATAGATTAAAAAAAGGTAATGAAGCCGTAGAGGTATTATCATATTTAGTGACTAGAGGACAAATGAAAAAAATATCAAACGGTCGTAGGCTAAAATGCACTTTACACAATTATACATTTCCAGTACCAAATCAAATGAAACAGAATTGGGATAGTTTTATTGATGAATA
>CAJWTA010000127.1 GCA_913046805.1 uncultured Fidelibacterota bacterium | reverse complement strand
GCAACCGGATTGATTCAAAGTTCTTCTACCACAACATCACTTGTTGTTGGGATGGTAGCTGCTGGAACATTTGGAAGCGACCCAAAATTAGCAGTGGCTGCAGCTGTTCCCTATATCATGGGTGCAAATATTGGAACGAGCATAACAAATACTATAGTATCTTTAGGGCATATTGTAAACAAGGAGGAATTTAAGCGTGCTTTTTCGGCATCCGTGGTTCATGATTTCTTTAATATACTTGCTGTCATTGTTATTTTCCCTCTTGAGCTCGCCTTTGGTATTATTAGCAAATTCGCAATGACCATTTCAATAGTCCTTGTTGGCGGGGGTGGCGGAACTTTCACCAGTCCAGTTAAACTGATAACAAAGCCGACTGTAAAATGGATTGAAAATTTATTTCAACAACAATCTATTATTGAACCCAACGTTATTTTATTAATTACTGCACTAGCCTTTTTATTTTTCTCCCTTAGAAATCTTACCAAATTAATTAAATCGTTGGTAATGTTTCGTCTTCAAGCATTTTTTGATACTCATATTTTCAAAACCACTATACGCGCTGTTTTGTTTGGGGCTTTAATTACTATTCTTGTTCAAAGTAGCTCCATTACTACTTCACTAGTTATACCGCTTGCTGGAGCAGGCATTTTAAGTCTTAGACAAATATTTCCATACACTTTAGGCGCGAATATTGGAACTACGATCACTTCGCTTTTAGCTAGTATGGTCTCTGGAACAATTGCTCCTTTAGCTGTTGCCTTAAGCCATTTATCCTTCAACATTCTCGGAATAAGTCTTTTGTATCCAATTAAATTTGTCAGAGAAATCCCTATCCGTCTTGCAGAATGGTTTTCTGATCTTGCTACACAAAATAAGATTTATCCGCTTCTTTACATTCTTATAGTATTCTTTTTAATCCCTTTATCATTAATTTCATTAGTTAGGTAGGTTATATGTCTTTATTCAATGATATAATAAAAATATGGAAATCCGATAGTCTCCTCTCTCAAGCATGGGAAGATTCAATATCGATGCTTAACCTTAGTCATGCTGTTTTTTTAAAATCCTTAGATAGTTTTAATTCCAATGACTCAAAAGAAGAGATTAGAGCCCTTAAAAGAGAAGATAAAAAAATCAACGACTTTCAAATGACGGTTAGAAGAAAAGTACTAACTCATTTTTCACTAGAGACAAATTCAAGGCAAGTTCCCAATGGATTGATATTAGTTGATATGGTTGTGGATATTGAAAGGATTGGAGATTATTGTAAGAATATATCTGATCTGACAATTATGAATGAAGAAGTTATTAATTATGGAGATCTATCAGATGACCTAACTTCAATGGAACTTGAAGTGAAGTCAAGATTTTCTAGCACTGTTCAAGTTATTGAAAACCAGGATGAGGATCTAGCAAGATCATTAATTGAAAACTACAAACAAACAGTCTCTTCTGTTTCTGATAAAATCGTGGAAGGTATTATTGGGGGTAATGTTCAATTCGAAAGTCAATCTCAGTCAGCATCCTTAGTATTGTATTCAAGGTATTTAAAACGCATTGGTGCGCATTTAAAAAATATAACTTCAACAGTTGTAAATACGTACGATCGCATTGGTTATGAAAATTAATTTTACGATTAAAAATGAGTTTAAAGGCAAGTAGATTTTATATTAAATTTATTTAATGAATTCCTCAAAATTTATACATCAAATTGAAACTATATCACACTGGCTAATATATGCTCTAGTCTTATTTTTATTTGCAACCGAGATTTCTCAGATGTTTTCTACAGGCAACATTCAAGTAAAGAATATACTTACCTTTTTTATCTATCTCGAAATAATGCAAATGGTATCCATTTTTTTTGAAACAGGAAAAATACCTGTTCGGTATCCTATTTACATCTCTATGATAGGGTTAGCTAGGTATATCATCCTTGAAGACTTGAATGTGAATGAAGCTTTAGCAATTTCTGGATCAATCCTGCTACTTTCATTAGCATTGGTTGGTTTAGCGTATAGAAATAAGCTAGTTAGTTCAACGGATAACGAAGAATAAGATTCTGTTTTACCTCTTAGTTTCTTAGAGGTTTTCCAGCCTTAAGCATATATCTAATTCTATCCTGAGACAATTTTTCACCAGCTAAAGAAACAAAGGCTTCTCTTTCAATATCTAATAAGTACTGTTCATCAACAGATTTAGTAAGCCCACCTTTATCTCCACCAGTTAAAATATAGGCAAGTTTTTTTGCAATGAACTCATCATGTGCCGATATTTTTCCTTGCGCTTTAAAACCTTTTACCGCCATTGCGATAGCAGTTCTGCCTCCAGCTCCAGGTAGCTTGATATCGTCACGATATTTAGGTGGCACATAACCTTCGTCAATAAGAGCTAGAGCTTTATCTTTTGCGATCTTTATTCTTTGGTCATTATTAAGAATTACAGTATCGGTTTTAAGAAGATAACCTAAATGTTTAGCGTGTTCTGCGCTTGTAGAAACTTTTGCAAAAGCAATGGTTTCAAAAGCTTTTTGTGAAACTTGAAAAGAATTCAATCTTCCAGATCCACTAT
>CAJWTA010000126.1 GCA_913046805.1 uncultured Fidelibacterota bacterium | reverse complement strand
GTTTCAAAAGCTTTTTGTGAAACTTGAAAAGAATTCAATCTTCCAGATCCACTATTTTCCATTAAATTTAAAATAACTCTTAGATTGCCTCCAGCACCTGGAACCAATCCGACGCCAATCTCAACAGCTCCTATATATAGTTCTCCTAGCGCAACACGATGAGCAGCAGGAGCTGAAATTTCAAATCCCCCTCCAAGAGCTAAATGGTGAGGTGCCGCAATAACTGGCGAAGCTGAAAATCGCATGCGTTGCATAAGATCTTGAAACTGTTTAAGATCACTATTTATTTTGTCAAAATCATTTGCATCAATAGTTTGGATCATGTTTGCTAGATTTGCTCCTGCGCAAAAATTTGAACCCTGATGACCTATGACCAATGCTTTATATTTTTTTGAATCAAGCAGATCCATGGCATCGTTCATTATTTCACCCATTGAGGAATCAATTGGGTTTAGAGTTGGTTGAAGTGCTGAATGAAATTCAACATTGAGAACTTGATCACCTAAATCAATTAGGCTTGCACTCCAATCTTTCTTAATGAGACTCTTTCCTGATTTTAACAGATTTAGATTGATAATGTTGGGATCGTCATTTATTTTTTTTATTGATGAGCTAACTACGTCATAGTACGTACGTTTTCCATTTTCTAAATTATAAAATGTTTCTCTGCCAGAATCGAGCATTTGATCAACCCAGATGGGTACATTTTTATTTTCTTCTTTCATGCGCTTGACGGACTTTCGAACGCCTAATGCATCCCAGCATTCAAAAGGACCAAGTTCCCATCCATATCCCCACTTCATAGCATTATCAATGTTTATAATATCATCACTGATTTCAGGAATACGATTTGCTGAATATATTAGTGAGTCAGCTGTGATTTCCCAAAAGAATTTGCCAGCCTTATCATGGCTAAAAGCCAAAGATTTCATTCTATCTCCAACTTTTTGAAATACTTTAGCTGCTCTATATCCATCAAATTGCACCTTTTTTTGTGTAGAATACTCACCATTTTTTAGATCCAATGATAAAATTCCATCTTCTGTTTTTTTATAAAAACCCGCTTTCGTTTTTTGACCAAGTCTTCCATCATTAATTAGATCTTTGAGGATTTCAGGTGCTTTGAGAGTTTCTCTTGCTTCATCATCAATTAGATTATCATAGCTAGTGGCAGATACATTTGACTGCACATCAAGTCCTACAATATCAACTGTTCTAAATATCCCACTTTTCGGTCTACCAACGATAGTTCCTGTTAATTTATCTACCTCTTCAATAGTAAGACCCATATCAATTGCTAGTTTAATTGCGTTGTTTGCCCCGTGAACACCGATTCGATTACCAATGAAATTTGGAGTGTCTTTTGCATGAACAATTCCTTTGCCTAAAATATTTTCACCTAATACAACTAGTTTCTCATAAACGTTTTTATCCGTTTTTGAACCTTTTACTAGTTCAAGTAATCGCATGTAGCGCGGCGGATTAAAGAAATGAGTTATTAAAAAACGCGATTGAAGATTATCGGGAAACACTTTAATTAAATCCTCTAGAGGGATACCAGATGTGTTAGAGCTAATTATTACCGAGTCTTTTAGGTGCGGAATGATATTTTTATAAACCGTGTGTTTTATGTCTAGATTCTCTGCTACTGCCTCAAGCACAAAATCTACTTCACTTAGTTTTTCTAGATCATTTTCATATGTACAAGGAGTAATTAATTCAGAATTTTTAGGTTTGTAAAGTGGGGCAGGGCGTAGTTTCGTCAAGTTTTCTAGACCGCTACTTGCAAGATCTATGTTAATATCGAACAGCAAAGCTGGAATTCCTGCATTTGCAAAATGCCCAGCTATCTGAGCACCCATAGTTCCAGCGCCCAATACAGCTATTTTTTTAATTTCATGTTTCAATATTTACACTCTTTTAATTATTGTTGCAATACCTTGACCGCTACCAATGCACATTGTAGCCATTCCCAATGAAGTGTTGTTTTGCTCCATTGCATTAATGAGCGTTGTTAGTATTCGTGCCCCTGAGCACCCTAATGGATGACCCAAAGCAATAGCTCCACCATTAAGATTTATTTTATTTTGATCCCAACCACCTTTTCGAATGACATAGAGTGCTTGCGCCGCAAAAGCTTCATTGAGCTCTATTGTTTCAATATCTTCAATACCAATTTTTGCCTTTTGTAGTGCTTTTTCTACTGCGGGAAGTGGACCCATTCCCATTCTGTCCCAATGAACACCCGCAATAGCCCTAGAAACAATTTCTGCTCTTGGTTTCAAATCATTTGTTTCGCAAAATGATTCATTCCCTATCAATAAAGCCGATGCACCAACGGAAATGGGACTACTTGTTGCAGCTGTAATTGAACCTTTTTCAAGAAAAGCAGGAGCAAGACTTTTAATTTTTTCTTCATTAGGCTCTCTAGGTCCGTCATCTTTTGTTGCAGTTATCTCGGTATTAATTTTAATGGGTATGATTTCATTATCAAATTTTCCTTCGCTATACGCAAGCAGCGCCTTCCGATGTGACTCCATGGCAAATTCTTCCTGCTCTTCTCTTGATATACTTAAATCTTTAGCCAAATTTTCAGCAGTCTCACCCATACCAATATAGAATTCCTGCTCAGCCAGTTCCGGATGGAAATCTGGAGCAAATCCACCCATAGGAACAGAAAACATATCCTC
>CAJWTA010000125.1 GCA_913046805.1 uncultured Fidelibacterota bacterium | reverse complement strand
ACTCCCAGAATGATAAATATTTTAGTTTTCATTAAAAAATTAAAAAAATTATTGAACTAAAGTATTAAATTATCGTAATAAAATTAAATAATTATGAAAAAAACATTTATAATTTTATCGATTATAGTCTTTGCTTTCATTTCATGTGAAGAGCAAAATACTACAGCAGATGAGATAGTCGGCGTGTGGTTTATGCCCCAATCTTTAAACCGCGTTACGGCTAATAGGTCTGTTGATGAGCTAGGAGGATCTAGTTTGAACGCATGGAATTATTCTATGATGGTTACCACCAATTCCAATCAAAGCTTTATCGATCAAATGTCAGAGGCTAAGGGAGGTATAAATATCTCAGGGTTCATCAGCGGTGAATTAAAATTCATGCAAGGCTGGTTTGATAGCAGTATTCAATCGTCCAGCGTTTTTGTTACAAACCATAACTGGATGTCTATGTTTGAAAATTCTAATCCAAGCGACGAGCCATTTATTTCCCTTAGTTTAAACGATTATGCTGGATTTGGTAATAACATACCTATCGATTCATCCGATTATGGGTTTGACGATGATTTTTTCTCTGCTCAAATGAATGATGGTGCTTATTTCGATATAATCCAGAACATTGATTACAATTACGACGGCAAAACACTTACAGTCCCGAATCAAGAGCTTGTGGCGTTTCAAGATTCAGTTCTCTTTATTGGTGGCACACTCAGTCATGCAACGATTGACGTACCAGCAAATGTGCCAACCGAAATTATGAGCTATGACGGAGAAGTGACCTGGGACTATGGAACGTGGGAGATACATATCAAAGATGATGGAAAATGGGTTGAGATATACACTTTTGAAGATCAGTATAGCTCAGATGGATGGTCCAATGTTTATGTTGATTCGACCATCGCAGAGTGGGAAATTAAAGATGATATCATCATGGTCACCTATCGATACGATGATATCTGGCCAGATGCTGGAGGGGGCCCAGGAATTGGCCAGGGAACATGGCTATATCAAGTAGCTTATACCTATGAGATAGAAAACGACAACCTAAAGCTTTTGAATGAATTTGATATGTGTGAGTTTGAGGAGGATTATTGCCTAGAAATGTTCGAACGTCAGTATGGACTTGATAGCGGTAGTCTTGAACAAATTAAAATGGTATGGCAGCTTGAGTTTTCCAAAACTCCTGGTTTGCGTAAGCTAACAAATCTCGATGAGCATTTTCGAAAAAGCTTAGTACGCCATTCAAAACTTTCCCATAAAATTAAATCTAAATTTTAATTAATTTTTCTCCAGCACTTTTATGTGCTGGAGAAAACTAGTTACCCTATTTCACTTACCTTAGCCAACACCTCATCGTAGTTGGGCTCAACTCCTGGATTTTCTGCTACCCATTTGTATCGAACAATGCCCTCGGAATCAAGTATGAAAACTGCTCTGTTTGCAGACACATAGCCATCTAATCCACCTAAACCAGTAAAGGTCACATCGTAGTCAGAAATAACATTCCGATTATAATCTGATAATAATTCAAAGTCGATATTGTATTTATCCTTAAATGCTCCATTTGACCAGGGCGAATCCACACTAATACCCAAAACACAAGCGTTTGAATCGTTCAACTTTGAAAGATGATCATTAAAAGTGCACATTTCAGTGTCGCAAACACCTGTAAAAGCTCCTGGATAAAACGCTAGTATAACGGTTTTACCTTTATGACTATCAAGTGAAACCGATTCCTTCATTGTATTTTTAAGTTCAAAGCTCGGCGCTTGATCGTTAATATTTGTCATTTATATTTCTCCTAATATTTAGTTTAATACTTTTCAAATAAACATTAATTGTGTTTAAAATTTACGAATTAATTTTCATAATTTTTCTTCCAAGATTTAATTTAAAACATAATAGGAACTATAATTACTAATTGGCAATATACAAGCTTAATGTTTTCTGCATCATTAGTACTCTCATCGTGCAATGATAAAGTATCAAAAGAGGACGATTTTATGAATTATAATGAAGCAGGCCTTGCTGAAATCTATTTAGTGGACCCTTTGGACGAGCCAAGAGGGTTTTGCTTCGATATCCGAGGATATAAGGAGTCTGCTGACATAAAAAAAGGTCTTCAAGCACATACCTGCTACTCCTATCAAGGAAATATAGCCGTTGATCAGGGGTTTAGTGTTGAAAAAATCAGTGTCGGTGAATTTTATATACCGAATTTTGAGGTTTGTATTGAGGCTGAAAATACGAACCCATCTTCAGCGTTGAAATTAGAATCATGTTCAAAAGGCAGTTTACAAAAATTTATTTTGAATGAAAATGGAAGTATTTCATTAGAAAATAATAAAAATTTATGTGTTACAATTTCGAGCGAAAGATCGCGTGAGGGTGGAGGAGGGAATCCACCGCATCTAATAAGAAATGTGAATTTGGAGAATTGTAATTCTAATAAACTTAAATATCAAACGTGGGCAACTCGCCTAAACAACTTTTAAGGGGTCAATCATGAAGATCACTCTATTTTCTTTTATTCTAGCATTAACTATTTCTTGTGAAAATCCAACCATCTCCAAAAAACATAGTTCTCACATTTTCGCATGGACCAAAGATGAGAATGGGTTTGACTCTGATTTTCTAAGCGTTATCAATGCTGATCCCAATGATAGAGCTTATGGTTCTTTGGTTGCAACTTTACCCGTTGGATTTAGGAATATCAATG
>CAJWTA010000124.1 GCA_913046805.1 uncultured Fidelibacterota bacterium | reverse complement strand
AATGTTACTACTGAAGTTCTTGATTGGGGTCAAACATATAATATTCTTCAAACAAGATATGCTGATAATAGTGCGCCTGATATCCATATCATGCACAGACACCGTATTCCTCAATTCTCTTCAATTGGAGCTATTGCAGATTTAAGTGGTGAATTAGAGAAATATGGAATGGACTCTAGTGATATTGTTCCAATGATGATGGATGCATTAACGTATGATGGCGGTATGTGGGGTTTACCACTTGATATTCATGCTGGATTGTTCCATACCAATTTGGATCTTATGGCAAAAGCTGGCTTAGTCAAAGATGGAAAACCAATTTATCCTACTAGTCCTGCAGAAATGTTAGAGCATGCAAATGCCTGTAAAGCTGTCGGAGCTGATTATTTAGCAAGTGGACAAACAAGAGCTATCTATGGTTTAACATGGCAGCAAAATGCTAATTTCTTTGAAGGAAAAAAAGCAACTCTTAACACTGATGAAGTGAGAAATGCAGTTCAGCTTTATCTTGATCTTAAAGCTGCAGGCGCTTACCAACCTGAACTTGATTATGGTAGTGCTGAAAAATTCTGGATGGATGGTAATGCATGTATTTTATATAATGGTACATGGGTTGTAGATTATTATTCTCAGAATGTTGACTTCAATTACTATGTTGGACCTATGCCAACAATTTATGATAAGGGAGCAACATGGGCTGATTCACATATGTGGTCAATTCCAGCAGCATTAAAATCTTCAAGTCCTGAAAAATATGATGCTGTTATGAAGTTAGCAAAGTTTATGTGGGATCACAGTATTGATTGGTCAAGAACTGGCCACATGTCTTATAGATCATCTGTTATTAACAGTGATGCATATATGAATTTACCGCATAGAACTGAGTATGCATCTACAGCTGATATAATGACTGATACTCCTCATTCCGTAAATTATGGAGCCATTGTTCAGTTATTGGACACAGAAATTGGAGCTATAATGCTTGGTGAGAAAGACATGGATTCAGGTCTTAGGGATGCAAACAATAAATTAAAGAAATTAATTCGTTAATTTCCTTTTATATAATGGAGGTGTTTTTTACACCTCCATTAACTCGATAAAAAAAGATAGGAAGTATGAGAAAAGAACATCCAAGACCACAGTTTGTAAGAAAAGATTGGCTAAACTTAAATGGAGTTTGGACTTGTGAATATTCAAAAAATATTAAAGGTTTTAAAAAATCTAAATTAAATTCAAAAAAATTTTCAAAAAAAATTAATGTACCTTTTTGTCCTGAAAGTAAATTATCAGGAATTGGAAACACTGATTTCATGCAAGAAGTTTGGTACCATAAAAGTTTTAAATTAAATAATAGTTGGAAAGATAAAAAAATATTCATTCATTTTGGCGGAGTTGATTATAAGTGTGATGTATTTGTAAACAAAATTAAAGTTGGTTCAAATATAGGTGGTCAAGCGCCATTTAGTATTGATATTTCAAAAGCAGTAAATTTTACTAAAAATAATGATTTAATTGTTTATGTAATAGATGAAAGATGTCCTGGAAGTATGAACCCATCTCCTTGGTACAAAGGAAGATTTACTCCAAAAAAAATAGCAATAGCAAAAAAATGGGCTCTGGATAAACGTAGAACGCAACCTAGAGGTAAACAATCATCTTTTTTACATTCTTATCAATGTGTTTATACAAGAACAACTGGTATTTGGCAGACAGTTTGGTTAGAAGCTGCTGATAAAAAACATATAAAAAGTGTTTCAATTGTCCCAAATTTAAAAAGTTCATGTTTTGAATTTACACCTGATTTTTCAGCAAACGTAAATGATAATTTTAAGGTTGATATTACATTTAAAAATAAAAAAATATCTTCTTCTGTTTTCAATACAAAAATAAAAAAAATAAAAATTAAAATTCCAAAACCAAAGTTGTGGTCTATTGAGCAACCAAACCTTTATGATTTTGTTTTTACTTTAATAAGTGAAAAAAATAACAAAACTTTAGATAGAGTTAAGAGTTATGGAGGAATGCGCTCTATAGAAGTGAAGAAAAATAAAGTATATCTCAATAATAAACCTCTCTATCAAAGATTGGTTTTAGATCAGGGATTTTACCCAGATGGAATTTGGACAGCGCCAACTGATAAAGCTCTAAAAAATGATATTATTTTATCAATGAAGGCTGGTTTTAATGGAGCGAGGTTACATGAAAAGGTATTTGAAGATCGTTTTCATTATTGGGCTGATAAATTAGGCTACATAACATGGGCTGAATGGGGTAATTGGGGTGCAAACGAAAATGCAAAAGGTACCGAGACTGCTTTTATGCATGAATGGCCAAAAATAGTAGAGCATTTAAAAAATCATCCATCAATCATTACATGGACTCCTTTTAATGAAACTAATACTTTGGAATGCAATGCTCAACATAAAAAATTAATGCGTTTAGCATATGATGTGACAAAGAAAATAGATCCAACAAGACCAGTAAATGAAACAAGTGGTTATCAACATCAAAAAACAGATATTTGGACAGTACATCATTATGAACCAAAACCTGAAAAATTAATGCAAGCTTTAAATCCAAAAAAAGGAGTTTATAGAAATTTTCCTAAGTTTGAAACATCCTATAAAAATCAACCTTATATAATTGATGAATATGGAGGAGCTTGGTGGCTTCCTTTAAACTTAAGAGATAAATTTTTTTCTTGGGGTCACGGAGATCATGTAAGACCTAAATCAATTCAAG
>CAJWTA010000123.1 GCA_913046805.1 uncultured Fidelibacterota bacterium | reverse complement strand
CCTCAACCCGAGGTGAAAGTAATGCACTTTTTGTACCAGTGGTCATAGGTAACTTGTTTTCGTATCATATAATCAGCAGTACACCGAGAATTTGCTTCACAAATATCAACCGTTCTTCCTCGAACATCGGAGCGCATTACTACTACATATTTTTTAAAAGGTTTTTTTGCATATTGACCCATGTTGGCTAATGCCGAAACTGCAAAGCTTAAATCATCATTTGATCGATTTCTGCTAACGTTAATTTCTACTTGATATACCCTTTGTCCATTATCGGTATATATCTTTAGACCCGTCAGTTTTGGTGCACTATGATTTCGTTTAAAATATTGAGGTGTCATTGCAGCTATCTGCTGATCAGAAAATTTTGGTTTCGCTACGATTAATGTTAAAGATGCCATTATGATTGTAGTTACATATTTCACAGTATTGCCTTTCTTTTAGCAATTAAAAATAACACAAATAAGATTAAAATAGTGCTAACCAATACAGCTTTTTGTATTTTTTTTGGATAATAAATAATCGAGGCTGCTTCAATAATGTAGGAGTCGTTGGCAAAATCTTTTAAATCAAATGACCACATTAAAGTATCATTATACACGGAGTCAGAATTGCTCATAAATATTCGACCCGGTAATGTGCTCATAAGTTTAAATGAATCATCATTGAGATTTATTGTTGAGTTTGCCTCGTTAATACAAGGAAGCATCTTGATGAAAGATGCTTCAATAAAATCTGGTGGAAGTATATTTTCAAATGGTTTGAAGTTTGAACGTATAAAGTCTACTGGCAGGTCAATCACTTCTCCTGAATTGCTTTCCGGAGGACGAGCTAGATCTTTTAAGTTGCCATCTTCCCTCGCTTTGTAAAATACTCCCTTAAAATGATTCACTATGCGCTCCTTAAGCAAACCCTCTACTTCATATTCCGTTGAAATATGGTTAAATGATTCGCTTAAGCAAAATAACATTACCTCTTTAAAAACAGTTAATTGTTTGCTTTCATCACTTGGATCAAGAAGAGCATCGCTAAGTGATGGGTATTTTTTATCAATTCCTCTTCCTTCAAAGAGTTGGTGCAACATATAGGTATCTGAAAAAAATCCTTTTTTCATCTTTACAGATACCGGATAACGTAAAGTACCTAGTTGATGATCATTGACCAAAAGATTGGTACCTTCAAGCAGGGCTTCGCTGCGGGCAAAATAAATAATATCTCCTGTTTCGCTATCTTCTTCTTGGTAGGTTGTATGGCTCCACTGTGCAGATTTGGGTATCGAAAAGTCATTATCTTCAATATCTTGTTTATCGCCTTTTGAAATAATACTCATCTTATATCTAGCATCAGGCAGTACATTTACGGAGATAAGTGTTTCCACGCATCCAAGATTGATAAAACAAAGAACAGGAGTAAGTGCTAGTTTATATTTGCTCATTTATAAATTTACTCGAATTTATTATAATGAAAAATAAAAAGGGTCACCGCAGCAACCCTTTTCAACTTACCGGATAAGAAAATCTTAAAATGTCATTCGAAGTGAGTTTTGTAGATTTCTGATTATCAACAAAGCATCTGCACCTGTCACGTCTCCTGTAGGGTTAAACCTATTGTTCATCATATCAACCTGCATAATTCCTCTTTCAGTACATACTGCCATTGCGTTATATGCAAAGTGACTACTTGGGACATCACTAAATCTACTCTGACTTTCGCCAAAGTACTTTGTCTCAAGGCTTTGATCACGAGTAGCAACAACTAGTAATCGTTGAACAGCTAATGCATAGGTTGCTCTATTGATTTTATCATCTGGATAAAAGTTTCCATCGGGCTCTACATTCATTACGCCGTAGCGAATCATATCTTTTATCCAAGTTTCTGCCCAATGATTTCGCGAATCATTTGGTACTTGAATTGTAGTATTTTGAGCAGCTTGGCTGGGACTCTGGAATCCTGCAGATTGAGCAGGCATTCTGTCGAATAAAACACCAATTTTGAGTTCTTCGGAAAATAGAACAGCGAGATCTGCGCGATTAATACGTTCTTTAAGGGCAACTTTTTTCCCTACGGGAGTTCCAGGCATTGCCCGGACAATCTTTTGAGATAATTTCCACTTTGAATCTGCCATGCCGGAATATTCACCGCGCTTATTCACTACTTCTCTAAAATAATCTTCTGCTTCATTGAACTGAAAATTGTAAAGATATGCAACGCCGTACCAATACTGAGTCCCTTCATGTTGCTTATTCCTCTTCAATGATTTTTCTAGATGATCTTCAGCTCTTTTGAACCATTTTTTTTCTGATTCGCGCATATTGATCCAAACGCGTGCGCTCAATGCTAATGCGTCTGAATCTTTGCTTCCTTTTGATGCACAGGTAGATGCGAATTTTTTAGCCTCTTTGTTATTGCCCAATCTTGCGTTTGCAAGGCCTAATCCACCGAAACCCAAAGCAAACTTGTTGTCTAAGTCAATCGATCGTTGGAATGATTTTATAGCTTGTTGGTAATCCATATTATCAACGGCCCGCATACCTGCTTTGTAATGATACTCCGGAGTGTCAACATCGCTTTCTGGTTTAGTAGCACATGCCGCAAGAAACACAAGTGATAAAATTGAAAAATTGAATAAATATTTTTTAAACATAAGGCTTTCCTTAAAAAAATTATGACTACATTGAATATACTTTTAATTTTTTTTAAATAAAATAAGCGTAATCTATAATTTTGACCTGTATCACACTGAGGCAATATGTATTGCTTCCTGACCTTGAATTGAATAATTTGCGTTTGTTCGTACCTTATATATATAGGTGCGTCCTTTTTACAAACACGAGAGAAAAATGATTAACAAGATAAAAAATATTTTTTTATGTA
>CAJWTA010000122.1 GCA_913046805.1 uncultured Fidelibacterota bacterium | reverse complement strand
GCTCAGCAAATATTGCACTACTTTTTTATGCTGATGGTGAGAAAAGATATATTATTGCTCCTTTAGGTATTAATGTAGGCGATGAAGTCCTCTGTGGCGAAAACGTTCCGCTTAAAATTGGCAATGCTCTACCTGTTGGAAAAGTAGCTACAGGTATGTTTGTTCATAACATTGAGTTAACTCCAGGCTGTGGTGGTAAAATAGCTAGAAGCGCAGGATCTGCTGCACAGGTAATGGCGCATGATGAAGGGTTTACCACGCTTAAATTACCATCTGGTGAAGTTAGGCTTGTTATGCAAAATTGTTACGCCACTGTTGGGGAAGTTGGAAATAAATCCCATGAACAGATAATATCTGGTAAAGCTGGAAGATCGCGTTGGTTAGGTAAGCGTCCAAAAGTTAGGGGTGTTGTTATGAACCCAGTTGATCACCCGCACGGTGGTGGTGAAGGTAAAACTTCTGGTGGAAGACATCCAGTCTCGCCTTGGGGTCAACCTGCGAAAGGTTTTAAAACGCGTCGTAAGAATAAAAAATCTAACGAATTTATTATTAAGAGGAGAAAATAGTTATGGCCCGCTCACTTAAAAAAGGACCATATGTTGATCCTAAGCTTGTTAAAAAGATTGATAAGATTAATGAGGCTGGAAAGAAACAAGTAATAAAAACATGGTCGAGAAGATCTACGATAACTCCTGACTTTGTTGGGCATACCTTTGCTGTTCACAATGGCAATAAATTTATTCCTGTTTTTGTTTATGAAAATATGGTTGGTCATAAGCTAGGTGAATTTTCTCCAACAAGAACTTTTAGACTTCATTCAGGTGATAGAAAGAATTAGTTATGGAAGCAAAAGCTATCACTCGACACATTAGACAATCCCCAAGAAAAATAAGAATTCTTCTTGATGATTTGAGAGGTTCAAATGTTGATAAGGCTATGAACTATTTACATTTTTCTAAAGCTAAAGCTGCTTATCAAATAGAAAAAACTTTGAGCTCAGCTGTTGCTAATCTAATGAATAACTCTGAGACTGAGGATATTTCTGTAGAAAATATCTATGTTAAAGAATGTTACGCTGATGGAGCCCCGCATTTAAAAAGATTTAGAGCAGCCTCAATGGGGCGTATATCACGAATTAATAAAAAAACAGCGCACCTCACTATTGTGGTGTCAACAAATAGCAAATAGGAGCGATTTTGGGTCAAAAAACACATCCCGTCGGATTTAGATTGCAAATGAATAAGAATTGGAAGTCTACTTGGTTTACCGAGAACTCTTTTGCTGCTGAACTTGAGAGTGATGTAAAAATTCGTAAATATCTTAAAGCAAGGCTACCAAACGCAGGTATTTCAAAAGTAGATATTAGCAGAACATCTAAAAACATCACAATCACAATTCATACGGCTAGACCTGGCATAGTGATAGGCAAGGGTGGAGAAGAAGTCAATAGGCTTAAAGATGAAGTAAAGCAATTAACAAATGACTCATCAAATTCTAGTGAAAATTCGAAAAGTGTTCAAATTAATATATCTGAGATAAAAAGACCTGAGCTTGACGCTGCTCTAGTAGGCGCAAATATTGCGCATCAATTACAAAAAAAGGTATCTTATCGCAGGGTCGTAAGTAAGGTCATTCAATCAACCATGAGAATGGGTGCCGAGGGAATTCGTATTAATGTCGCAGGAAGATTAGGTGGAGCAGAAATTGCAAGAAGTGAAAAATTTTCAGAAGGAAGAGTTCCTCTTCATACTCTTAGAGCAGATATTGATTATGTGCTCACTGAGGCTTTTACGCAATACGGAATTATTGGTATTAAGGTCTGGATTTGCAATGGAGAGTCCGGGAAATAATTTTTTATGCTAGAACCTAAGAAAATAAAATATAGAAAACATCATCGTGGAAATCGAAAAGGTATGGCGAAAGGCGGAAATTATGTTGCATTTGGCTCATACGGTTTAAAAGCTGTTGAATCTGGTTGGATTACCAGTCGCCAGATTGAGGCGTGCCGTATTTCAATTACACGAGTTGTAAGAAAGATTGGTAAGATGTGGATTCGTATTTTTCCAGATAAACCCATCACTAAAAAACCTGCTGAAACTCGAATGGGTAAAGGAAAAGGTTCTCCTGAATATTGGGTTGCGGTAGTAAAGCCAGGTAGAATTTTATTTGAAGTTGATGGTGTAGATAAAGAGGGTGCTGAAAAAGCCTTTCACAATGCATCAAACAAATTACCTATCAAGACAAAAATTGTTAGCAGAAGAGAGCTATAATGAAAAAAAGTGATCTTAAAGATTTAAATAAAGCTGATATTGATGCAAAGATTGAAGAAAATCGATCAAAGCTTCAGAAGCTACGCTTTCAAAAAGCATTGCAACAGCTTGAAGACCCTCTTGAAATTAGAGCTATAAAAAAAGAAATCGCACAGCTTTTTACATTGAAAAATGAATATTTAAAAGGCATCAGGTTAGATAAGGAATTATAATGACAGATCGTAGAAAGCAAGTGTTAATCGGTGAAGTTGTAAGTGATAAAATGGAAAAAACAGTTGTGGTTCAAGTTACAAGAAGGATATCTCATCCAGTTTATGGTAAAATTTTAAAAAGATTTAAAAAATACAACTCGCATGTTGCTTCAGTAGTTCCTAAAGTAGGTGATATAGTTAAAATATCTTCAATTCGTCCTATTAGTAAGACAAAAAGATGGCAAGTAAGCGAGATTGTAAGGGAATCGGTAAAGATAGGTTAATAAAAAGTGATTCAACAAGAAACAAGATTAAAAGTTGCAGACAATTCAGGAGCGAGAGAAGTTCTCTGTTTTAAGGTATTGGGTGGAAGCAAAAGAAGATATGCGTCGCTTGGAGATATAATTGTTGTGAC
>CAJWTA010000121.1 GCA_913046805.1 uncultured Fidelibacterota bacterium | reverse complement strand
TCTTCTGCTTGGAAATAAGATCTCAAATGTAATGCTATAAGTTATACCTCAAGCAAATTGTGACGCTTAATAAAGTAGTACCATACAATCGTTGATATAAGCATGATAATTCCTCCGGTAAAAGACGTTATCAGCGATGTCTTTAAACCGTTGATTAAAATTTGCGGAGCGATACTACTGATGTCTGGAACAGCGGTAAACGCTGCATTAACACCAAGGTAAGTTGCTAGAATACCAATGAGCGCGCTTAAAATTCCTATCAAAACAATACCATTCGTTTTATAAGGCTGATTGATATTTTTTACTGAAATAAATAGTATGCTCCCTGCCAATATCAATAACACCAACATAAATGGACCGCCGCTTAATAAAATATTTACCATTTTAACTCTCCTTTTGATTCAATTTTGCGAGATTCTAATTTGTTCCCATGCTCTCTTCTTCTAATCGAATCGCCCATAGACCATTATTCATATCTGAAAAATAGATCAAGCCTTTGTATGGCATAGTTCCCCATACATTTGGTTTATTGGCAACATATCCTTTTGGATCACTCGAATTAAAATAAGCTATTTCTCGACCCTGTGCATAGATATCACCCATGAGTTCTCCGGATATATCCACTATACGCAGACCGCCTTGATAGTACGATGCTAACAAAGTATCTCCATGGACCCAATGGTTATGTGAGCCCGCCTCTGGCACTTGATAGACTGCGGTTTCTTCAGGGTTATTTGGATCGGTAAAATCAAGGAAATGAAAACCACCAGCCATGCCGAACTCATTACCATATTCATCGCCAGCTATGATATAAAACTTATCTGATGATTGACTAATGAAAGGAAAAGCGGCATGGTTATGCCCATTTGGATCTTTCATTTCGCCTAACTTCACTGGATTACCCGGACTGCCTTTACCAGCCATAGCAAGGAAAGGGTTATAGCGATCTTTCGAGCGATCTTGCTCGCTCAACTTTGTAGCACCAACATCAACGATATGAACGCCATCTGCCCAATTAGATGAATATGCCAATCCATCAATTATCCATACATCATGTACCCCGTGACCTGGGGTATCTAACTCGTATCGTGATACCCTAAACGGATTGGAAGGATCCTCAATATTTATGACATCATACTTGCGTCCATTGTTCACAGCGTACACATGATTATCGTAAATGAAAACGTTATGAACTCCACCCGTCATGTCATCATTGTATTCTGCAACAATCTTCACATTAAATGGATCCCTTACATCTAAAATGACAAATCCATTTTTTCTATTCGATGCCCCTTCACGCGTAATAACTGCTACTTCACCATTCTCTGAAACCTTGACATCATTTACCGTTCTCGCATCAACAGTGACAGTATCTATGATATGCATTTTCTCAGGTTCGGTTACATCCCAGAAGTATGCCTCTCCATTTGCACTCCACGTTCCGGTGACAGCAAAGTCTTTACCTTTATGCTTCCCTACTCCTGGCCATACCCAAAGGTCTGAAGTATGCACATTGGGAACCGTCCCGTGCCCAACTAACTTTGCTTTTTTTCTGACATCTCTTTTTACAACTTCAATAGTTTTTCTGGCTGAAAATCCACCAGACTCTGCCAATATTGTAAAAATACCTGGTGTTTCCGCTACAAATTTTCCATCATCATTAATTAAAGCTGAGGCGGGCAAACCAATTCCATACTCTGCGGTACCTGTAAAAGAATAAGTAATTGGAATGTCTTTGACAGCTCTACCGGACCTATTCATTGCCTTTGCCTCGAAATGCAAAACATCACCGGTTCTAATTTTGTCCCTCTCTGCTGAGAGGCTAATCTTGCGAACGGGGTTCTTTACTACTTTAATATTTATTGTTTCTTTGATATTCTCTACTGAGGCAGTGAGAGTGATCTTGCCGGCTTTTTTCGCAACTAAATTCCCGTAAAGATCGAGATCAGCTACATCTGTATTGCTTGAAGTGAGTAATACCTTTGATTCTTCTCTTTTCATATTTGCTTTATCAAAGACTTCTGTTTCGTAGTTTACATACGTACCTACATAAACGCTTGAAACTGGATCATTGAATACAATTCTATCAAGCCCTGGGAATGGCACTTCAATAGGCATACTCCCCATAACCCTATCTTCTCTTTTTTGGGATATACTTCTTACGCTTAAACTTAATTTTCCAGCCTTATAAGGCTTGATAGTAACGGTTGCAACTCCCGTAGAATCGCTAATTCTTGGCTTTGATTCCAGAGTGCGTCTGGGTCGTCCATAAATGTAAAACGGATTTTGAACTAAATTCCCATCCGCGTCAACAAACTTGACGGTAACTGTTCCTGTTTCTCCAATATTCAATGACATGGAATCCGGTTCAAAAACAAAACGATGTTTTGCTAAGTTTTCATTATCGCTTTCTTGTCCAAACCCAACGCTAAGTGTAAACAATACAATAGCATATATTTTCTTCATAAAAATCTCCAGTTTAAATTTCAATACAAAATCCTTTTCTTAACACTTTCCATTATTCATCTGCAATCAAATATTCAATGAATTGAACTTACAAAAAAATAAATAACTATGTGCGACTGCCTTAAAGTTGATATTTTGGCTATCATGCATCATAAATGTAATATTATATTTATTTATGATTAAGTATGCAAAAAGTGTTTACTGGGCAGGGATAACTGTCTATAGTCTAGGTGTTATAATTTTCCCTTATCTATACTTCAGATCAGGGAAGATTCTTTACCTTATTTTGATGTCTTTATTTCTGATAATGCTTGTTAAAGAATATAAAGACTACAGAAAAAGTTATAACTAGAATGGTATCTACCAGATAAAATATATACTTGGGGGACGTTGACTCAACAGTTAACCTATTTTAAAGCTGTGAAATTATTACTATCAATCCTACTTACTACCTTCCTTATTGCTCAAGACAAAAACAATCAAATTTTATATACCATTGAAACGACAACAGAATACTATAATAATGTTTCAATAG
>CAJWTA010000120.1 GCA_913046805.1 uncultured Fidelibacterota bacterium | reverse complement strand
AAAGACCTACGATTTAAAATAAGCTATTTTAAAAATCGGATGATTGGACCTGATGAAGCCAAGAAAAAAGCGTCAATAATCATTGATAAGCACTATGCTGAGCTTTATGAAAAATATCAACAGGCATTGAAAGATAACAATGCGGTAGATTTTGATGATTTACTTTTACTTCCTCTTGAAATTTTTGAAAAGTTTCCAAAAGTTCTTAAGAGCTATCAGGATAAGTGGAAATACATTTTGGTAGATGAGTATCAGGATACCAATAAGCCTCAGTTTATGTTCGTAAAATATCTAGCTAAGTCTCATCAGCAAATTTGCGTTGTTGGGGACGATGATCAGTCGATATATGGTTGGAGAGGAGCAGACATAAGCAACATACTAGATTTTGAAAAAACCTTTAAAAATAGCGAAATATTTAAACTTGAAACAAATTATAGGTCTACAACCTATATACTTGACTCTGCTTATTCTGTTGTAAAAAACAATCACAACAGAGCATCCAAAGAGTTGGTAGCTAATAGCGGTGAAGGCCAAAAATTAGGTCTTATGCAAACCAACGATGAAATGGAAGAATCAGATGCGGTAATAAGCGCTCTTCAAAAAGAAATAAAACTAGAAAAAAGAAATTTCAGTGATTTTGCAGTTCTCTATAGAACCAATTCGCAGTCGCGCGCAATTGAAGACGCTTTTCGTAGATCTGGTATACCGTACAATATTATTGGTGGAGTGCGATTTTATGAACGAAAAGAAATTAAAGACTTAATTGGATACTTGAATCTCATCTTGAACCCTAAGGATACAATTTCATTAAGGCGTGTTGTTAATTTTCCTCCTCGAGGAATCGGTCTAAAAACGGTAGACAAATGCGTTATTGAAGCAGAGAGAAGAAACGTCGAAATGATTGAGGTTTTAAATAGTCCTGAAAATATGGGTATAAGGGGAAAGCAAGCAGATGCTTTAGATACTTTTTATAATGTAATTAAAAAATACAATGACTTGCTTCCAAAATTAAATGCTGGAGAATTAGTTAGAACATTGATTGAAGAAACAGGAATAAAGAAATATTATCAGGATAGTACATCTCCTGAAGAGAGCGAGCGCTATGAAAATGTTCTTGAGTTTATTAAAAGTGTAGATGATTTTATGAAAAGAAATCCGGATGGTGGATTGTCTCAGTTCATTGAAGAAGTGTCTCTATTAACCGATTTAGACCAATGGAATGATCAAAACAATAGAGTAACCATGATGACCGTTCATTCCTCTAAAGGTTTAGAATTCCCCGTAGTTTTTTTAACGGGTCTTGAAGATGGCTTGTTCCCTCTCCATAGATCTCTAGACTCAAATGAAACACTAGAAGAAGAACGGCGACTTTTTTATGTTGGTGTTACCAGAGCAATGCATAAGGTTTATCTCATGTATGCTAATAACAGAAGACGAATGGGTTCTGATGAGCTATATGGAGTAGTATCACGATTTATTGGGGAAATTCCGGAGGAAAATATTGAAAAGATTTCTTTTACATCTGCGCTTACTCGAAAAGTGATTGGTGGAAAAGCAGGAAAACACACAAAAACAGCGGTCAGTAGAACAGTGGTTTTATTTGATGATTTTCAAGTTGGTGATTACGTAGAGCACGCAATTTTTGGCATAGGTAAAGTGATGGCGCTTAGCGGTCAAGGCGAAAACCAACGAGTTGGCATTGAGTTCAAGGACGGATTGAAAAAGAAGCTTGTTGTAAAGTTTGCAAATCTTAAAAAAGTAGATTCGCCCAATTAGGTGCTCATTTTTTTAAAAATGGTATTCCTAAAACATAAAATTAATTAAATTATATAAAGTTATGTCTTCAGAAAATTCATTTACGAAAGCTCTAAAAAAAGAAAATCTTCGTCACACAAGTCAGCGGCAAGCTGTCTGGGATGAAATAAAATCCAGTGACGAACATAGGGATGCTGAAGAGATCTACGGAGCTTTACGTAATAATAATCTAAATGTATCCAGAGCAACAGTTTATCGCACTATCGATGTTTTACATAAAAATAACTTAGTAAGAAAAATTGACTTAGGTGATAGCCCAGCAAAATATGAGCATCAGACAGAACATCACAATCACATTGTTTGTGTTCAATGCGGCAGTATAGAAGAGTATTTTGATAAGATAATTGAAGAAAGACAAATTAAAATCGTAGAAGATTTTGGCTTTAAAATGATACGTCACACTCAAAATCTTTTTGTGTTATGCACAAAATGCCAGTGATCGAGTAAGCATCATTGCTTTCATTAGTATTATTTCTTTTTAATTTTTTACACAGCCCTGAGCTCATAATTGGCGAGGAAAAAATACCTCCAGGTATAATAGTAATTTTTGAAGGTGCTGTAAAAGATAAAATTCACCCCAGCTCGTTGCATCTACCAGAAAGTCAAACAGACGTTCACATTGAAGCGAGAGTAAATTGGGACAGCAAAAAAATACCAAAAGGTGCTGTTCCAAACGGCTTCATACCTTATCTAAAAATTTCTGCTTTAATTATAAACTCAAGAACAGGTTTTAAAACATTCATTGATTTAAAGCCCCACATAAACCTGATTGATAATTTTCATTACGCAAGAAATATTGCCTTACCGGGTTCTATTAAAGATAGTTATGATATCAAGTTTAATATTTCGGCTCCTTCAAATTCTGAGTTAGCTCTTCACGATGATTGGTTAGTTAATTATGGAGATTCACTTTTGCAAGGCTTTACGTTTAGTTATGAGCGTGTTAATTTTAAAAAAGTAGCTTCAGCAAGCAGAAAAAGTTAAAAAAATTTAAATAACTCGTTAATTGAGTTATATTTTTATATTAATATTTTATAGTTATGAGCATTTTTGAAGAATTAAAAAGAAGAAAAGTTTTTCGTGTAACCTCTACTTACGCAGTAGTTGCTTGGGTGATAATGCAAATTGGTGAAGTGGTATTTCCTGCTCTTAGGCTTCCTGAATGGGTACTTTCTACAGTAGTTATTCTGCTCCTAATTGGTTTTCCAAT
>CAJWTA010000119.1 GCA_913046805.1 uncultured Fidelibacterota bacterium | reverse complement strand
TATCGGTTGATGCTTTTGGATTTTTTGTATAAGCAGCTAGTGTTTTCAAAACATCATTTGGAAAAACATCACTGTTTATTACAGGAAGTAATAAACTCCTAAACGTATTTTTCCACTCGACACCATGAGGCTTAATGTATATTCCATAATTTTTAAATGTGAAATAGTGAGATATTTCGTGAATTAAAGTAATTAAAAATCTATACTTATTTAGGCTTTCATTAATGGTAATTAATTTTAATCCATTTTTGTTTACAGAAAAATCGCCATGCTTAGTTTTTCTAGTTTTTTTTAGCTTTATTATAACATTTTCTGAGTAAATCAGACTTTTTACGTAGTCGACCGATGCCAATGGTATCTTTTCAAAAATTTTATGCATCTAAGGAGTTGTTGAAGAGATAGATATAACTTTTCCGTTAATTAATTTATATCCCTCAGTTGCAAAATTACATATGAATTTTGCCATGTCTTTAGCGGATGTAGAAGCCTGGAATCCAGGAAAAGCTTTTTCTAGCATTTTTGTTTGAACAGAACCAAGTGCCAATGAGTTAAAATGTATCTTTTTGTCTTTGTACTCTTCTGCTAACATTTCGGTTAAAATATTAAGAGCTCCCTTGCTAGAACTGTATGCAGAAAGGCCAGGAAATTTTACACTACCCTGTACACCACCAATTGAACTAATATTTACTACATTAGAACCTTCACGCATATGACCAATCGTACTTTTTATTAGCATAGCAACAGAAAATACATTAGTTAAATAAGTATTTTTAAAATCTGAAAGGGTGGTTTCTTCAAAGGGCTTGTTAACTAAGTAGCCAGCATTATTTATTAACACGTCAATTCCTTGAAAAGAACCTATAAATTTAGTTAGCTTTTTTTCATCAGGATTATTTATATCGAAATCTATAGCATCAACACCATCTAAATTTAAACCTCTTAATTTTGAGTTGTCTCTAGAAAGAGCCAACACTCTATTCTTTTCTTGTGCAAAAATCTTTACAAGCTCAAATCCAATCCCCGAACTTGTACCAGTAATTATAATATTCTTCGACATTTTGATATAATTAAATAAGCATTGATAACGGATTCTCAATTAGAGGCTTTAATGCTTGTAAAAACTTTGATCCGGTTAATCCATCAACCACTCTGTGATCACATGCTAAAGTTAATTTCATAGTATTACCTACAACAATCTCACCTTCTTTTACAACGGGTTTCTGGACAATTGCACCAACAGATAGAATCACGGAATTTGGAGGATTGATAATTGATGTAAAGCTTTCAATTCCAAACATTCCTAAATTTGAAATGGTAAATGTACTTCCCTGCATCATTTCGGGTGTTAATTTCTTATCTCGGCCTAATCCTGCCAACTCTTTTACTGAACTACTAATTTCTGCAATACTCATTTTGTCAGCATTTTTTAAAACAGGTACAATTAAACCATCATCAACTCCTACAGCTACTCCTATATTAACAAAATTATTATACCTAATCCTATCGTCGAACCATTGCGAATTTACACTTGGGTTGTTTCTTAATGCAACAGCACAAGCTTTTATAATAATATCATTGAATGAGATTTTTGTATCAGGAATGGTATTACATTGTTTTCTAAATGCAATAGTTTCTGACATATCTAACTCAACATTTAAATAATAATGCGGTGCTGAAAATTTTGACTCAGCTAGTCTTTTAGCAATAACCTTTCTCATCTGAGAATGACCAACCTCTTTGAAATCATGAACATCCTCAGTAGCTAAAGTTGTTTGGGTAGCTGCTTGAACAGCAGGCTCTTTGTAGTTTTCAATATCAGATTTAATTATTCTACCATTTTCGCCTGTGCCTTTAATGGATGAAATATCAATATTTTTATCCTTGGCTAATTTCTTGGCTAATGGAGAAATAAAAATTCTGTCAGAAACTGGGTTTTCTGAAATTTTAGAAGAGACCTCTTTCACTGCAACTTCTTTAATTTCGGGATTTTCATCTGAAATGATATCTGATTTTTGATTGTTATCAACCTTTATTTTATCAAAATTACCGCTTAAATGTTGTGAAATATCGGTACCACTCGGACCTATTATCGCTAATAGCGAATCAACTTTAGCTGAATCACCCTCAGAAAGACCGACATGAAGAAGTGTACCAGAATAAAAAGACTCAAATTCCATAGTAGCTTTGTCTGTTTCGATCTCAGCTAATATTTCACCTTCCTCAACATCATCTCCAACCTTTTTGAACCAGGAAGCAACAGTACCCTCTTCCATTGTATCACTTAATCGGGGCATTGAAATTACATGAACATCATCATTGATTAGATTTTCATCTTTTGTTACAGAATTTTCTGAAGGTTCTTCTTTTATTAACTCAGAATTATCAACCTCATCTGATTTTTGCGGTTTTACTGTTTGATTTCCTAAAATAGAATCAATATCATCACCAGGACTACCAATTATGGCGAGAGGTTCATCCACCTTAGCTGTCTCGTTTTCCTTGATACCAATGTATAAAAGGGTGCCTTCATAAAATGACTCGAATTCCATTGTTGCCTTGTCGGTTTCAATTTCAGCTAAAATCTCCCCTTCCTGAACTTTATCACCTACCTTCTTAAACCAGGTAGCAACAGTTCCCTCCTCCATGGTATCACTTAATCGGGGCATTTTAATCAATTCAGCCATATTAAATTTTATGTTTTAAAAATGGATAATTGTCTTGTTCGTAAACAGAGTCATACATTATATTCTTTTCCGGATAAGAGGATTCTTCGGCAAATTTTTCACATTCGCGAACCAAACCTTTAACTCTTGAGTCTATCTCATCAATTTGTTTTTGGGTAGCATATTTCTTTTTGAGAATTATCTCCTTGACCTTTGTGATTGGATCAATCTTCTTATACTCTGCAACCTCATCCTTTGTTCTGTAGTGCTGGGCATCACTCATAGAGTGACCTCTATACCTGTAGGTCTTCATTTCTAAAAAAGTTGGACCATCACCATTTCTTGCCCTGACAATAGCTTCATCTACAGCTTTTGCAACCTTTGCTGGATCCATACCATCAACAGGCCCACAAGGCATTTCATATCCTAAACCTAGTTTCCAAATATCTGTAGTATT
>CAJWTA010000118.1 GCA_913046805.1 uncultured Fidelibacterota bacterium | reverse complement strand
TCGGTGGAATTTTAACTGAGTGAAAATTCCCCAACTTTGTATAGCCCTGCCCGTTGGGCGTAATTTGAGACAATCTCAAAAAAAAACTGAAATGAATAAAAAGATAACAATTGACAACTATTTAGACAGCCATTACATACACCGAAGCAACTGGTTGAGAGCCGCTGTTCTTGGAGCAAATGATGGAATAATCTCTATTTCCAGTCTTGCAATTGGAGTTGCTGCCGCAAGTTCATCAAGAGAGCCTATTGTTTTAGCAACAGTAGCAGGACTTGTTGCTGGTGCTTTATCTATGGCAGCAGGCGAATATGTTTCGGTAAGTTCACAAACTGATACTGAAAAAGCAGATATTGAAAGAGAAAAAAGAGAGTTAGAAGAAATGCCAGAAGAAGAACGAAATATTTTGGCTCAAATCTATGAGAAACGTGGACTTAAAAAGGAAACAGCTATGAAGGTAGCCATTGAACTTACAGAAAAGGACGCATTAGGAACACATATTAGAGATGAATTAGGGATTAACGAAATTAGCCAAGCAAACCCTATACAAGCTGCATTGGCTTCTGGAGCCTCTTTTTCAGTTGGAGGAATATTACCTCTTTTGGTTGTCCTTTTTGCCCCAGTGAAAGGAATGGAATATTGGCTGTATGGTTTTACCATCATTTTCCTAATCATTCTTGGGGCAACATCGGCAAAAACTGGTGGTTCAAGCATAAAAAAAGCTATCCTACGAATTACCATTTGGGGAACAATCGCTATGGTACTTTCTGCGTTAGTTGGTTATCTTTTTGGAGTAAATATTTAATTTAAAATACAATAATATGAACGGAGCACATTGGCATTTAGTGGTAAATCATTTACCCATCATTTTCCCTATCGTGGGAGTAATCGTAATGATAACAGGACTTGTTTCAAAATCAGAAGCTGTAAAACGAACGGCATTTATGATTTTTATTCTTGGGGCATTAACTGCAATAGCGGCAATGGCAACGGGTGAAGAAGCAGAAGAAGTTGTAGAAAAGATAACTGGAGTTACAGAAAATTATATTGAAACCCACGAAGAAACAGCAGAGACATTTGCTCTACTTTCCTATATTTTAGGTGGCATTTCATTACTTGGACTTTGGGCAAGTTTTAAACAAAAATCTTTTTCGTCTATCATTTCAATTGCAACATTAGTTTTAGCATTTGTGGTGTTATTATTTGCTAAACAGACAGGCACAACTGGTGGTGAAATAAGACACACCGAAATAAGAAGCGGACAAAACACACCAGCAAATGATAGCCATAATATGAACGAAGAAGAAGATGACGATTAATAAATGATACAAACAGAAAAACAGGGATTATTGCAATTATTCAAAATTGCTTTGCCTTTCATCATCATTACTGCGGTTTATGCAGTCTTGATAATTGGGCTTGAAGAATATTTTGGCGACCATATTTTTAAGATCTCAGGACAAATAGGCTCCGTCTTCGGACTTGCTGTTGCCTTTTTCTTGGGTTTTAGAATGAATTCTGCTTATGACAGGTGGTGGGAAGCCAGAAAAATTTTTGGCGAGTTAACCAATAATACAAGAAGTTTTGTTGCAAAAATTTACACCTACTATGGTAATGTAGATAATTTCCATGAATTAAGCAGTCATGATTTAAGCATAAAAGCTGAAAAATTAATTGAACTGACTATTTTATACGTTAGGCAGTTAAAGAATGAAATGCATAATAATTTCAAGCCCAATTTTAGTAATGAAGAATCAGAGCTAATGCAAGTCTTCGAAATAGATGTTGAGAATAAGATTTCAAATGAACTCTTGATAGGAATTACGAAAAGCATTGAAAAAGATTTTCCGAATAAATCTAATATCGAAAAAAGCGATTTAATGCAGCAAGTTAATCGGTTTTATGATATTCAAGGTAAGGCTGAGAGGATTAAAAACACACCTTTTTTAAAAATTTATAGTGCCTTTACAAGGCTTATAGTTACTGTTTACGTCATTTTAATACCACTTTTTATCGGAGATATTGACTTGGGGGGAGAGGATAGTGGGTTTGAGTTTTTAGCTATTCCGATAATGGTTATAATTAGTTCAGCTTTTTTAACTATCGATAAATTAGCAAACATTTTTGCAGAACCTTTTTCTGAAAATAAAACTTCTGTAAACATTAATAAAATTTGCGTAACAATAGAACAGAATTGTCTTGAAGTTCAAAATAAAACAGGAAACAGAACTACGCCCAACAAAATATAAGCGATAATGCTCCCTTAACGGTCGCACTACGCTTATACAAACCGTTACCAAACATTAAAAATAAAAAAATGAGACAGAAAATACAAACACTAATTCTTGGTCTTTTGATATCGACAAGTCTATTCGCACAAAAAACGACTTTCTACAAGGATGAAAACCTAAAGAAAGAGACTTCTGAAAAAAAGGCAAAATTTAAAAAAATAGAGTTTTACAGTGGTGACACCCTTGTGATTCAATCTCGTAGAATCTCAGACAATTTAATGATTGCCGAATCTAAGTGGCTTCATGACAAGCCAGTAGGTGTTTGGATAAGGTTTGACATGACAGGAAATCTTATTTCAAGTCGCAATTTCGGAATATTGGTTTACTCTAAAGAACCAATTGATAGTCTTTATGATAATACAAAAGAAAATGAAAAATGTATAAATTGTAAATCAGCATCTTACCCCACAGGAGAAAATGGTGTGTTTCAATTTTTAGGGGCGCAGATTAACTACCCTTCAGAATCTAAAAAAAGAGGAAGCTCAGGGACAGTATTTATAAGATTTATTATTGACAAGGAAGGAAATGCAAAACCTCATTCAATTATGAGAGGAGTTGATCCATTCATTGATATGGAAGCTTGGCAAGTAATTGAAAAAATGCCGAAATGGAATCCTGCAACACAAAATGGGGAACCGATTGAATCATATTGGATTTTACCTATGAGATTTATACTTAGATAAAATAATAACGTTTGGCAACAAAGGCTATACAAAATAGTTGTTGTTTGGAGTTTTAAAGAAAAGTTATTACTTTTATCAAGTGTAGGGTTATCGGTGGAATTTTCACGCAGTTAAAATTCCACAACTTTGTATAGCCCTGCTCGTTATACGTAATTGTTTGAAAAAAG
>CAJWTA010000117.1 GCA_913046805.1 uncultured Fidelibacterota bacterium | reverse complement strand
CATCGTCCCCATCACCATCAATATCTCCCCATGAAACGCCAGAGCCAAGTTGCGATAATTTATTTGGTAAAAGATTTTCCCGTTTAAAATCATCATATATTTTTTCCTGATGAACAATTTTTGATAAGCTACCTCTATCCTTTACAAACATTGGATTGACTTTAGCCTTTCTTTTTTTAGATGAGGATTTTTCTTTAATTCTATATGTTAAATTAGCAGGCAAGTTAGAAATAATTTGTTTAGTACCTGTAGGCCAGTAGATAAACAAACTATCTATTTTCTGTTCTTTCGCTATCCCAAAGTGCAATACTGGTTCGCTAGAGCTCATAAAACCACGAGAACTAGATAAATATCTTGTCAATCTCTTTCCCTCATCATAAGTAGCGATAACTTTACAGCCAAGGCCTTGAACATTACTTTCTAAACCCTCCAGAATTACCCGTACTGAATTGCCAGATTTAAGTTCATTACGATAAATACGAATTTCTTCATCAAAGCCATTCATTACAATGTCAAGATCACCATCATTATCTAAATCGCCTAAAGCTGACCCTGTGCTTACCCCAAAATAATCTAGGTTCCATTTTATACTGGTGTCTTTAAATTTATAATTGCCTAAGTTTTTAAATACCATATTACTAAGCTTATATGGTTCTTCATTTTCCCAGAGATCTGACTCTTTCAAGGCTTTTTCATCATTATTTGTTATGACCCTGAACCTGTCCTTTAAATCTCCGTTTACAAAATCCCTGGACATTCCATTTGTAAAGTAAACATCCTCAAAACCATCATTATCTAGATCTCCAAATTTCACAGTCCAGGTCCAGTCTGTCGCTGCTAGTCCAGCTAAATATGCGATTTCCATAAATCTTTCAGTACCAGTATTTAAAAATAAAGTGTTTCTCATATACTGAGGAGGATTTGGAAAATTTAAAAACCATGCTTCGCTGTTTGGTCCACTCATCGAACCCATTGATACTTTATCTCTGTAATGATTACTGCCAGCCATATCTGAAGCCATCAAATCCATTAGTCCATCATTGTTGATGTCGCTATAATCAGATCCCATTGAAAACCACGGGGTATAAGGAAGAGCACTTGAAACAACATCTTTAAATTGAGTAATTCCATCTTTATCTTGCCCCATATTCTGAAATAAATGATCTGGCCCCATATAATCATTCGCAACATAAAGATCAGGTAGTCCATCGTCATTATAATCCCACCAAGTTGCCGATAATCCATAATAAGGATTTTTACCTATACCAGATTCTTTAGTTACATTAATAAACTTACCATTATCATTGATATATAGATGATCAAACTGTCCTGCATTTACAAGCAATGGGACTTTACCAGGCCTTTTAATAAAGTACCCCACCTCTTCATATTTTGGATCTATAACGTATGGATCAGGTTTGTTTTTAAGCGTTTTAACATTTAGCGTTGAATCAGTATCCTGAAGTCTATTGGTAAGTAGGTATGCATCTAGATCTCCATCTAAATCGATGTCAGCAAATGACATCGATACACTCGCACCGCTAAAATCTAATCCAAACTCTCCAGCCGACTCATTGAATTTACCGCGATTGTTTATATAAAGTTTGTTAGGACTATCGAATGCGCAAACATAAATATCCAACCAGCCATCGTTATTAATATCAATAAAAGAAACACCTGTACTCCAAAAAGGAGCTGAGTTAATACCTACCTTTTTTGTAACATCCTTGAATTTAAACCCACCAATATTCTGAAAAAGTTTTCCTCCGTCCTGCTGTCTAGCTAAATATAAATCCTGTAAACCATCATTATTGTAATCTCCTACCGCAACGCCTGCAGCA
This sequence comes from uncultured Fidelibacterota bacterium, assembly GCA_913046805.1. The sequence goes on along the minus strand of CAJWTA010000117.1, from coordinate 1,364 downwards.
ATAAATGAATTACCTAGCTGACCTTTATATTTTTTATCTGGATTCCAACTATTTTTAAAATTAATACCGGATGAAACTGAATCAACATGAATGTACTCCCCAGTAAGTTCATCATTATCTTCTGGTTGAAAAAATGGCTCTGCTTCTACAATATAACCTCCATCTAATAAAGCATTTAACATATATTGCATCTCATCAGATAGTTTTACTTTATTTTTATTAGTAAAACCAGACCTGTCACAACTGACAAAAAAGCTCACTAAAAGGACCATTGATAATTTGATTAATGAAAGCATAATCAAATTTTGTGAGAAAATATTTTTAAAAACTAAGTTAGAGGTGGATATATTTTTTTTAGTCATTAAAATGTATTAAATCTTAAACAGGTTAATTTTTAAAATAAATAAAACTTCGTACCAATATCAAAAATACGCTACTTTTTAACTCAGAAGATATATAAATAATTACAAGTAATGAAAAATAATGAAAGCCTGATGGTTATTGACCCAGCGGTGGTCACGCCCTCTTTAGAGTCTTTTAACCGTATCGTTAAAGTAGCCCCTTTCAGCGTTACATACCACCTACCAGCTCTTTACGGTACAAAAAGTATGCATAACGAATTCAATGAAAACACATTAGGTATCATTATCCTTGGCAGCGCTACATCAGTAAATGATAAAAATAAGTGGCAAGATGATATAATAGAGGTGATTCTACAAGCCACAGAAGTTAATATTCCAATTATGGGGCTTTGCTATGGCCATCAACTAATTGGTAAAATTTTTGGTGGCATAGTAGAGCCGCTTTGGAATGAAAAGATTGAAAGAGGAAATCGTAAAGTAAACATTAAAGAAAGTTCTCTATGGGGAAATTCTAAATCTGGATTATTGCTCTATTCTCATCAGGATGGAATTACAAAACCCCCGCCAAAGTTTAATGTAATTGCTTCGAGCGAAATGGTTGATATTGAAGGGATTGAATCAACAGAAAAACCAATTTGGGGATTCCAGGCACATTTAGAGGCAACGGAAGCATTTGTCGAGGAGCATAACCTTGGAATTGAGGGAGCTAATGAGTCATTCAATTTTGGACATATGCTTCTTGACACGTTTATTTTATCATTAAAATGATTGATATGTTTAAACAGGGCTCCAATTTTATTTTACTTTTTTTTGCAGCAATAATTTCGAGCTGCACGCCTCCAAAATCTTTCTACAAAATGGAAGGTTCAATAAACCTTAGAAATAAGATCAATAAAATCATTGAAAATTCTGAAATCGATTTAAATATGAGTATTCAAGTCATATCTTTAAAAGATAATAAAGTAATTTATGACTATAATAGCCAAAAACTATTAATGCCAG
>CAJWTA010000116.1 GCA_913046805.1 uncultured Fidelibacterota bacterium | reverse complement strand
TCAAAAAATACTTTCTTTTTGTTTTGCACCAAAAAATTAATTGTATCAACTGCCATTTCTATTGCTTGATCAATAGTGGCTTGTATTGCTTTGTTAATATGAAGTTTTGAAGACTTTCCAACTATGCAGACATATTCCGTTTCTGCATCTAACAATGCTTTAACTTGGGGGTCCTTATCAGCGCTTAAATTAAGCTTTCTGGTTGATCCAAAGCTAACAAGTTTTGCATTATTTAACTTAAGTTGTGATTTTGCTTTTTTGAAAAACTCTTCTTCTTTAGGAGAAGCTCCAGGCCAACCACCTTCAACAAAAGATACACCAAGATTATCGAGTAGTTCTGCAATTTTAAGTTTATCTTTCACAGAAGGCGATATTCCCTCTTGTTGGAAGCCATCTCTTAATGTTGTATCAAAAATATCTATTTTCATAATTCCAAAAAAAAACCCTTGCAATGCAAGGGTAACAACGTATAAAACGTTGCTCCTAAATAATAATTATAATTTTTTTCATTGAGACAATCTTAGTTCTTTTTTCTATATTGTCTAACAAAAATATAAATCAATGATAGTAAGAAAAATATAATCAAAAAGTTAACAGGGCTTAGTAAATTATATTTATTTGCAACTACTTCAAATGTTTTTACAGAAGTTCCCTGAATATCAAAAATAATAGTATTGTTAATAATATTTTCTAGCTTGGGTCTCGTTATATTTCCAGGAACAATTAATGATAACTTACCGTCAAAAACATTATCATATCCATCTATACTCTCATCATCAGAAACAAAGATTTCCCCAAAAACTCCATTGATTTTGAATGAACTATTTGACTCAGTAAAGTTTATCTCTTCAATAGGCAACAACAATAACGCAGTGTTTTCATTTTTATTCAAAACTTTAAATTGAGTTTGTAAATCTTCAGTATTTTCAAAATCATTTCGGACTAAAATACCTAGATAATCCCCTTCTTGGTAGATTGACGATCCATACCCTTCTGGTAGGTCTGCAAGAATCGCATCCAATCCTCCAATAGCAGTTGTTTGACCGGTTTCTAATGCATAAAACTGTGCGTCTTGATCAAGCAGAATCAATATTTTATAACTACCTGAATAGTCTTCGTTAAATTCAACTTCCATGCTCCACTTAACTTCACAAGCTGAAAATATTATAAAAATAACAATGAGGTGAATCTTAAACTTTGTAATCATTTAGCTTTCCAACTAACTTCACTGCAGCTGTTTTTCTATGGCTTATATTTGATTTTTCTTCTAAAGTCATTTCAGCAAGCGTTGTTCCATTCACATCAAATATTGGGTCGTAGCCAAAACCATTATTTCCTCTCGGATGAAGTAAAATTTGCCCATTTAATACACCATCTGAAAAAATAAAATTTGAACCATCAAAATAGCAGAGCACTGTTCTAAAAAATGCATTTAAATTATCGAATGGTTTAAGTTCATTTATTAATTTTTGAATGTTTTCAGAATCAGTGGCATTTTCCCCTGCATATCGCCTAGATAATACACCTGGTTTTCCATCTAATATTTCTACGAATAAACCCGAATCATCGGAAAGAACAGGGGTTTTAAAATTTCTAAAACATTCTTCAGCCTTTTTTCTTGCATTTTCTTTGATAGTATTTTTATCTTCAATCACGTCGGGAATATCTTTATTTGCAATCAGAGTATGTTTACTTCCACATTCTTTAAAAATTTTTAGTAACTCTTTGTACTTATTGGTATTATTTGATGCTAAAAGAATTTCCATCTGTTTAATTTTGTATTTCAAATACTTCTTTTATACATTCTTTTGCAAGCTCAAAAAGCTGATCAAGATAATCTTTGGAAAATGTCTTTCCTTCTGCAGTTCCTTGTATTTCTATAATTTCAAATTTTTCATCTAAAACTAGATTTAAGTCTACATCTGCATTGGAATCTCTTTCATAATCAAGATCTGCTATCAATTCTCCATCGACAATCCCGACTGATATTGCTCCAACTTTACTTATTAAAGGATTTTGAATTAATTTATTTTGTTGCATCATTTTCTCAAATGTATCATTCAAAGCTATCCAAGCGCCATTAATTGATGCCGTTCTTGTTCCTCCATCGGCTTCTAGAACATCACAGTCTACAGTAAATGAATACCCATTTATAATTGCTAAATTACAAACAGCTCTCAGAGATCTTCCTATTAATCTAGAAATTTCTTTAGATCTTCCTGACTCAAATGATTTTCTTGAAATTCTATTGCCAGATGACCCGGGCAACATATTGTACTCTGCAGTAACCCAGCCCTTTTCTGAATTTGATAACCAATCAGGCACTCTATCAGTAACTGAAACTGTGATCAATACTTTCGTATTTCCAGACTCATACAAAACAGAGTTTTCTGCAGTATTAATAAAATCTTTGGTAACTTTGATTTGTCTCATTATGGAGACATCCTTTCAATATTCCAACCATCGGTGTTTTGAATGTAGCAAAATCTATCATGAGTTCTATTTCTTCTTCCCTGCCAGAACTCCCAATAACTTATTTCTATTTCAAAACCACCCCAAAAATCTGGTCTTGGTACTTTTTGGTTTTTAAATTTTTTATCTAACTCAGATATTCTCTCAGTCACTTCTTCTCTATTTTGAATAATTTTGCTTTGATCAGAAGCCCATGCACTTAATTGACCTCCTCTAGGTCTGGTTGAAAAATATTCATCTGATATTTTTTTATCAGCTTTTTTTGCAAAACCTTGAAATCTGACTTGTCTATGGATTTCTGCCCAATAAAATATTCCAGAAACATTTGGATTTGAAAACATTTCCACTGCTTTAGGGCTTTCGTAATGAGTATGAAAAATTAATTTATCATCAATGATATTTTTAAATAGTACATAACGTGATCTTGGAAGATTATCAATAGATGTAGCCAAAACCATGGCGTTTGGTTCATAAATTTGAGTTTCAATTGCATCGTCTAGCCAATTTTTAAATTGTTGTATTGGATTATTATCTAAATGCTCTATCAAAAAATCTGAATCGCTATATTCGTTTCTTAATTCTTTTATTTTTTGTGATAAATTATCCATCAATTTGCTTTTATATAGTTTAAAGCTGAACCGCTTTCAAACCATTTTATCTGCTCATCTGATAGAGAGTGGTTTGCAATAATATTTATGGAGGAGCTATCTTCTTTTTGAAGAGTTAACGTAACAGTGCTGTTCGGACTTATTTCTTCAAGATTAATTATTGTTATCTTGTCGTTTTGCTCAATTTTTT
>CAJWTA010000115.1 GCA_913046805.1 uncultured Fidelibacterota bacterium | reverse complement strand
GAGAGCGCTTGAATGGCATTCAAGAGGTCGTCAGTTCGATCCTGATCGGCTCCACGCTAAAAATTGCTATGGAAGACAAAAAACCAAAAAATAACCCTTCTTCAGCTCCAGTTCAGCCGGGAACATCGACTCCTCCAAGTCCACCTCCGTCAACTGAACCAGCTGAGTTTGCATCAAAGCATGTTCGAAGCAATATAGCGCCAATATTTTTTATTATTCAAAGCGAACAGTTGATCCTGCAGCGCACGGACCAGAAAGCATTTACTCTAATGTCCTTACTAGGTGTTTTTATGGTATTTTTTATTGTCCATTTCCCTAAAGTAATTGCTGCTGACAACTTTAATTACCTGAGTGGTTTGATGGTGTTCTTGTATTTTATTTCTGCAACTTTAGGTTTGATCAATTTAATGATGGTTATTGTGCCAAGAATGCGCAATGATTTAGGTCACGAAGATTTACCAAAAATAAATGCAACATTTTTTGGTGGTATAACTCAGTTTGGCAATGTTTTAGACTATGCTAAGTACTTAGCTGACACGACAGACGACAACGAAAATACATTTAAAATGTTTGCTGCTCAATTGTATGCGCTCGGTCATATTAATTCTTATAAAAATCTTCACATGAGAAGAGCGATCATTTTCTTTGGCATTGCTATTATAAGTGAGCTTATCATCATTATGCTGATGACATGGGGTCTCACCTGGTCAGCTTTATTCAGATAAATGCCTGAATCGCAAATAGTTTTTTCTACCGATCCAGACTTTAACAAGCAGAAAAAAAGTCCAAACAATTCCGCTTCTCACCATTCTCAAGATTTAAGAGTGCATTTGGATAGAAGGGGTGGCGGTAAAATAGTCACTATAATTAGAGGGTTTAAAGGTACATCAAAGCAACTACTAAAACTATGCAGCTCATTAAAGAAAAAGTTTTCTATCGGTGGGACTGTAAAAGATGGAACAATTTTACTTCAAGGTAATATTAGAGATAATTTAATAAGCCATTTGATTAATGAAGGTTTTAACGCAAAACCCTCAGGTGGATAAAATAAAGTGACTAATTTATTTTAATTGATAAGTTTATTTAGCATTTGTCAAACATAATTAGGAAATATATGTATTTAAAATCAAATATAGCAATGTTCAGTGCTTTCGTATTTTTTTCATGCGCAGAAATGAAACCAGAAGGCAATTCTGTTACTTTTTTAATTACTGCAAATGTTCGGGGTCAACTTGACCCCTGTGGATGAAAAGCCAATCCCCTAGGCGGTCTGCCTAGAAGAGCAACGTACATAAATCAGGTTAAGAGCAGCGGTATAGACCCAATTTTGATTGATGCTGGAGACTCAATGTTTGAAAGCTATTATTTTGCAAAAGGAAAAGAGGCATCTGCAAAGCTAAGAGCTAAGACTGTTATTGAACACACTTCAAAAATGGGTGATTATTACTACAATGTTGGAGTTCAGGATTTTACAGCTGGACTCGATTTCATTAAAGATATTCAAAATGAATCAAGTGTGCATTTTTTATCTGCAAATCTATATGATGAAAAGTCAGACACTTTGCTTTTCAAGGATCATATTGTACTAGAGCGTGATAATTTAAGAATTGGAATGTTTGGAGTAGCACGCGAACTTCAAATTGATCTTGAAGGCGTTAGGGTTGACAACTATATTGCAACCGCTAAGAAGAAAATAGACGAACTTAGACCTGAGGTCGACATTTTAGTTATGCTTGTAAATGCCACTCAAACACATTTTGGTCCCCATGTTAAAGAGCTAAACGGTTTAGATTATATTTTCTCAAGCCTTGACGAATCAAGAACTCGTCCTGAGATTCAGCAGGTAGCAGGTAAACCTTTGGAATACAAAATGGGAGTCCAAGGTAAGTACATTGGAAGATGCGATATAAATATTATTGAAAAAAATAAGCCTATCATTGATGTTAGTAACCAAAAAATGATGTTAAGTGTTTTTACTGAAAGATTAGAAAAACTTCAACAGCGTGATCCAAAAAGAAAGATTGAAGATATTTACAAAAACAGTCCGAATGTGTTAGCCTCTATACAAAGGTTTCGAGCTGGCATAGAATCTGCTAACGCAACATTAAGCAAGGTTGTAAACACCTCGCATTTCACACTTTTTCCATTGAGTGGATCTGTTGAAAGCGAGAAAAAGATTTTAAAAGCTGTCGATAAGGTTCTAGATGAGTGCAAAACCTTAGATGAGAAGTCTGTCGCATTGTCTTCTTGAATGAATTTTAAAAATCATATTTCACAAGTCTACTTTATTCTTGCTATATCAATAACTGCAAGCTTTGCTGTTAATATTTTAAGACCCAATTCAATTCCGTTTTTAGCTAAAGAGTTAGAGCAAGTTGAAAATATTGACTTTGACTCAGATGAACCTTTACTGCTAACAATATCTCTTGATCAGGCTAAAGAGTTTTATGATAGAAATACCTTGTTCCTTGATGCACGAGATGAGGTTTATTTCAATAAAGGTCATATTAGGGGAGCAATAAAAAATGTTTTCTTTATGGAGCTTTTATTTAATATTGAATCAATGCAGTCAAAAGAAGATCCTCTAGTTGTTTATTGTGGCGACCCAGGATGTGGCGATAGCGAGGATCTCGCGTATAATTTGCAGGATGCTGGGTTTACAAAATTATATGTTTTTAAAGGCGGCTGGTTAGAGTGGTCAGCGGCTAATTTCCCTAGTGAAAGTATAGATTGATGTCACAATATTTCAGAGGACCGCTCGTACTAGCAAGTAGGTTGATTTTAGGCGGGGTATTCATCTATGCTAGCATTGACAAAATTATTAATCCTGGAGACTTTGCCAAAATAGTTGGAAACTACCATGTTTTACCATTTGGTTTAGAGAATCTCATGGCAATTGTTCTTCCTTGGCTTGAGCTCATTGCTGGAATTTGTCTAATAATTGGCGTTATGGTTGATGGATCTACAATCCTAGTAGTTCTCATGAATATCGTATTTATTTTTGCTATTACACAGGCTTTAGCTAGGGGGATAAGTATCGAGTGCGGATGTTTTTCGGTTAGTAGTGATGCAGGTAGTGCTATTGGAATTAAAACAATTCTAAGAGATATTGGTTATTTATTTTTAGCTTATATAGTATACCATCGTAAAGATCGAAAAATAGAGTTTTTTCCAAAATCTATTTGAAAGTGCCAATCTATAAGTTTAATTTTTTACCCTTATTGCGAGAGTAGCTCAGCTGGTAGAGCACCACCTTGCCAAGGTGGATGTCGCGAGTTCGAATCTCGTCTCTCGCTC
>CAJWTA010000114.1 GCA_913046805.1 uncultured Fidelibacterota bacterium | reverse complement strand
ATGGAAGAGCTAAACAAAATTCTTTTAAAATTAGTGATTATGATGGGAATATTTATTATTCTGGAGACACATTTCTTGATAGTTCTGAATACAATATAGCAATTAACCTAAATGAAGGTTTTTATCAATTTCACTTTAGTGATATAAATGAGGATGGAATTGATCGATTATGGTGGAAGCAAAAAGATTCAATTGGCATCGCTGGAGAACTTGGTTTCTATGATGTAAATTATACTGAATTAATAAAATTCTCTCCTGATTTTGGTCAGGAGATTCGAATGGATTTTATAATTGGGCCAATTCCATAGTGACCTATTAATTAAACACTTATATTCTCGCCCTAACACAGCCTTATAAACTCACATCTAGTTGTATTTATTTGTGATGCTTTCTAGACTGATTAGTTAATGATAAAACAGTCGGAAGAAATATAAAATGCAAACTTTTAATGAAATAAATTTGAATAAGGATTTGAATAAAGCCTTAGCAGAGCTTGGCTTTATTAAGCCAACCCCAATTCAGGCTAAAACTATTCCTATTTTAATGGACTCTGATCAAGATATGATCGGCTCTGCCCAAACAGGAACTGGGAAAACAGCAGCTTTTGGTTTGCCATCTATCCACCTAACTAATTTGGATGAACCGGGAACTCAGACTTTGATATTATGTCCGACGAGAGAATTATGTATGCAGGTTGCTAATGACCTTAGGGCATATTCCAAATACATTGATAAGCTTGGTATAGTTTCTATTTATGGTGGTGCGAGTATTGAAAAACAAATCAAATCAATAAAAAAACGTTCTCACATTGTTGTTGGAACGCCTGGAAGAACAAAAGATCTTCTAACAAGGAAGAAGTTGTTCATTGATAAAGTGCAAAGAATTGTTCTAGATGAGGCAGACGAGATGCTATCGATGGGATTTAAGGATGACCTTGATTTTATTTTATCAAAAATAACTGGAGAAAGTCAGAAGTTACTTTTTTCTGCTACAATGCCCAAGAAAGTTGAATCAATTGTAAAACAATATATGAACGATCCTGTAAATATTGCTGTCGATAGAGTAAATACTGCTTCGGTAAATGTAAAACATGTTTTTCATATGGTTCAGGCAAGAGACCGCTATGAAGTGGTTAAAAGGATTGCAGATATTAATCCAAATATATATGGCATTGTTTTTTGCAGGACTAGGCGGGAAACGAAGGATGTTGCCAGCAAATTAATGTTTGATGGTTATAATGCTGACGCGCTACATGGGGATCTTTCACAATCTCAGCGTGATGATGTGATGAGAAAATTTAGAAGAAGACAATTGCAGATCCTTGTAGCCACTGATGTTGCATCTAGGGGGTTAGACGTAAATGATCTTTCTCACATTATTAATTTCAATCTACCTGATGATCCAGAGGTATACACGCACAGGAGTGGACGTACAGGAAGAGCAGGGAGAAAGGGCATATCAATAGCAATCATTCATTCTCGAGAAACACGCAGGTTAAAAGAGATTGAACGGGTCTCAAAAATAACTTTTGAGAAACAACCAGTCCCTACAGGAGAAGATATATGCAAAAAACAACTATTCTCATTAATTGATAAAGTAAAAACGGTTGAAGTGAATAATGAAATCATCGAACCTTTTTTAGAAAAAATTAATGCGAAGCTTGAGGGTCTTTCTAGGGATGAGCTGATAAAAAGATTCGTTTCAGAAGAATTTAATCGATTTGTTTCATATTATAAAAACGCAAGAGATATTAATATTGGTTCTAAGGATTTTAAAGGAAAGGAACCTAAAAGAAATCGAAGAAATCAAAATAAAGGTAGGAGGGGAAATTTTTCCAGGTTTCATATAAACGTTGGATCAAAAAATAAACTTAATCCTGTTAAACTAATTGGTTTAATTAATGATAACTTGAAATCAAAAAACATAGAAATAGGAAAAATCGAAATCATGAAAAGTTTTTCTTTTTTTGAGGTTGATTCAGATTTCTCTGATATTTTGATCAAATCATTAAATAAAAAAAAGTTTGAAAATTTTGTAATTAAAGTCGAAAAGTCTAAACCAGCTCCCAGGCATAAAAAGGATAGGTCTAAAAAAGAAAATTATAAAGCTAGATCAAGTAGTAGGTCAAAGAATAGATTGAGGCAATCGTTTGCCAAGAGGAAATATCGAAAAAAGAAGAATTGAATTTTCTAAGCTATTAATCAGATATTTTAACCAATTATATGTTTATTAATTCTCATCTTGCAACAGGCTACATACTACATAAATCGAATCTTTTTGAAAAAAAATGGCTTCCCATATGGGTTTTATCTGCTTGGATTCCAGATATAGATGGGTTTTGGTCTGCATCGGTTGTAGAGCATCACAGCATTTTACATACGCAATTCTTTTGGATTGTTATCTGTTCCTTTGGTTGGCTAGTAGGGTATTATAAAAAAAGCACTAATGTAAAAACATTTTTCATTATACTTTTCATAGGTACTTTTGTTCATCTTCTTACTGATTATATAACAGCCAGGACTGTTGGTATTAAATGGCTATATCCTTTTAATGATGTAGATTACTTTTTATATCCAATCATACCAGAAAATGGCAATATTCCTATATGGCAAATGCTTATACCTCCATATTTAACTTTTTATTTTGAAAATAAGCTACTTTCCATTTTTGAAATACTTTTAAATATTATTGCTTTGGGACTTTATTTTTTTTCCTATAAGAAGCCAAATTAACATATGAACAATTTAGCATTAGATAAAGAACTGATGTTTAAAGCTATCAAAGAAGCAAAACGTGGTATTCCTCATGTTTACCCGAATCCTGCAGTAGGTTGTGTGATTCATGATGGTGGTAAAATTTTGAGTACAGGTTATCATAAAATGTTTGGTGGTGATCATGCTGAGCATGATGCCTTGCAAAAATTAGATAAATCTGCGAGGGGTCTTACAATGTATGTTAGTTTGGAGCCTTGCGCTCATGTTGGTAAGACTGGAGCATGCTCGGATTTAATTGATCCCGAAATTTTTAAAAGAATTGTCATTGCAGAAAAAGATCCAAATAAAAAGGCGTCTGGCAGTATTGAAAAAATAAAGCGTAGTGGGATTGAAGTCGAGGTTGGGTTATTGAAAGAAGAAGCTAGAGCCTTAAATAAAAGGTTCTACGTATTCCATGAACAAAAAAGACCGTACGTTATTTTAAAATATGCATCTACTCTTGACGGATTCGTTGCTGAGAATGATGGTTATTCAAAATGGATAACAAATGAAAAGTCTAGAAAAGAAAATCATTATACAAGATCCATATGTGATGCAATACTTGTTGGCTCGAATACTGCAAGGCTAGATAATCC
>CAJWTA010000113.1 GCA_913046805.1 uncultured Fidelibacterota bacterium | reverse complement strand
TACTTAGAGCTGGGTTAGGGTTTGATAAATGAAAGAGTAAATTACAATCACCTGGGAACCTTCTAGCAAATTCGTATAAATCTTCAATGTCGTCAGGAGATACATTTTGAGCAGCTAAGTTAATTATTAACTTTCGAGAAAAATATTCTCTAGCATTTTCCACAGATACAATTTTATCAGCCATCACCTTTAAATCCGAAAAATTAGTGTCATCTGCCATCTTACCATTTATAAATATTACAGCATCTTCCTCAATTAAGTTCTCATATTTTTCAAAACAATCTGAAAAGGCAATGACCTCAACTGTACCACCAAAACAATCCATTTCAAAAAATGCCATCGCCCGGTTTCTTCTATCATATTTTTTTGTGATCTTCGTAACCATACCACCAACAGTAACAATCTCATTCTTTTTAAGCATTAGGTCATCAGAAAAGTCAACTGATGTAAACTCTTCAATTTCATCAGCATGTTCTAACAGCGGATGCCCTGACACATACATACCCAGGACCTCTTTTTCAAAGGATAATGATTTTTTTTCGTCCCACTCTTCAATCTCTTTTAGTTCAGGAGTTTTTATCAAAGAACTTTGATTGTCTCCCACAGAAAACAAATCAACTTGATTCTTGTTTCCTGAATTTTGAAGCTGTTGCCCATATTTAATTGCTGTATCAATCGCATCAAAATTTTGAGCTCTTGACCCAGATAAAGAATCCATCGCTCCAGACTTAATTAAACTTTCTAGTACACGTTTGTTCACTTTTTGTTGGTCTATTCTTGAACAAAAATCGAATATAGATTTAAAAGGACCCTCTTTTTCACGATTCTCAATAATACTTTCAAGCGCTTTTTCACCAACATTCTTGATAGCATTTAAACCATAAGAGATAGTGGATTTATCTATGGGTGCAAACTGTGTATATGAAACATTTACATCCGGGGACTTTACTTCAATCTTTAATTTTTTACATTCATTTATTAGTGTTACAACTCTCTCGATAGTAGACATTTCGCTTGTTAAATTGGCAGACATAAATTCTGCAGCGTGAAATGTCTTTAACCACGCAGTTTGGTATGCAATGTAAGCATAAGCAGTCGAGTGACTTTTATTAAACCCATATTGCGCAAACTTTTCAATCAGAGCATATATTTCTTCAGCTTTTTTCTTAGTAATATTTTTCTCTTGAGCACCAGATACAAATTTAACAGATAACTCATCCATTAATTTTTTATCCTTTTTCCCCATTGCTCTTCTCATAATATCTGCTTCGGATAATGAAAACCCTGCAATATCATGTGCGATTTGCATTACCTGCTCTTGATAAACAATGATTCCATATGTTTCTTCTAATATCGGGACTAAAGATGGATGAGGATATTCAATTTTTTTATTGCCCTGTTTTCTTGAAATAAAGTTGTCAATATTATTCATTGGCCCTGGCCTATATAGAGCATTCATTGCAATTAAATCACCAATGACAGTTGGTTGAAGTTTTTTTAAAAATTCTCTCATTCCTGATGATTCGAATTGGAATACACCTATCGTCAGCCCATTTGCAAATAACTTATATACCTCAGGCTCCTCCATTGAAACCTTATCAATTTGTACTTTCTCACCTTTTAATTCGATAAGCTCTAACGCTTTATTAATTACAGTTAAATTTCTAAGACCTAAAAAGTCCATTTTTAGAAGCCCTAAGTCTTCTAAACCCTTCATGTCATACTGAGTAGTTATATCACCAGATGATGATTTATATAAAGGGACATAATTAGTTAAATCGCCAGGAGCAATTACTACTCCAGCAGCATGAATAGAGGCATGTCTATTCATTCCTTCTAGGACTAGAGAATGCTCTACTAATTCTTTATATTCATTTTCAGACATCTTACGAAATTCTGGGCTTTTTTTAATCGCACTTTCTAGAGTTATACCAAGCTCATCTGGAATTGCTTTAGCTAATCGATCAACCTCACTGAATGTGTAACCCATTACTCTACCAACATCTCGAATTACTTGTTTGGCTTTCATTGATCCAAAAGTAATTATCTGAGATACCGATGTTTCACCATATTGTGTCTTTATATAATCAATTACCTCTCCCCTTCTTTCAATGCAAAAGTCAATATCAATATCAGGCATACTGATCCTGTCAGGATTAAGAAATCTTTCAAAAAGTAAATTATGTTTTATCGGGTCAATATCAGTTATGCCTAAAGCATAAGACACTAAACTACCTGCAGCAGACCCACGTCCAGGACCTACAGGGATCTTATTATTTTTCGCATATTGAACAAAATCAGCAGTTATTAAAAAATAACCAGCAAATCCCATATTTTTTATGACGCCTAATTCGTGATCAATTAAATGATTTACTTTTGGTGTCAATTCTTCATAAAGGCCTTTTGCGCCATCCACAACTAACTTTCTTAGGTAATCATCAGGATCTTTATTTGGCTCATTTTCAGGAATAGGAAAATTAGGTAAGTGGTACTCACCTGTATTAATTTCAAAATCTATACTTTCGGCAATTTTTCTTGTGTTTTCAATAGCTCCAGGAACATCCTTAAAAAGCTTATGCATCTCATCTTGACTCTTGAAATAAAACTCTGGCGTAGCATACCTTAATCTGTTAGGATCGTTTCTGTCTTTCCCCGTACCAAGACAAATGTGAATGTCATGTGCTTCTGAGTGCTCTTTTTTTGAATAGTGTGCATCATTAGTACATACAATGGGTAAAGAAAGATCATGAGCTAATTTTTTCATATTTTCAATGTTAGCCTCTTCTTCAGGTATACCATGATTTTGAACCTCAAGATAAAACCGATCTGAAAAAATCTCAGAAAACCTTAGAGCAGCATCCCTAGCACCTTCATAGTCGCCATTTAACATTTTCTCTGGGATTTCACCTTTTAAACAACCAGACAAACACACCAGCCCATCACTATGCTCTTTTAAAAGTTCCATATCAATTCTAGGTCGATAATAAAAGCCCTCTAAATAACCAGCAGTTACAAGCTTCATAAGGTTTTTATACCCAATCTGATTTTGAACTAATAAAATCAAATGATTGTTACCCCACCCTCCGCCTGCTTGAGGCTTTTTATTATGCCTACTTTCTACTGCAACATATGTCTCACAACCAATAATTGGATTGATGCCTGCTTTTTGAGCTTTTTGATAAAATGGCACAGTACTGAACATATTACCATGCTCAGTAAGGGCCACTCCATCCATATTCAAATCATCTATAGTATTTACTAATTGCTCAACTCTTTGAGCGCCATCAAGCAGGCTATAATCGGAATGATTATGAAGATGTACAAATTCAGAAGTCATTAAATTGTTCCTATATAAAT
>CAJWTA010000112.1 GCA_913046805.1 uncultured Fidelibacterota bacterium | reverse complement strand
TTTTGGTGCTTGTTGATGATGTGTTATATACTGGAAGAACAATACGCGCTGCTATGGATGAATTGAATACATTTGGACGACCGAGCAAGATTCAACTAGCAGTGTTGGTTGATCGGGGTCATCGTGAAGTTCCAATAAGAGCTGATTATGTAGGCGCCAATATTCCGACTCATGAAGGTGAACATGTTAAAGTCGAACTTTTAGAAGTTGATAATTCTGATACTGTTAGTCTTATTAGCTATAAGGGTAAAAAATGAAACATACACATCTACTTGGCTTAAATGATTACCCTGGTCAAGACATTCAATTAATCATTGATACAGCGTATAAGTTTAAGGAGGTTTTAGATAGACCAATTAAGAAAGTTCCATCGCTGAATGGCAAAACTATTGTAAACCTTTTTTTTGAAAATTCGACCCGCACTAGAATAAGTTTTGAACTTGCACAAAAGAGGTTGAGCGCAGATACGGTTAATTTTTCTGCATCTACCTCTAGTCTGAAAAAAGGAGAAACATTTAAAGATACAGTTCAAAACATTGAATCTATGAAGATTGATGCTGTAGTTATGAGACATCCAACTCCTGGTTCTCCGCTTCAATTAACCAATTACATTGATGCTATAGTAATAAATGCTGGTGATGGAACCCATGAGCATCCTACGCAAGCTATTCTTGATATGATGAGCCTGCACGAAAGGTTTGGCTATCTAAAAGGATTAAAGGTTGCCATTATTGGTGATGTTACGCATAGTAGAGTTGCGCTAAGTAATATTTACGGACTAAAAACAATGGGGGCTGAAGTTACATTGTGTGGTCCTTCAACCTTAATTCCTCGTTTCGCTGAAGATCTTGGCGTAAATGTCAATTACAGTGTTGATGAAGTTATTGAATGGGCTGACGCACTCAACGTACTGAGGATTCAACGAGAAAGAATGCAGGGAGGGTTATTGCCATCTGTTAGAGAATATCGTAATCTTTTCGGAATAACAAGCGAACGTATTAAAGAACATAAAAAAGAAATAGTCGTAATGCACCCTGGGCCAATGAACAGGGGAGTTGAAATTGATAGCGCAGTTGCTGATAGTGATCAAGCTATAATACTCGACCAGGTATTGAATGGTGTTGCTTCTAGAATGTCTATACTATTCTTACTTCTTGGGGGAAAGCTTGATGAGGAATAAAATAAATGAAAATTTCTAAGCTTAAAAAAAATCATATTTTAATCAATGGTACGGTACTTGATCCATTTAACGAATCGGAGAAAAAGGCAGATATTCATATTGAAAATGGAAAAATTAAAGAAATTGGGAAAGTATCCGCTCCAGAAAATTCAAAGATTATTGATTGTAAAGGCCTTTTTATTTCTCATGGATTCTTTGATGCGCATGTTCATTTTCGCGAGCCAGGAGGCGAAGATAAGGAAGATCTTAATTCTGGATCGATGGCGGCTCTCGCAGGTGGCTTTACAGGAGTATGCGCCATGCCGAATACAGATCCACCTATTGACTCACCTGAGTTAATCAGATATATTATTGATAGATCCGAAGAATGCCCTATACATATTTACCCAATAGGTGCGGTTTCTAAATCGCAAGCTGGAAAAGAACTTACTGAAATGGGTGCGATGATTGCTGAAGGCGCAATAGCATTTAGTGATGACGGTCTACCTATTGGAGATGCCAAGGTAATGCATAATGCTCTTGAATATTCAAGCATGTTTGACGTCCCAATAATTAATCACGCTGAAGATGAATGCTTAAAAGGTAATGGAGTAATGCATATGGGTAAAGTTTCTACAAACCTTGGATTACCTTCCAGTCCTGGTATAACAGAATCGAGCATGGTTCATAGGGATCTAGAACTAGCAGTCTATGTTGGAGCAAGGTTGCATGTTCCACATGTTAGCTCAGCAAGGTCTGTAGATCACATTAAAGCTTTAAAAAAGAAAAGTAAAAAGATATCTGCCGAAGTAACTGCTCATCATATATATTTTACAGATGAAGACCTTGTCTCTTATAATACAAATTTAAAAGTTGCACCTCCAATTAGATCTAAAAATGACAAAAAAG
Source organism: uncultured Fidelibacterota bacterium (assembly GCA_913046805.1). The sequence goes on along the minus strand of CAJWTA010000112.1, from coordinate 1,422 downwards.
CGCTAATTAATGCATTGAAAAGTGGTGTAATCGACTGTATTGCAACTGATCATGCACCACATACCATTGAAGAAAAGGAAGGTACGTTCGATATTGCACCATTTGGCATGATAGGACTTGAGACATGTTATGGCGCTGTAAACAAAATTTTGGCTCATGATAATGATATGAGCCAAATATCCTTAATCAAGCGCTTAACTGTTAATCCAAGAAGAATAATGGGACTATCACAAGATTTATTTAAAATAGGTACTGATGCTGAAATTACTATTTTCGATCCAAAGCTTGAATGGAGGTTCTTAGAAAAAGACATTTATTCAAAATCACACAATTCACCTTTCATCAATCAACGGCTCAAGGGTAAAGTTAAAGCAACAATTGTCAAAGGACACATTGCAGTACAAGATTAATTAAAAGTTGACTATGACAGGAAATAGAGTCTAATATTGTCGGCTATATTCTAAGCTAAAACAATGAAAACAAAATCACTAAAAGCTAGCGAAATAAATAAAGAATGGTATATTGCAAATGCTGAGGGTAAGACACTCGGAAGATTTGCAAGCGAAATTGCTAAAATTCTAAGAGGAAAGCATAAACCATCCTTTACCCCTCATATGGATATGGGAGATTTTGTTGTCGTTATTAATGCTGAAAAAATTGGGGTTACGGGCAATAAAGAAAGCGACAAGACATATTTCAAGCATTCTGGATATATAGGGTCTACAACATTTACAAAATTAGATCAAATGAGAAGAGCAAAACCCGAAAGAATTGTCGAGAAAGCAGTATGGGGTATGCTTCCGAAAAATAGATTAGGTAGAGCAATTATCAAGCACCTTAAAGTATATAATGGCCCAGATCACCCGCATGAAGCACAACAACCGAAAGAACTAAATATTTAATGTCAGTTGCAATTTACAAGGCAATAGGTCGCAGAAAAGATTCTGTTGCTAGAGTTAATATGATACCAGGCAAGGGAGACATTGTTGTAAATGGGAGGCCATTTAAAGATTATTTATGTAGAGAGAGTCTTGCGATTGTTGTTACACAGCCTTTAGATCTAACAGATCAAAGAAATGCCTATGATCTTAAAATCAATGTAAAGGGTGGAGGACTTAGCGGTCAAGCATCTGCGATTAGATTGGGTATTGCAAGGGCTCTAAATGAAGTCAGTTCTGACTTCCGTCCTGCGCTAAAGCAAGCTGGGTTTTTAACGAGAGATGCTCGAGAGGTCGAAAGAAAAAAATACGGACAACCTGGCGCCCGTAAAAAGTTTCAATTTTCTAAACGATAAAGTATAATATTTATGTCAAAAATAAAATTTGAAGATTTGTTAGGTACCGGTGCTCACTTTGGGCATGTGACTCGAAAGTGGAATCCAAATTTTAAACCCTATGTGTTGATGGAAAAAAATGGTATTCA
>CAJWTA010000111.1 GCA_913046805.1 uncultured Fidelibacterota bacterium | reverse complement strand
AATGCACCAATACCATTGAATCGCATTAAGTTAAAAGGATTGACATGAAGCTTTTCTAAGTATGAGGTATTATTTCTATAATTCAAAAAATACGATTCAGAATACAAAGATCCATTTTTTATATCAGCGAGACCAGCTGGGTTCCAGTACATACCAGCAGGACCATCACCAAGCGGTGCAAAAGCACCTCCCATTGCTAGAGAGCGAGCACCATATCCTATCTCGTTTTCAACAATATGTATAGCCTCTGATGCCGATTGGGCGCGTAGAAACAAAAAGGGGATAATGAAAATAATGAAAATATATTTTTTCATTTTTTTCGAGTTTTGGAATTTAGCTTATCTTCTTTTGGTGGCGCGTCTTCCACCAGATGACCTGGAAGATGAAGATGATCTTGAATTTGAAGAACTGCTTGATGAGTAGCTCGACGAAGATCGCGACGAAGATACCGCGGTACTATTTGTATATGAAGAGTTATTGGTAGTGCTGGAGGATTGAGACGATCTGGTGGTCTGAAGCAACGTGGTTGCTCCCTGCGATCTATCTCTAGAAAAACCTCTTTTCACCCTGTTACCTGTAGGAATTAGAGTTCCATAGCCAATGGTGTCAGTTGTATATAAATATGGAGCATATCCATAGCTATTGTAACCATTGTAGCCATAACCATATCTGTATCCATTTAATCCTGAATAAAAGGGGTTGGAATAATAAAAAGGGTCATAATAACCATTAAATCCAGAATACGCTGAATAGGGTGAATAAAATCTACGCTGCATAGCGGTATAGGATAGTGGCATAGCTGCTCTGCCATCTTGAGCATACGATTCAGCCTTTAAGCTGGGCAAAGCACGATTATAGGTATCGTAAAATTGTTCTTCTTCATTTGTTTCTATTTCAGGATCGGGATAAAACATAGCCAATTGGGTATAACATCCCTGAAGAAAAATACTTAGAAAAAAAACTGTGCTAATGGTTGTGATTTTTTTCATTTCATTTAAATTTACAGCATATAAGTTGATTTACAAAGGAAATGGCTATTTTTTTATTCCACCTAAATCCAATAAAAAAGCATACTCAAGAGCAGATTCTCTATACCTGCGAAATCTTCCCGATTTTCCACTATGTCCAGCTTCCATATTCATGTGTAAATACAATTTATTCTGACCTTTCCATGCATCTCTAAGTTTTGCAACATACTTGAGTGGTTCCCAGTATTGCACTTGCGAATCAAAATACCCTGATGTAATAAGCAGATTTGGAAATTCAATATCCTTGATTTGATCATAGGGTGAATATGAAAGAATATAATCGTAATATTTTTTTTCTCTTGGGTCTCCCCATTCCTTCCATTCGCCGGTGGTAAGGGGTATCGTTGGATCTGCCATTGTTGTGACTGCATCAACAAATGGAACAGCGGCAATCGCACCTTTCCATAGTGAAGGCTCCATATTTACTACCGCTCCAATGAGTAATCCGCCAGCACTTCCACCAACCGCAAATAACTTGTCTGAGCTTGTAATTTTTTCATCTATTAGATGTTTTCCAGCATCAATAAAATCATAGAATGTATTTTTTTTGTTTAACATCTTTCCATCATCATAGGACTGCCGTCCGTACACTTGACCACCACGAATATGTGCAATAGCATATATAAAGCCTCTGTCAAGCAAGCTCAGTCTGGAGGAACTGAAAAAAGGGTCAATTGTATTTCCATAAGCGCCATAGCCATATAGCAATAGATTCTGAGCTTGTGTATCTTTCTTATCAGAACGATAAACAATTGAGATTGGAATAGTATTTCCGTCACGTGCCGTAGCATATATTCGTTTGGACATATATTGTTTTGGATCATAGCCTCCCACTACTTCACTTTGCTTTAATAGTGTACGTTTCCCTGTATTCATGTTATAGTCATATGTTGAAGTGGGCGTGACTAATGATGAATACGAAAAACGCAAAATGTCAGTATCAAACTCTTCGTTGACCGAAATCCATGACGTGTAGGCTTCTTCATCAAATTCAATATATCTATCATCTCCGCTTTGTTGATTGATTATTCGTAGTTGTCGCAAACCTTGCTTGCGCTCGTTAATGACCAAATTATCCTTAAAAACTTCGAGGCTCAACAAGTGGACCGTGTCCCGTTGCGGCAAAACTTCTCTCCAATTAGAAATGTTGGTTTTTGTATCAGGCGTTTGCATGAGACGATTATTCTTGGCTTTCCAATTTGTAATAATATAGAATTTATCGTTATAGTGATCTATACTGTATTCGTGATCAAAGTCTCTTGGAGTAAAACGGGTAAATTTACCATTCGGATTATCAGCATTTAAGATCTGATAATCTGTGATTAGCGTACTCGAGTGATAAATAATGATGAATTTTCCAGATTTTGAGCGGTAAACACCATTGTAAAATGTTTCATCAGTTTCATGGTATACCATTTCATCTAAATTATTTGAACCTATTTTGTGACGCCATATTTTTTCACCAAGCAATGTGGTTTCATTCTTACTGGTATAGAAGACTGTTTCATTATCATTTGCCCAAGCTACTCCGCCAGTACTGTTTTCAATAGTTTCATCAAGAATATCTCCTGATTCTAAATTCTTGAACCGTATTTCATAAACCCTTCTGCTCACGGTATCAACACCAAAGGCAAGCCATTTATTGTTTGGGCTGATAGACAATCCACCAATTGAAAAGTAATCGTAACCTTTAGCTAAAATATTTTCGTCTAGCAATATTTCTTCTTTGGCATCTAACGAACCTTTTTTTCTGCAATGAATTCGATATTCTTTATCTTTTTCATAGCGCGAATAGTAGTAGTATCCATTCTTCAAATATGGTACAGACTCATCGTCTTTTTTAATGCGAGATACCATTTCATCAAAAATCGTATTCTGGAGTTTTCTTGTGTGCGATAAATTTGACTGAGTATATTGATTTTCTTGATAAATATAATCAACGACGTCTTGAGTTTGCTGATCGGGGTCTTTGGCATTTTTCTGTTCATCTGTTAAACGCATCCAATAATAATTATCTATTCTAATATCCCCGTGCATGGTTAGCTCGTGAGGTTTGATTATTGCGTCTGGTGGTGTTTTAATTTTTGACATACATCCAAATAAACTTAGCGATACAACACACAGTTTAACTTTCACTTAAAATCCTTGTTGCTGAGTTGATATTTTTACTGGCTCGATCTAAGGCCTTAGCTACCTCGCTAATATACAAGCGTACTTCATCCCAATTTCTCTCTTCAAGTCCCTCACGAATTCCGGGAAGCGTTTTTACACCATACCCTGTATAATAACCTGGGGCATAGAGCATATTTCTAAACCATTCTCTTCGGGGCAAGCCTTTTTCACTTGTAAAGGCTTGATCAACCTTTCTTAAGTAAGCATTGACCTCAGATTTCTTTTCAGCAGAAAGTGAGCCTTTCTTGTATTGCAACAAAGCTTCCTCATATTTCCACGCGCTAGATGTCAACCGTTTAAATGCATCATCTAGAGGCTTGAAATTGAATTCAGGAACCTTGTCTAATCTTT
>CAJWTA010000110.1 GCA_913046805.1 uncultured Fidelibacterota bacterium | reverse complement strand
TCTAATTATTAAAAAAAGCCGCAGATGCGGCTTTTTTTTTGATTGAAACTAATGCGATCCGTGAAAAAATATATTTTTTCATTATTTTAGGATTGATTCCCTACCATTTAAAACAATAATTGATATTTATTTTACATAAAAGTATCTACCCTAATGTTAAGATTTAATCAAAATTGATTACGATTAATTTTATATATATTTAAATATATATAAAATTACTTAAAGCGATACATTATTATAGTGATAAAGAAAATGGGGTAGTGTTCACAAAGACCTCGGAACTGAGTGAACGCCTACCCCTTCCACATACCAAAGGTACCAAGCCAGCACCTTGATGGGTTAAAGTAAAAGTTTAACAGTTAAAAATGCAAGTTTTTTCTTTATCTGATGTGAATCTCTAATTATCAGTATATGTTGAGTACTGTGCCGGAGGGGGGACTCGAACCCCCACATCTTTCGATACGCGAGTTTGAGTCGCGCGCGTCTACCAATTCCGCCACCCCGGCAATTTGAAGGGTTTAATAATATTCAAAACTTATTAGTCTTTTTTTAAATAAGTCAAGTACTCAGAATTGATTAATCATAAAAAATAAACTATATTCTAAATAGCTGGATTCAAGTTTTGCTTTAATCCTGTCTTTTTAAAATAGGAGAGAATATGATAACACCTAAACACTTAATTGAAAATGCTAAAAAGTACCCAGATAAAGCCGCATTATCCTTTAAGGATAATTCAGGGAACTGGGTTCCCCAATCTTGGTCAGAATTTTATAACTCTACGGAATTAATCTCCAAATCTTTAATAGCCTGTGGAGTTAGTAAAAACGATAAAGTAAGTATTTACAGCTACAATCGAAAAGAATGGGTGGAATGTTATGCAGCTATTCAAATTATCAATGCTGCTGCTGTTGGCGTGTATCATACGTGCTCTTCAAGTGAAGTCGAATGGATTGTAAATAACTCTGAATCTAAAATAGTTTTTGTTGGTAACAACCCTGGTGATAATGGTGAAAACGAAAAAATGCCCGTACATAGATTAAATCAAATCATTGATCAATTACAAGGTATTGAAATGATCGTTCTAATGGATGGTGTTGATCAAATTTCAAACGAAAAGGTTGTAACCTGGGAACAATTTTTGGAGAAAGGAAAAAATTTAGATGCTCAGCAAGTAATGTCAAGATTAGATGGAATTGATTCAAATGACACAGCATCAATAATTTATACTTCTGGCACCACTGGAAACCCTAAAGGCGTAGAGCTTACGCATCATAATTTTAATTTTGAATTAGATTGTCTCCTTTCTTTTTTAAGATACGATCAAGGTGAAAAATTTATATCCTGGCTACCAGGAGCTCATGTTTTTGGACAAGCTTTAGATAATCATTACTGGATTAGAACGGCGATGCATATGTTCATTGCAGATAATCCATTAAATACAGTTGACATTGCAAAAGAGATACAACCGAGTTTATTTATTTCGGTACCCCGTGTTTATGAAAAAGTGTATTCAAACTTGAAATCTGCGGTTGATTCAAAAGCGATTCTAAAATACGGTTTGAAATTACCTGTTTTAAATAAACTATTAATGAAAAAGCTCAGAGCTGCTGCAGGTTTTGGGAATTTAAAATTTGCAATTTCAGGAGCTGCTCCGATAAATCCTGATATACTTAGATTTTTTCAATCCTTGGATATTCCCGTTTATGAGGGGTGGGGTTTAACTGAGACTACTGCTGGAGCAACATTAAACTATTGGAACGAGAATAATAAAATTGGTTCAGTTGGAAAAATATTTCCAAATACTGAAATCAAGGTAGCAGATGATGGCGAGCTTTTACTTAAAGGTGATAACATTATGAAAGGCTATTACAATAACCCTGAAGCTACAAATACGGACATTATTGATGGATGGTTTCATACAGGTGACGTTGGAAAAGTTGATGAGGAAGGCTTTGTATTCATAACAGGTAGAAAAAAAGAGATCTATGTTAGTTCCTCTGGTAAAAATATTGCACCCTTAGTTATTGAAGAAACCATGAAATCAATACCCTTAATCTCTCAATGCTTTTTGATTGGCGATGATAAAAAATATTGTTCAGCATTATTTACTTTAGATGTTGGGGTAATATTGCGTGATAAGATTGGCATAGATATAAATACGATTCCAAAGGATCCATTGCAGCAAATTAAAATGCTTGAAGACAGTTCTCATACACTTTCAGATTTTACAGACAATGAAGATATTTTTAATGAGATTAAGGAAAGTGTCAATAAACTAAATATGGAATTTTCTAACCCAGAACAAATCAAAAAGTTTAAAATACTACCCAGGGATTTTACCATTGATGATGGAGAATTAACTCCTACGCTCAAAATTCGTCGAAAACAGATTAATGAAAATTGGTCAAAGGCTATTCAATCCCTTTACGTTTCTGAAAATGTAAATGATGGATAAAATATTAGTTATGGGCTGTGGTACTTGGGGAAGTGCATTGGCCCAGTCATTATCAGTAAATGGTCATAAAGTTGTAATGTGGCATTATGATGAAACTAAACTATTAGAGTTTAATAAAACGCGCAGGCATCCAAATCTTCTCAATTTTAAATTCGAAGAATCAATTGAATTTGAATACGATATTGAAAAATCTGTTAAAAAATCAAAGATAATTGTACTTGCAGTACCATCTAATGCCATAAGAGGTATTGTTAAAGATATAAAGACTCATTTAAACGATGGTCATATAATAGTTAATACCTCGAAAGGTCTCGAAGAAAAGACTTTTTTTACGATGAGCGAGCTTATATCGAATGAATTAAATCCCGATCTTAGAAAAATAGTTACACTTTATGGGCCAAGTCACGCAGAAGAAGTTGCCGCCAATCAACCAACAACATTAGTATCGGCTTGCACTGATGTAAATATCGGTAAAAAGGTACAAGCAGTATTTTCTTCTGAAAATATAAGAGTATACACAAACAAGGACATTAAAGGTGTAGAGATCGGTGGATCACTAAAAAATATAATAGCAATAGCGATTGGTATATGCGATGGTTTGGGTTTTGGGGATAACACAAAAGCCGCTTTGATAACTCGTGGAATGGCAGAAATTACAAGATTAGGTATTAAAATGGGTGCGGATCAATCCACATTTTCTGGGCTGAGCGGTATTGGTGATTTAATTGCAACCTGCTTAAGCAAACATAGTAGAAATAGATTTGTTGGTGAATCACTCGGCAGTGGAAAGTCATTGGAGGAAATACTTGAATCAATGGATATGGTTGCTGAAGGTGTTTTAACAGCCAAAACCATAAACGATCTTTCAAATGAACACAAAGTCGACATGCCAATATCAAACGCAGTAAATCAAGTCTTATTCCATGATGTTGACCCTAAAAAATTCGTAATAAGCTTAATGTCAAGAGATCTAATAAATGAAAGCGATAATTAATTTTTCTTTCTTTAGATTGATATCTTAAAATTCCTAATTTCTTATTTGCCCCTGTAGTTCAATGGATAGAATAAATCCCTCCTAAGGATTAGATACTGGTTCGACTCCAGTCGGGGGTACAA
>CAJWTA010000109.1 GCA_913046805.1 uncultured Fidelibacterota bacterium | reverse complement strand
TATCTGTGGTTTCTAAAGCGCGACCCAAAATAGCAGATTATCCGTTTACAACACTTGATCCGCACTTGGGAATTGTAAAATATGAGGAATTTAAATCATTTATCATGGCAGATATACCTGGTCTTATTAAGGGTGCAAGCAAGGGCAAGGGTTTAGGACATAAATTCTTAAAGCATATTGAAAGGAATAAGTTATTATTATTTTTAATTGATAGTTCAGACCCAAATCCTTCTCAAACGTTTGCGACCCTTAAAAATGAGTTATTAACGTTTAATAAGTCTTTGTCTCTAAAACCAATTATTTTAGTAAGAACAAAGAGTGATGTATATTCTGAATTAGATGATTCTCAATGGAAAAAAATCCCTGAATATTTAGGGGATATTTCTTCCGTGGCTAATATCGGTTTAAAAGAATTGATCGAAGTCGTCGTTAGAAAATTATCTAATTTATAGTGTTTTTTGGATTTTAATATTATAGCGTATACCTCTAATTTCTATTAAATTATACAATTAATATAATGTTGAAATAGGAGGGGTGGCCGAGCGGCTTAAGGCGGCACCCTGCTAAGGTGTTTTAGGTGAAATATCCTAACGTGGGTTCGAATCCCACCCCCTCCGCGATATTTTTTAATTCTAACAAAGAAAAAAAATGAAAAATATATCTATTTTATTTATCTATTTACTTGTTCTTGTTTCTTGCTCTAAAGAAATATCTATTGATGAACTCGATTCAAAAGATGGTATAGCTTATGATCCTTCAATTGGACAGCCTTACAATGGAAAAGCTTTTCTTGATTTTTACGATGGATCTCTTAGAATGAAGGGTGAATACACAAATGGTATTAAAAATGGTATATGGAAATATTTTGTTCAAGGTTCAAATAGTAGATATTATAATCTGGAATTTGATAATGGAAATATTACCTCTGCAGAATACAAGGACGGTGATAAGTCTTGGTCTGGAAGACCAATGCTTTATTCTGAAAGCGATACCACCATCCATACCGGAATTTTCTTAGTACAGCAAATGGCAGATGGTCAGGACAATTACAATTACAATTCACCTCCCGATATATTCGTGCAGATGTTTAAAAATGTATCTGAAGGAAAAGTAACCAGATGGCATTCAAATGGTGAAATTTACTCCGAGGGGCAATTTATAAATGGCAACAGAACGGGTGAATTCAATTGGTACTACGAAAGTGGCAACAGGAAGGAGCGCTCTTTTTTTGATGCTGGAAAACGTATAGCTATGACCACACAGTGGTATGATAATGGAAAAAAACACGCTGAAGGAAATTATAAAAAAGGATTACTGCAGGGCAAGCTAACCTGGTGGTATGAAAATGGTCAAAAAAAGGAAGAAGTTAATTTTTCTCAAGGGGAGCGAGATGGCTTGGCGTACTGGTGGTATCCAAACGGAAATAAGAAAGCGTTTGCAGATGTCTCAAGAAAAATGGGTAAAGTAACATTGTTTTCTCCTGACGGAAGAACAACCGAACCTCTTCAAGTTACGGATAATATTATAAACTGTAATTCAGGAGAGCCGCTTTTTAATATGGAGCGTTTATCTAAACGTGAAGCACCTCCAATTGGTGACGGAACATGTGATTGCGGTGATTGCTCTGATGAGCCTAAAACATAGAGTTTTATTCATTTAACCAAGATAGTTTGTAATACTGTCAATATAGGGTTATTTTGATTTTTAATATGCGAAATATTATCTTATCCCTTTTATTCTCTCTTCCCATAATGGCAGACGAACACTCAATAGCCGTTTTAGATTTTTCCGGTGAAAATATACATCAAGACGAATTAATAAAATTATCAGCTCTTTTTCGAACTGAGTTGCTTCAAATGGATACATTACGGGTTTTAGACTACGAAGATATGTCCGAAATGCTTCTTGATAACGACCTTTCAACATCTTGTGCATCGTTAGAATGTGCTGTAATAGCTTCAATGCTCTTAGGTCAAGAATGGTTAGCTACTGCTCATGTATCAAAAATTGGTGATGTTTTTTTAATTGAGGCAAGGTTAATAGAATCATCTACAGGCCGTATTATAAATGCTGTAAGCTATGATTATGATCTATCAATTGAAGGGTTGTACACTAGGGGAATGCATAATTTATCTGAGATCGTTATGTCTAAACGTATCCCCCTTGAAATACACAAGCGTCAAAATCTCGTATATTTCAAAACCAATCCCTCAGACGCATTGATTCGTGTAGGCAGGGATACTTTAAACGGTTCAACACCACTAGCAATTGATAGGGTCGTTGTTGAAAGCCGTCCTATCGTAATTTTCAAGAAAGATTACGAACCATTTAGGGTTCGTCAATTGCCAAGCGATGATTCAGATATCATTTATATTGATTTAAAATTGAAAAGTCCAAAAATTGGCAATGTTGTGTTTAAAGATCCGGTTCCAAATGACATTTCTATTTCAACAGAGGATGGGAAAAGTATGTTATTGATAGATGAGGGCAAGCAAAGATTTAACGATCTTCCTGTAGGCAGTTATAAATTGGTTTCAGATTCATATGTGGTTCGAAACAATACTTTCAAAATAAAACATCGTAGAACTACCAAATCCTCTCCTAACTATTATACGATAAAAGATATTACTGATAAACGTGATTACTATTTAAATCGTAGAAAGCTTTACCTTCAAATGCTCGCTGCTGGAGTTTCCTATAGGTCTTACTTAGGTATAAGGTCATCATATCTATATGATCAATATAGCAAAAATACCGATAAAGCAGATGAGCGCCACAGAAAAATTGAAAATATTGATAAACAAAAACCTCTATTTGATGTATTGTCTGGTATTTCTGTTTTCCCTATAATTTATTATCATGCAAAGTATCTAGAAATGGTGCGATGGTTAAAAAATTAAATTCGTTTTTATTTTTGATTATACTTTTTTTTTATTCCTGCAATGACGTTGTAAGAGAATGGGATAATCCATATGACCCTAGAAGCAACAAGTCACTTTGGTCACCAGACAGTCTAGCGGCTTCCCAGATTTCAGAAAACAATATTGAGATATCTTGGGTGCGAAAAGGTAGAGAGTTTGATGGTTATATAATTGATAGAAAAAAAGGATTAGATGAATGGGTGCATAAAGACTCGTTGATTGATGATGAAATTACTGTTTGGATTGATACAATAAATCTTAAAACTTTGGTAGCCGAACACGTTGAGTACCAGTATAGGGTCTATGCATTTGCTGATACAAATTTATCTCTAAAAAAGATTGTAAGGATAAAACCAGCCTTGCCGGGACCACCGGGATCAGTATCTTTAGTCGGCGTTAACTATACGCATATACCTACCAAAAAACTCACGTTACAGTGGCAGCAGTCATTTGAGCCTGATTTTTTAATGTATCGTATATTACACTCATCGTCTGAGGATGGTGAAAAATCTGTTTATGCCTCTATACCATCGAGACCAATTACAGCCATCGACACCTCGATATTTAATGTTCAAAAAGAAAATTGGTTCTGGATAGAGGTTGAAGATACTACTGGGCAAAAAACCCTTGGAAATTCATATGGACTACCTGCT
>CAJWTA010000108.1 GCA_913046805.1 uncultured Fidelibacterota bacterium | reverse complement strand
TTGGACGTATCTTTTCGATGGCAAAAAAGTTAATGGTCTTCGTGGATATCGCCAAGATTCATTCCCAGATTCTTGGGAAATAATTAACGGAACCATGAAAACTAAACCCGAGTACGGTGTAGACCTTATAAGTGAAGATATCTATGAAAATTTTGAACTTGAACTAGAGTGGAAAGTCGCCGTTGGAGGTAATAGCGGAATTTTTTATTATGCAACAGAAGAGGGCGATTACATTTGGCAATCGGCTCCAGAAATGCAAGTTTTAGATAACGAAGTACATACTGATGGAAAAAATACACTGACCTCAGCAGGAGCGTTATACGCAATGATATCACCAAGTAAGGATGTAGTTAAACCTGCTGGAAAGTATAATAAAGTCCGAATAAAAGTTCTAAACAATAAGGTTGAGCATTGGCTCAATGGAGAGATGATAGTTGAATATGTCTATCAAAGCAATGCAATGTGGAGACTTGTTGAAAAGAGTAAATTCAAAACCATGCCTCTTTTTGCTAAGGCATCGAAAGGGCATATCGGTATCCAAGGAGATCACGGTGAAGTTTGGTATAGGAATATCAGGATCAGGAAACTCTAATTGAATCGAAGAAAGTTTATTAAAGACACCTCCATTTTGCTTGGGGGCTTATCGTTACCAGTAGCTAGCTCTTCGCTGTTTTCCAGTTGCGCAAAACAAGAATTGTTTAAAATATCTTTAGCAGAGTGGTCATTACACCGCGAGTTATTTTCCAAGAAAATAGATCATCTTGATTTTATTTCATTGGCAAAAACTGAATTTGGCATTAGTGCCGTGGAATATGTTAATTCATTTTTTTTTGAAAAAGCAAAGGATAGAAAATATCTAAATAAAATGAAATCAAGAGCAAATGATCACAATGTAAGGAGCTTGCTTATTATGTGTGACAATGAAGGAAATCTCGGCGATCCTGATAAAAACAAAAGATACAAAGCCGTTGAAAATCACTACAAATGGGCTGAGGCCGCAGCATTTTTAGGATGTCATTCGATTCGGGTAAATGCCAGAAGTGATGATAAATTAAGCTACGATTATCAGTTGGATCTAGCAGCTGACGGACTAAGCAGGCTTGTTGATTTTTGCAGCGATTTAGAAATTAATGCTATTGTTGAAAATCATGGTGGTCTTTCATCGAACGGAGCATGGTTATCCGCATTAATGAAAAAGATAGATCATCCAAGGGTGGGAACACTTCCCGATTTTGGAAATTTCATGATTCAAGACAATGAATGGTATGATCGCTACAAAGGTGTTGAAGAACTTATGCCTTTCGCTAAAGCTGTTAGCGCTAAAAGCCATGAATTCGATTTAAATGGAAATGAAGTTCGAACAGACTATAATAAAATGATGGAAATTGTTCTTAGGGCAGGTTACAATGGGTATGTGGGGATAGAGTATGAAGGAGATAAGCATTCAGAGTATGATGGTATTCACCTTACATTAAAACTCTTAAAAAAAATTAAAAAACAAAATTCTTAATGTCATGATTTCAATTTATAAAACATTATTTCATTACAGATCTAAAGTTTTGTGATATACTCCTCTACATCATTCCAAGAACCTTTATATATACAGCGACTCTTTTTTTTCTCTAATTGGTAATCATACATTTTATCATAATAATTCTGTAGCAGCTGTTGAATCCATTGGTAATGTTCATTTTTATCATTTCTTTGAAAAGCTATACTGATCTGATTATCAATAATTTTAAAGTTATCCATCCCTAATCTTTTTGATATTTTTTCCAATTGACGTCTAAGTTTATTACACAAACTATCCAGCGACTGATAGGTTAAAGCGTTTGCGACATATTCATTATAAATATGGTCTACTCTTTGCTGTAAGGGTTGATCAATAATTATAATTTCTGAATTGATCATTCTATTGTAGAATTTTTCAGGTATAACCAGTCTTCCGATTGCTCTAGACTCATCTTCAAACAAAATTATTCGATTGGTGGTATTTAAATATTTACATGCTAAGCTATTCTCAAAACTAATCGGGGGTGGCTGAGGTGATGGAAACCCTCCAAAAGCAGATCCTCTATGATTTGCTAACGCTTCAAGGTCAATTCCATTGCTAAATTTTGAAACGAGTCCTGTTTTATTTGAACCCGTTTTACCAGCAATGATGATCCATTTTTTTGAATCCTCAAATGCTTCTTCAAGGATATTCATACATGTATTGCGAAGCAATTTAAATCCACCTTTTACTCTGGGTATATCTAGGCCAATTTTCGATAACCAATTTTGAGCAATTTCAGATCGTTGGCCACCGCGTGCACAGTACAAGTGAGATGTAGGGTTATCGTTGATAAATGCAACCCAACTTTGAACGCGTTCTTCCCTGGTTTTGTCTTTTACCAGTGAATACCCTAATTCTGTGGCACTCTCTTTACCTAATTTCCTATATGTCGTACCCACCAATTCTCGTTCATCGTCAAATAAGATAGGAAGATTTGTGCTGGTTGGCATTGCCCCTTTTGAAAATTCTATTGGGGCCCTTAGATCAATGAGAGGTATTTGTTTTTGTAGTAAAGAAATTAACATGCTAAGATTAAATTAAATCTATTAACATATATCTTTCACAATATAAATGCGATGAAGTTTACTAAGTTTTTGTTTGTTGGTCTCCTTGGTACTGTTACTAACATATCTATTTTTTATGTTTTTGTAGATAGGTTGTCCTATGCCCCTATTCCAATATCAATCACTGGATTCGTTCTTGCTAGCCTTCAAAATTATATCCTTCATAATAATTGGACATTTTTTAAAGAAACTGAAAAACGTTCAATCTCTAAGTTAAATTATTTTAAATACTTATCAATTTCGCTTCTTTCACTGATTATCAACCTTGGTGTTTTGCAGTTTATCTTAGTTCAATATCAGCCAACGATTAAAGCAATTGGTCAGCTCGCTGGAATAGCTTCTGGAACTCTGGTTAATTATTTTGGCGCAAAAAAGTGGGTTTTTCGTGAATAACAATAATCTTTTTTTCTATAGTACGATCGCCATTTCATCTGCTTTATTTTTAATTCGCATACTATTTATTTCAAACACAATGCTTGTAGATGACGAGGCTTACTATGCAATGTATGGAAGGCACCTATCATGGGGTTATATTGATCATGGACCGGTTGTAGCATTGATCATTTGGCTGTTTACTTTATTTTATGAATCAAGCTTTACAGTAAGACTTGGCTCGGTTTTTCTAATGACGCTAACAACATTCATAGTATATTACTATGGAAAACTGATCTTTAGCTACAAAACAGCATTGGCATTGTCAACTGTGATTACAGCAAACTTAATGTTTCATACAAATTCAATAATTATTACGCCTGATGTACCTCTAGCTTTTTTCACAATCAATGCTATAATTTTTTACTACTTAGCTTTTTTTAAAAATAAGAAATATATTTATTTAGGAGGCTTAATGCTTGGAGCTGCAGTACTTTCAAAAGTTTCAGCTATTTTCCCTGCTATTGGTATTTTCCTATTCCCTTTTCTTGTTAAAGATATGCGAAGTTGGATAAAAAATATTCATTTTTATAATTCATT
>CAJWTA010000107.1 GCA_913046805.1 uncultured Fidelibacterota bacterium | reverse complement strand
GAATGTCCAGAGGCAATAAGCATACCGCAACCTACTCCAGAAAATCCCTTTATGATGGTAATTTGATCTATATTTTCTGCGATAGAACAAAGGTAATAACAAATAATAACTATCAAACTTCCAAATAAGCCCAACGACTTACCTTTGTAAGCAACAGTTCCAAAATATAATGAACTTATCGCTGCGAAAAATAGCTCTAATGTAACTACTAAACCAGCTTCCTGAGCATTAGCGTTCAAACTTACGGAAACGGCACTTACATTGAAAGGAGCTAAGGATGAAGCCAAATTACCCAGCTCAAGCATACACATGCCCGCTAGAAGATGAAAATAGTATATGTGCTTAGCCATTCAATCTATACAGAGGTTTAACTTGAGATATAGTGTATACAGAAAGTACTATTATGGTTATGAATATTGAGCGCTGCAGCTACATTGAGCCAAAACAAAAAAGAAGTATAGAGAGATTCAATGAAGTTCTAAGAACTGCAGAATTAGTATATGTAAATAGCTCTTTGAAAGATGTAACCATTCAAAATGTCTCAAAAATATCTGGATTAAAGAGGCCCTCAATTTATAAGTTTTTTCCTAACAATGAATCTATTCTCGAAGCTCTCAGTCACAAACAAGTTAATTCATTATTGCTATTGATTAAAAAAAATTTAGACAATGTCGGCAAAAAGAATGAAACGGAGCTTATAAAATTAATAATTGATGTAACTTCGATTTATGTAAATAACAATCTTCCAATATCGAATTTGATATTAAATAAATTTTCTAAACCGATATTTTTCAATGGCGTAAAAAATCATTTCAGTTTGGATCAAAAAGATGAAAGAAATAGGCTAAAAATGGGGCTGACTATCATTCTTTCTTGTATGGACAACTTTTTAGAGGAAGAAGGTTGTATTCCTCCCAGTGCTCTTGCAGCAATTAAAAAAGCATCTCTAATATACTTTTCAAATTAATTAGCTTTGAAGACTTTATTAACTTGAAAGGCTAATAGAGCACCCAAGACCTGAAATCCAATAAAGTAGGTTACATTTAGAGGATCAATACCTGTAAAAGTATCAGAAAACATTCTGCCAATTGTTACGGCTGGATTTGCAAAAGACGTAGATGAAGTGAACCAATACGCAGAGGTAATATACAAGCCTACTGCGGGTGCTACCATTAAAGAGTTTAAATCACTTACTCTAAGTATGACTAAGATAAGCCCAAAAGTTGCAATAGCTTCCGATAGGAAAATATTAAAACCATCTCTGGTATTTTGCGAAAACTGAAAAATCTCAAGACCAAAAATATAATTTGCCAATAAAGTTCCCAATACAGCACCAAAAATCTGACAGAGTGTATAGCCAAAAAATATCTTTAAATTAATCTGTTTATTCAAATAGAAAACCAAGCTAACAGCAGGATTAAAGTGCGCTCCAGAAATTTTACTAAGCATCCAGATAAGTGCGGTCAATCCTGCACCAGTAGAAATTGTATTAGCCAATAAAGTAATAGCCTCGTTATTAGTCAAGTTTTGTCCCATTATTCCAGAACCAACTACTATCATTAAAAGGAAGCATGTCCCTATAAATTCAGCTAAATAAATCTTCACTAGGTCCTTCTTTTTCTTTGGTTGGAAACACACATTTTGGATCGTTATTTATCGGATTATTTACATGCCTAGAAACTGTGTGTTTGATTATCTGTTTAGACAAATTGCTATCCATGCAGTCGACGTCGTCCCCATTAAGCCAATTTTTGAAATGACTCTTTGAGACTATTAAAGGCATTCTTTCATGAATTGGTTTAAGTGAATCAATTGCCTCAGTAGTAACAATGGCACAACCTACTTTACCTCGATAACCGCCAAATATTCCTCCAAAAAAGAATATTTCGCCGTTCAAATGATGGAAAAAAGGTTGTTTTTGATCTTTCGATTCTCTCCATTCATACCATCCATCAGCAGCAATTAAACATCGATTTGAGTTTGAGAAAGAGGGTTTTTCATTAAGAGTTTCAATTCTTGCATTAATCAAATTAAAAGGCTTATCGGCCCAATAAGGAGAAAATCCCCATTCGATTTCCTGTAGCTTGTCAGTAAGCGCTAGTAGTTTATGTCCAGGGCTTATATTGTATGAAGGGTCAAAATCAACTGATCCGTATTTACTAACTAATTCATCAATATTTCTGAGCGTAAATCTTCCACACATAGATACTTTTTATACCTATTTTTAAAGGACATCAAGGTGAAGGTCAGGTAAGTTAAAAAACAAACCTGATTTTGCTTCTTAAGTGAAAATTCCTTTGAAGGTAAAGAAAAACAATATTGATAGTCCAGCTCCTACCGGTAATGTTACTACCCAAGAGACTATTATCCGTCCAACCACAGTGAAATCGACCGCAGATAATCCTCTTGCAAGACCTACACCAAGCACAGCTCCTACGAGTGTATGTGTTGTAGAGATGGGTAAGCCTGTTCCTGAGGCTAATACAACAGTTGTAGCGGCCGCTAACTCTGCAGCAAATCCTCTACTTGGAGTTAATTCTGTTATATTCCTTCCAACAGTTTCTATTACTTTGTATCCAAGAGTGGCTAATCCTGCAACTATACCTGTAGCACCGAGCAAGAGAATCCACCACGGCATAGATGATTTTGCAGCAATTTCGCCTCCAGACTGAACTACACTTGCAATCGCAGCTAATGGCCCAACTGCATTTGCAACATCATTAGATCCATGAGCAAATGCCATAGCACAAGCTGTAAAAACCATCAGTACTGCAAAAACTTTCTCAACGCCATCAAATGTTACATCACCACGTTGTTGAGTAGTATTCTCAATCTTTCTTAGAAAAAAAGCACCGATTGTGGCAATAATGAAACCTATAACAATTGAGTAAGTGAAGCTCTCACCAAACGTGAGAGGCAAACCAATGTGTTTTAAACCTTTCAATAGGGTAACCATCGATATAACAAAACCTACAAGAAACATATAACCTGGGACGTATCGCTTAGCATTTTCAAAAGGTTTGTCAGTATTCAGGATCAGTTTTTGAACAGATATAAATATTAAGAAAGCTATGGTTCCGGACATCAAGGGGGATACAACCCAGCTGGAGACAATTGAACCAACTTTTGACCAGCTAACAGCATCAACACTTATTCCAACTGCAGCAAAACCTACAATTGCACCTACTATTGAGTGTGTTGTGGAGACGGGCCAACCTCTTGAAGAAGCAATAAGCAACCAGGTTCCTGCAGCCAGTAATGCTGCCAACATACCGAACACCAATAAATCTGGAGTTTCTTGAAGAAGGCTAGGATCAATGATTCCCTTTCGAATAGTAGAGGTAACTTCACCACCGGCTAGATATGCACCCGCAAATTCAAATACACATGCTACGAGAATTGCTTGAGCCAGAGTAAGTGCCCTTGCACCAACTGATGTACCCATTGCATTAGCGACATCATTTGCTCCAATGCCCCAGGCCATAAAAAACCCAAATACACAGCCTGAAATAAGTAAGTAAGGTCCGTATAAAACAATTGTTTCCATATTAATTTCCTATCTAGATGCGATTAAAGAGATTCTGTGTCCAACCTGTTCTGC
>CAJWTA010000106.1 GCA_913046805.1 uncultured Fidelibacterota bacterium | reverse complement strand
CAGATAGTTTTTCTGCTAAGTATGATGTAAAGGTTTATTCCGTTGATTATGAAACGACTGATCCCAATGGAAATACTGCGATCGCTTCGGGCGCTGTCTATTACCCTTTGGGTATTGATCAGCCCCTATCTCTGCTTTCGGGACAACACGGATTAACTATTAAAAAAAGTGATGTTGCCTCTTTGATCCCTATTTATGGTTATTTGGGTTTATTTGGCGCGAGCATCGGGTATGCTGCTATTCAACCAGATTACCTTGGGCTTGGAAATTCAGATTTCCCGTACTATCCAGTCTATCAGAAAAGTAATGGAAAAGTACTGCTAGACATGGTTGAAGGTGTGCAGGCATTTTCATGTGAAAATGAGATAGAATTGAATGACAACCTCTTTGTTATTGGCTATTCCAATGGAGGATATAACTCTATTGCTATGCATGACGAATTATCAAAAAACCCAAGGTCATTTGACATTGACGCGAGCGTCGTCATTGCAGGTTACTTTAACCTAGAGAGAGACGAAACGTTTGAAATACCTCAAAGATTTGAGCGACCCTCTTGGGCTATTTATCACCCCTATGTAATGAACAAAACATACAATTTAAATATTATAGATAAAATTATTCGTGAGCCTTATGTGAGCAAATTGGATGAATTATTTGATGGCGAAAAAGAAGCGCTTGTAATAGACAATTCATTGACCACGTATACCCACCAACTTTTCACGCCTGAATATCTTAATGAGTTCTCATCGCTATCCATATTTGATCCCTATAAGAATGCGGTTAAAGAGAACTCACTCCTTAACACAAAGTTAAGCGGTGACATTTTATTAATTCATAGCAAAGAAGATGAAATTGTTCCTTATAGTCAAAGTGAAAAATTCTATAATAATGCTATTTCCTCTGGCACTAAAGCCGAACTTGTTTTACTTGAAAAAGGAAATCATAATATCCAAGATTACGTTGGCGCGGTTGTAGATGCCCTAGATTGGTTGAAAGATTATGAGTAGAGCTGGTATTATTTGGAAGCAGTTTTAATATTTATACTGCATTAGGATTATAACCAGTTTATAATTTTTTGTGTTTGTTTAGACTGATTCAATTAAGATTATAAATCTTCCGAATAAATAGTTTTTTTGTATATTATACTTATGAAAAGATATCTAAGCATAGTCGTAGGTTTCATTTTTTGCACAATTGTTTTATCTCAAGAAAGGTTTTCAAACCTCGATGTATTTCAACTTCAATATGCAAAAGATCCTCAACTTTCTCCTGACAATTCAAAAATTATTTACGTTCGAACAAAGATGGATATAATGAAAGATGCTAAAACTTCCTCAATTTGGATGATTGATATAGACGGAAATAATCATCAAAAGCTTACTTCAAACAGGCACGATGAAAGTAGCCCACGATGGTCGCCTGATAGTAAACATATTACATTTATTTCGAGCTCTGGCGATGACAATGGATCGGAGATATATATCTATTGGGTTGATTCGAAACAGTATTCAGTTATTTCGCAGCTTAGTAAAAGCCCAAATAATTTAAAATGGTCTCCAAGTGGAGAGTACATTGGATTTTCTATGTTTGTTGCTGATGAGGTACTGAGTTTAATTCCCGCCCCAAAAAAACCTAAGAATGCAAAATGGTCTCCACCAGCTAGAATAACAGATCGACTAAAGCATGAGGCAGATGGTTCTGGATATTTAGACAGAGGCTTCAGTCACCTATTTTATATTTCAAAAGATGGAGGTGCTCCTATTCAAGTTACTAGCGAACCTTACAACCATAAAAGCTTTGATTGGTCAAATGATAGTAAAGCAATGATCTTTAGTTCTAATTACTCAAAAAACTGGGAATATGATTTTAGAAATTCTGAGATGTATTATATCAAAATTGATGGTTCAAACTTTAAACAACTAACCAATAGAAAAGGACCTGACCATAGTGGAGTATTTTCTCCAGATGGTAAAAAGATCGCGTATTTAGGTTATAATGATAAGGTTCAAACTTATCAGGTAAACAATCTATATCTTATGAATTCAGATGGGTCTGGTAAAAAAGTAATAAAAACGAGTCTCGATAGAAAAATTTCTTCATTATCTTGGTCTGCAGATGGAAAAGGATTGTACTATAAGTATGACAACCATGGTAACGGAAAAATAGGTTATGTAACTCTTTCTGGGAAGTTTAAGAAAATTGCTGACAATCTTGGTGGTACAACAATTGGTAGACCTTATGGTGGTGGATCGTATTCTACGTCAAGAACTGACAACATAGTTTATACTATGACGACACCGTATCATCCTGCTGATATTGCATATTTCGATGGTAAAAAATCAAATAGACTTACAAAGTTAAATAATGATCTTTTGTCAAATAAAGATCTAGGTACAATAAATGAGATATGGTACAAGTCATCAGTTGATGGTAGAAGAATTCAAGGCTGGATAGCAAGACCTCCCGGATTTAATCCAAGCAAAAAATACCCACTAATTGTTGAAAATCATGGAGGTCCAATTAGCAACTATGGTGATAGATTTTCACCAGAAATTTTACTTTATACTGCTGCTGGGTATGTTGTCTTTTACCCCAATCCACGAGGAAGTACTAGTTATGGAGAAGAGTTTGGAAATCTGTTATATCGCAATTATCCAGGAGACGATTATCATGACGTTATGGATGGAGTTGATAGACTATTAGAATTGGGTTACATTGATAAAAATAATTTATTTGTTACTGGCGGAAGCGCAGGCGGCATAATGACAGCTTGGATTGTAGGTAAGACAAAGCGCTTTAGAGCAGCTGCAGTAATAAAACCAGTAATGAATTGGATATCAAAGACCTTAGTTGCTGATAATTATTTTTACTACGCGAATTCAAGATACAAAGGACAGCCATGGGAAAATTTTGAAGAATACTGGAAATTTTCACCAATATCATTAGTTGGTAATATTGAAACACCAACAATGGTCATGGTTGGTACTTATGATTTACGCACTCCACCATCAGAAGCAAAACAATTATATCATGCTTTAAAAATAAGAAAAATTGAAACAGTATATGTTGAGATACCTGAAGCATATCACGGCATCGCTAGTAAACCCAGTCAGTTAATAACAAAAATTGATCACATATTATATTGGTTTAAAAAGTATAAAAAATGATAAAGGAAATTTTTACAAGTAGCATTGATTTTAGGAATTTTAGTTGGAATATCATTAGCAATTTTCATAGGATCATAAATTGAGCATCAAAAAAGAAAAAGTTAGCTCCAAAGAAGTAGGTCTGGAGATTGGACTTGTAATAAGCCGCTTTTTATACAAAACAGAGCATTTGCATTATGGGTTTTGGCCAGATGAACTAGAGATCATACCTGAGAATGTTAGAAAAGCCCAAGATCTCCACTCCCAATTGATCATTGACGCAATACCAGAAAATGTTGAGACCATTCTTGACGTAGGAAGTGGTTCTGGTGGATTAGCTGAGAAGTTGGTTAATCATGGTTACAAGGTTCATTGTGTCTCACCTAGCGAATATTTGGCAGATGCCATTGAAGAAAAGCTTAAAGATAAAGTAAAGGTATACAGATCAACATGCCAAGA
>CAJWTA010000105.1 GCA_913046805.1 uncultured Fidelibacterota bacterium | reverse complement strand
TTTATCTCCAAACTATCGCGTACTTGCCCCGAATTTATTTGGATATGGAGCTACGCCTAAATGGCCTGGAAAACGTGATCAATCTTTGAGTGACCAAGTGGATTTGCTAAGAAGATTTTTTGAGCAAAACGAAAGTTTATCAATTGTAGGACATTCATTTGGAGGAAGCGTGGCAATGATGGCTGCAAGACAATATCCTGAAAAGATAAAAAAGCTTATACTGATTGAACCAAACCCATTTTATTTGTTGAGGCATCACTCTGATCCTGAAAGCTATCAAGAAGCGCTTAACCTACGTAATATTATAAAAACTAATTTTACTAATAAGACATGGGTACAAGCTGCTGAGCAGTTTGCCGATTACTGGAATGGATCTGGGACTTGGAAACAAATGGATGAGCTCCGTAGAAAAAAATTCGCAGAAGCCTTAAAGCCAAATCTTCATGAATGGGCGTGTGTCATTAATGAAACCACTAGACTTGAAGAATGGAGAGATATTCTTCCGCTAAATACCCATGTTTTATTCAGTGAAAAAACAGTAAACTCTATTAGAAAAATCATAACTATTTTCGAGGAAACAATGCCGAATTGGTCCTTCCACTCATACATTGATGGGGCACATATGGCACCTTTGACGCATCCAAGCGTTATAAACCCAATAATATATAATATACTTGAAGAGTTATAAAAATCTCACAAGAGATTAATTCCAAACTGTTTTACTATAAAAGCCAAAACAGCAAAACATATACCCGTTATCAGTATACATAGTAATAATGATAGCCAAAACCCGGTAACTTTGTATATAAACGGAAAAGCTAAAAACATTGGGAGCGTTGGAATAACATACCAAAAGGTATACCAGGCGTGATTAGCAATTTTTTCATAACCCTGCCTTTCAAAATACAACCAAACGAGTGCCATTATCGTAATTAAAGGCAATGCACCAATTAATCCACCAAGCTTATCATTTCTTTTTGCTACTTCTGTTATTATTACTACGACCAGCGCTGTGGTAAGATATTTAGTTATAATCCAAGACAAAACGATACCCTATTATTTTTCAATATTATCTTAAAACTTAAAAATAATTTAGCAAAAAAATCATTATTCATCCCACTAATCCAAAAGCAGTTTTGGTATCATTTCCCCATCTGAAATGAATTTCTCATCATTAATATCAACGTAATCAAATGTTGCGTATTCACCAGGATAAAGATAGCAGTCGAGGCCACTGTCAAGGGCTGCTTTTTGATTTACTTTTGTATCTTCTATGGCAATGGTTTGCTCTGCATTAATTTTTAATTCAGACAAAACATATTTGTAAATTTCACTTGAGGGTTTTGGTTGTGCAACAGTTTCACAGGATGTGATGATATCGAAATCATCAAAATTAATGTATTTTGAAAGTGATTTTTTGATAATATTTATTGTATAAGGTGTTGTTGTAGTGACAAAACCAACTTTACCACCATTATCTTTACACTTTTTTAATGCCTCTAAACACCCAACCCGAGGCTCCAAACCGTCCCCTATTAACTCTTCGAATGCACTCTGTTTATCTCTATGAATTCGTTCTGCTATTTCAACACTAATTTGATTTTTACTATATTCTATTAACCTTTTTTTACCCCCAGGACTTTTTAATAAATTACAATAAGTACCTATATTCCAATTCCAGGTAACACCGTTCATTTTTAATGCACGATTAAATGATTGCCTTTGTATTTCTGATGTTTCAACTAAAACTCCTATGGACCCAAAAAGTAAATTGAAAGTCAAAGTTCTTTCTCCTCAAAAAGTTTTCAGTAGTTTCTACAGTTACAGACCAATTTCACCAGTTTATCACAAACTTAACCATTATCTAAACTCTCCTTTGGGAATTAGCCGAACAAAAGAGGGAATTCAATATCATCAAGGGAATAACAGAATTTCCGATCGACCCGGCAAAATGAAAAAACATATAGTGGCTTTAAAAAATCTGAAGCTTTTATCTTGAAATTCCATCATCATGTAGAAATTTTTCAATTGATAAAAGGTCATAAAACAGGAACTGCATTTGCCAATTGTTGTTGAAAAACTAAAATAAAGAACACCTAGAGGATCAATCCAGGCAGAGTACATCATACACAAAAAAAGGTTTAATAATGTCAGATACTGAATTTAAATTTTTTGGTCAGAAGGTTGAAAATATCACTTTACTCATAGGTTTGGTAATGACGATATGGGGTGTTGTCGTTACTGCTGTCAGTGGAAGCCAATCTCTGACATCCCTGATACCTTCTGCCCTTGGATTACCAATGCTCATAGTTGGATACCTTTCTATTAAATATGAACACAGAAAATCTTTATTTATGCATTTGGCTGTGGTTCTTGGTTTAATAATGTTTATTGGAGGTCTGGACTTCATCAGACCTTTGTTAGGGAACGGTACAGTTTTTAAAAATTTTTGGGCCGATCTATCAAAGTTATTTTTATTAGTGTTTGGTGGATTTCATGTTTACCTTTGCGTTAAATCTTTCCGACATATTCGAAAAAGTCGAGAAAGCAATTAAGCTCTTTAAGTCAATGTTGTCGCATCCCAAAATCGAGCGCCATAGTAAAATCCATGCCTAGAAATGCGTATGAGGCTTGCAAGATACAATAATATCTTTGTATTTGCCTGAACTTATGTATTTTAAGTAAGTAAGGTAGCTAAACATTAAAGTTAATTTATTGGCTAATAGTTAACAAAAATCGCCACCTATTATTAAAAAGTTTTAATTAAAAATTGGAGCTTTGTAATGCGATTAATGAAAACAATAAGGTTCAAACCAAAACCCGAATTCATGGACCGCTTCTTGGACGATTACAACAAGATTACGGAGAAAGCACTTTCAAAAGGCACAATTGACTCCTATTTTACGGCTGTTATTGAAGATGAAGTATTTTATGTTGGTATTTTCAATAAAAAAGAAAATTCTGAAAATATAGTAGAAAAAGGGTTGGATTGGCTCGAAAACTACAGAACAATGCTTCAGCCTTATTCAGGTTCCAGTGATATCGCTTTAGTCGAAATCGGGCCAATAAAGGGTGAGAGTGCAAAAAATACAGTATAATCTTTATGGGTAGTTAAAATCAAAGGAGACAAATAACACAGTCATAGTTAGGAAAATTGCACCAATTGATGCCATAAGCAATGAAACATAAACTAGTCTTTTATAAGCTTATAACTTTACGACACAGTCGATCATTGACGACTTTCCATTATGACCAGGGCCTTCTGCTATTGTAGCCTCATATTTTTCTAGTAAATGGATTTCTGAATTAGTAAACGAATTAGTAAAAGTCGCTTCTGTGTACATTAAAGATACGTCCTTTGGCCCGCCAGTTCCATAATTTATTTGTTCTGGAGTATATCCATGGATCAATATCGTCCCACCTTTTTTTGTCGCTGAGCGCAATCCCATAAATGCTTCTTCAATTGATTCAGGTGGGATAAATTGAAAACATATGCCAATAATGTTGTCATATTGTTTATTTGACCAATCAATATCAAAAAAGTTCTCTAATTTGAAATTTACCTTTACATTTTGACAAGCTGCTAATGCTTTAGCCTTTTGCTGAGCAACTATCGAGCTGTCCGAAGATGTAACTTTGAACCCATTTTTCGCTAGAT
>CAJWTA010000104.1 GCA_913046805.1 uncultured Fidelibacterota bacterium | reverse complement strand
CAAGTCAACACTGAAGCGATGCGAAACAGCACGAATGATTACGGTTTTACGAATGTATTTGGATTTGATTTAGGGTTTGAAAAGTCAAATGAGGAGGTTGTTGAGTTAGCAGGAAAATATCGTTTGGATTTTGCGGCAAAAAATGGACTCAACAGCTTTTTAATCCTCAGTTACGAAAATGGTTATCAAAAAATTAATTCTAAAACAAATAGTATCGTTAATAAAGGGTTTAGCCATTTGCGCTTTACCAAAGATATTTCAAATAAATTTTTTATTGAACTATTTACTCAATATGGATTTAATGATTTTCTTCTAATGAAAGAACGTTTTCTGCTTGGATCAGGAATTCGATACCAAGTTTTAAGTGGAGATAAAACAACAACGCATCTTGGTTTTGGCTTTATGCAAGAAGATGAAACATACGATATCAAAGAAAACCAGGAAATGTCATTATTACGCTCAACCAATTATATAACTTTTAAGCTTAAGCTTTCTGATAATACTGAATTATATAATACCGCCTATTTTCAATTCGACACAAAACGATTTGATGATAATCGGATTTTGTTTGATAGCGATATGAATATATCAATCAACGAGAAGCTGTCATTTAATTTTGTTATTAATTATCGCAGAGATAGTGAACCCCATGGCGATCTTGGAAATACATACATACAATTGACAAATGGATTTGAGTATATTTTTTAGTGAATTATTCGAAATATAATTATATATTGTTCTATGAAAAACGCTCAAATAGCTCAGTAATGAAGCTAATCCTATCCCTTCCACTTATCGTTTCTTGTCTGATTGGACAACTAGATACCAATATCATCAATATTGAGAACATGCCCCTACGAACTAAGCTTCTTTGGGGAGATAAAGGCTTGTTTAGACAAATAAATTTTGGTCCTGATAATCGTAAGGATGAACTCAAGCTTCGCGTTAAAATGCTTCAAAATCACCAAAAACTGGCATTGACTAGTTTAGGTCTGGTTGCCTATCAATCGTACCTTGGTAATCAAATGGTAGAAGGTGATTACTCTAAACAAGACGCTCACAAAAGATTTAGCAAAATTACATGGGGAACTTATATGGTTTCAGCTTCACTGAGCTATTTTGCTCCACCTGCTCAAAAGTATAATAAAAGGGTGAGTTCAATGAAAATTCATCAGTGGTTATCATATGTTCATTTTGCAGGGATGATGGCATTACCTTTTCTCGGAAAAAATATAGTTACCTCAAACGATTATGACAAAGCGTTATCATTGCATCAGAATGTTGCACAAATTACTTTTGCAAGTATGAGTCTTTCAGCTCTTTTAACCTTTTTACCATACTAAATTTATGAAATTATTCGTTCCAATTATGTTACTGACTTTATCTTTTTCTCAAAATTTAGATTTGTCCTCTTCGGAGATTAAATATTACGGATATCATGTCATGCACAACTGGACAGGTACATCTACTCAAGCTAGATCCCAAATATTTTACGATGATGCTACCAAAACAGGATCCGTTACTATTAGAGTAAGGCTCGACTCTTTTGACAGTAAACTTTCTTCTCGAGACTCAAACATGCTATACTACACAGATGCTCTGGATTTTCCTGAGGTCGTTTTCAAATCTACACAAGCCAATGTTGATAGAGATTCAGTGTTTATTGAGGGCGATCTTACATTTCACGGGATAACAAAAAAAATTAAAACCAGTGCTTATATCCAGCTTGATAAAAATCCTACAGTCAACGGATCATTTCGAATAAAACTTTCTGATTTCAATGTTAGAAGGCCATCGTTAATGTTCATTCAGATCAAAGACGAAGTACGCATTGATTACTTGTTCAAAACAGTTCGATAAAGATAAACATGCTTATTGTTGAATTACGTGGATCTATTATCACGATCCGATCAGAAAAACTTTCACTTAATTATTTAGATCAGTTTGAATCTCTAAAAGCAGAGTCTGACAAAACGATAGCAAACATTCTTCTTGATGGAGATATTGGAAGCAATCACCAGGATTTTAATTCTCATTTTGAGCAAAGAGGTTTGCAATATAACAACAGGGGAGAAGTCATTGTAACAGGTTTTGAGAAAGATAATTATTACGAGGAGGGTTACAGTTTTTTTCGTTCAAAATTACATCGCCTGGAAAATCAAGATCATTCATACTGTGATGTAGGGTGGCCAGGAGATTATTTTCTACTAACCGTGGAATACGAAGTTGGATTATTTCAGCAAATGAAAATATCAGCTGATATGGATAATTTTAACCCAAAAAGTTTAAAAGTAGTCTCCTCAACACTTCTATCTAAGCCTAATTACAAGATGATATCTGGCATAACATATAACAATGACAGACTTGAAGTTGGTAATGATTTTGGATACGAAAAAAAAGGCCTTTTTGCTGCAATTGTGCGTCCAAAGAAATCAATTATCTTTAACAAAAACATTTACCGCGATTTTATCGATGCAAGCTATGCTGAAATAAATACATGAAGAAACAACCTCTGTCGATAGTTTGGTTTAAAAAAGATTTGAGAATCCATGATCACGAGCCGCTTCATTTGGCTTCCAAAGAACGCAATATAGCCTGTATATACATCTACGAAGATGAGTTAATTGCTCAGGATCACTTCACCTACAGACAACTTCATTTTTTAAATGAAAGCTTGATTCAATTAAAAAGCGATTTGAAAGACATTGGATCCTCATTGAACTTGTATCGAGGAAATATTGAGAGCGTATTAAAAGATATTAGCAATGAATATGACGTTCAAAAAATATATTCCCATCAAGAGACTGGTGAAAATGCATCATACCAAAGAGATAAGCGCGCCGCAGCATTGTTTAAGTCAAAATCAATAATGTGGAACGAATCTCAATGCAATGGTGTTTTTAGGGGTTTAAAGAGCCGTGATGACTGGACCAAGAAGTGGAATGCTTACATGTATAGTCCTAGGTTCGATAAACCCTCAATTAGCTATGATGTGCAATTAAAAAACACCGTTCCTATACAAACATCCAAGGATTTAAATATTGAAGATGGCGCGATTCCTTCGAGAGCAGGATATTGGAATGCCCTTTCCACATTAAACACTTTTTTGGATAAAAGATCCGTTACCTATTCCTCAGGCATGTCTAGT
The DNA here is from genome assembly GCA_913046805.1 of uncultured Fidelibacterota bacterium. The sequence continues at coordinate 515 of CAJWTA010000104.1, read as the reverse complement.
CCAAATACAGCTTACGATACCTGTTCCCGTCTCAGCGCCAATCTTTCCCACGGAAATATATCTTTGCGAGAGGTTTTTCAAAGAACAAACGAAAAAAGAAATGCGCTTCGAGAGCAAAAGGTTCGAAATGGACATTTAAAGTCACTTGCTGCATTTAGTTCTCGCCTCCATTGGCATTGTCATTTTATTCAAAAACTTGAAACGCAACCATCCTTAGAATATCAAAATATGGTGCGCGCCTTTGATGGTATGAGGGAGGATGATTTTGATATGAAAAAGTTTGAGTTGTGGAAAAACGGTAAAACGGGATATCCATTAGTAGACGCATGCATGAGGGCGTTAAAGGAAGAAGGCTGGTTAAACTTTAGAATGCGCGCTATGGTTGTATCGTTTGCTTCCTACAATTTGTGGCTCGATTGGAAAAAAACTTCCAAAGTTTTAGCTGGCTATTTTACAGATTATGAGCCAGGCATTCATTATAATCAAATCCAAATGCAATCGGGTGTTACGGGAAT
>CAJWTA010000103.1 GCA_913046805.1 uncultured Fidelibacterota bacterium | reverse complement strand
TGCTTCTTCCTCTGCTGGAGCTTCCTCTTCTGCGGGAGCTTCTTCCTCAGCTAGAGTCTCCTCTCCTGATGGAGTTTCGTTCAAAATAGAAGAATCGCTAGATACGTCTTTTAAATTGTCATTATCATTATCAAGTTTATCAATATTTGTATCTTCAGATAACGATTCATCATTTGGCATTTCAATATCAACTAAATTTGCTTCGTCCTCCATTTGTTTAAGCGCTGCATCTAATTTTTGACCTTTCTCTAACGCTATCATAGATTCATTAAATCTCCAATAACCCTCTTTATCAGATGGCACACTTTTTACAAACTTAATATGCTCTAGATCTTTACCTTTGGTTGAAGAAGTTTTTTCTTCAAAACTTTTTTGCTTTTTAGCCATAACTAGAATCTCCTAAAAAAATAAAATGTAAATCGGCGAGGAATTTAGACTTTTTATTTCATTAATCATTGCAATATTAGCTTATTTTTTATTGTGGCCTCCATTCATACTCCATCACCTCTCCATCGCTCATATTAGCGGGTTTTTTAGTACCTGTAACCACACGAATTTTGTTATTGTTAATAAATTCAACTAAGCTAATTCTATTCTTTGAAGCATCATCCATAACAACGGTCAAAAGATAAGGCTTTTGATTAAAATCAAATTTGAAAGAACCTTTTTCTTCATTACTGATTTTGGTTCCAAGCGACAGACCTTGCATAAATCTACCAGCTATACCTGTTTCATCAGGTTCTAATAACCACACGACTTCAATTATGGCACCCTGATAGTACCATTTTCCTGCCATATTCCGTATATATTCAATAGACTCAATTAAAACTGGTTCCGCTTCGTTTTCTGCAAAATCTAAAGCATCTACACCTAATGAATAAACAACACCTGCGCTCAACGACTCCTCAATTGGTAATGTTGCTTTTTCATATTTACCTTTTTTAAGATATTGATCATAAAGGGGAATTTTTTGTTTGTCGACCTCATCGCTCAAACCTCCGGTTCTTGTCCAAACCATTTTACCGTCTTTGAGGTCTTCGCTGATATGGATATTTATTTCTGAGCCCATAAAATAAGAATTGGATGTAGGGTAAAAAATATCAATACGAGGCCTTGTTATATCGTACTTCACATTCTCAATCAAATTTGATTGTGCACTGTTTGTGGCTAAATCTTCTCCTTTAAATTGAATATTGTAAATAGTTCCATCGTTCAACATAGGTGTCTGCTTGGTTTTTTGAGGCTGATCAAAACTAATTTCAAGCTCCTTGTCCTCAAGATTGAGTATGACAGGAGAATTTGGATCTGGATCGCCACCAATTTTTGTATAAATTATTTCACCTACACTTAATTGCTCTGATATAGAATAAGATATATCTAGGTGATTTACGGCAGAGTTTTTCTCTGGATACTTTAACTCTAAAACTGGCGGAACATCGTCATACACAACACTCATAACAAATTTTTTACCAGTGTTTCCAGCCAAATCCATTCCCTCAAGGGTTATTCTATACATTGCGTTTACAACAAGATCCAATTGAGGTAATTTAGAATTATCTCCAATACCTGGATTAAGCAAATTATCTGACAATGCAAATTCATGAGGAGCGCTTGGATCAGGGTCACCACCCATATGAATCCATGTATACTTTCCGGACTGTAATTTTTCACTAACATTCCATGATACAGTCTGTGTATTTACGCGTGAACTTGCAACCGGTGTTACTTGAGTAAAAATTGGTTTTGTGGTATCAAATGTAATGTTTTTAGCTACAAATGCGGTTGCTTCATTCTTGGCCTCATCTTTTGCAGATATTTCTATATTATAAACAGTTCCATCAACGAGTTCAGTTTGTGAGCTTAATGTGCCAATACCAAAAGTTCCTGATGATAGTTCGTCCATAGATAAATCTATTTTAATATTTTCTGCTCCATTGACAGATTTCCACGTTACAAATCCTTCAGTGAGATTTTCATCCGTTGAATAGCTTAATTCAGGGACATTAACGAAAGAGTTATTTTGAGGAAATTTTCCCAATAAAACTGGAGGTGAATTATCAAAAAATAAACGACCATGATTATAAATTGCTGAGTTACCGGCTCGATCGGTTCCATTAAACGTGACCGCATACCATGCTCCACTAGTCAAAGATGGTTCGGGATCAAATTTAACTTGAAGATATTCCCCTTCTGCCAAACTTCCTCCGACCAAATTTGATGTATATTCTTTTTTTGTATCTTCTTCGCCTTCCTGCCAAATCCAATCCACAGAAGCAATGTTCAATGCTTCATTAGTACGAAGCCCAATAACGGGTGAATTAATGAAGGACTCTGGTGCTGGTGAAATTACCGATATTTCAGGAGGAATATCATCGAATGTGACATCGTCAATAACATTTGAAACTCCCTCGTTCCCTGCTATATCTAGACCGGCAAGACTGACTCTGTATACTGCATTGCTAACCAAGTTTGTTTGTTGAGTGATATCAATAGTGATTTTTGACGACTCTTGTAGTTGACTATCAATAAGACCAATTTCATGCGGACTGGAAGAATCATTTGGCCCACCCGTTCTTTCAAGTATAACTTTTCCACTTTTTAATTTTTCATTTAACGAAAAATCTACGATTATTTCATTGGCAAAAATAGAAGGCTGCGGGTTCAAGACAATAATTTCTGGGCCGCTTGAATCGTATGTAATATTTTCAACCTTTATCTCTTCAGCAACGTTGCCTGCCATATCCTCCGCATTGAATGTTATGGAGTATACCGATCCATCTTTTAGAGAAATTTCATTTTCAAAGGATTCATCGTAACGTGTGCCTTGCTGCAGCCTTTCACCGGTTAAATTTATGGTGTGCGGACTTTGGGGATCTTCAGCTCCAGATGTTCTTATAAAGGTAATCGTGGATTTTCCCATTTCTTCATTAGTGGAATAAGTAATAATTGGTTTATTAAATCGTGAACCAGGCAAAGGGCTTTCAATAGCAATCACGGGTGGTAATAAATCAAAGAACACGTCATTTATAGTCTGTACAACTGCACTATTCCCTGCCTTATCATACGCTTCTATAGTAACACTATAACGCCCACCATCGGCTAGTTGCGAGGTGATTCCAATGTCAAAATCTGAATGCACACCTTTGGATAACTGTTTTCCAGTTAATGATACATTATGAGGCGAGTTTACATCAACTGTTCCACTGGTTTGTGTGAAAATCACGGTAGCAGTTTCAAGTTTTTCGCTGGATGAGTATGATAAAATCGTAGATTTTATCTGTTCTGCATCTATTGGTCTACTAATAGATAATTCAGGAGGTTGATTATCGAACGTAATATTCTCAATTACAACTGATTTTGCTTTATTCGACGCATAATCTGTCCCTTCCAATTCAAAGGTATATACTGAACCATTATTAAGGTTTGGATTATCATTCAAAACCACATCATTAAAAGATCCTTTACTGAGCTCTTTTGGTGTAAAGGAAATAGACTGAGGTGAATTTTCGTCTTCCGTCCCACCAGTTCTGGTGATTGTAAGCATAGCATTTGCTAGAGGTTCACTTAAAGTATAACTTAATATATTTGTATTTATATGTATATCGGCCATAAGGTTATCTATACTAATAATTGGATTTGTAATATCATATGTGATATTTTGAACCAAT
>CAJWTA010000102.1 GCA_913046805.1 uncultured Fidelibacterota bacterium | reverse complement strand
TGCGTATTCACCAGGGAGGTCATCAGAGAAAAAAACTTTCATAGTAAGAAGATCGCTTATTTCTTTAACCACGGCCTTACTGGAAGATGATAACGAAAACATTTTGTTATCTGTCAAGTCGATTCTAAAGAAACGACTAGTAGAAATTGAGTTTAACAACACAAGAATGGTAAAAAGCAGAACACCTGGAATCAGAACCGATCTTTTTAAGTCAATTTTATTGAAAAAATCTTTCATTATTTCCACCTCCTAACTTCAAGGGTTTGAACTGTTAGAAAAAGGAAGAAGCCAATTAATGAGAAAAAATATATTAAATTTCTTGAGTCAATAACTCCTCGAGACATGTTGGATAAATGATAATCAATCGCTAGAAATTGTAGAAATCCTGCTAATGATGCAGGAACAAACACCAAAGTTTTATCAAGCATGTAGAAAATTAAAACCATAAATAGACCTATGATAAATGCCACAACTTGGTTTTGTGTCAGACTACTAGCATAAATACCTATAGATGCAAACGCAGCACCCATAAATGCCAATCCTAAATAACCACTAAAAAGAGCTCCAAAATCAATATTTGTTCCCACAAATACAAGCGTAATAAGATGAATGCATGTTGCAAGCAGTCCTAACAAAATAAGGCATAGGACAGCGGTAAATTTTCCCATTACAAATTGATAATTGCTTAATGGTAAAGTTGACATAATCTCCATTGTACCAATATCGTTTTCTCTAGAAATCGATCCCATAGAAATAGCAGGTATAAAGAAAAGAAAAACCAATGGTACTATATCAAACAATGACCTTAAATCCGACTGACCAAACAAAAAGAATCTGTTTGTAAAAAAATAACCATTTACAATGGCAAAAATGACCAAAAAGATGTACGCCATTGGACTATTAAAAAAACCAATTAATTCACGATAGAAAACAGTTTTTATGTTACGCATCAGCGCCACCTTCTTTCGTTAAGTTTCTAAAAATATCCTCAAGATCAGTCGTTTTAGGGGTCATTCTTAAAATTGACCATTTATTTTTTACCGCATATTTAAAAATATCTTCCCTTGAATCTTTCCCTTTTTCATACTCGTATTGTATGGTGTAAGTACTTTTATCTTTTTTTGATGAAATGAATTTAACATTTGGAAGCGACGCTTGAATATGCTTCACAGCGTCAGCCTTGGCACCCTTGACTTCCATAGTAAGTAAAACGTTACCCATAAAGCTTGTCATTAACTCATCGCTGGTGCCATTTGCAACAATTTCTCCTTTATTGATGATTATTATTCGATCAACTGTTGCTTGAATCTCTTGAAGGATGTGGCTAGACATGAACACTAATTTTTCTTTGCCTAGGGATTTGATTAAGCTTCTAATTTCAATGATTTGATTTGGATCAAGTCCAGTTACAGGTTCATCAAGAATCAATATTTTTGGATCATGTATCATTGCAGCCGCAAGTCCAATTCTTTGCTTGTAACCTTTTGAGCAATCTGAAATATTTTTGTGAACCACTCCTCTTAAACCGCACTGTTCAACAACCCTTGAAAGGGCATCTTTAAACTTTGAGCCTTTAATATCACGAATTGATGCTAAAAATTCCAAATAATCATATACTCGCATTTCAGCATACAAAGGATTAAGCTCTGGCAAATAGCCTATTTGCTTTTGAATCTCATGGGTGTCATTGGTTATATCCAAACCATTAATGCTAATCGTACCTTCCGTAGGAACCATATAACCAGTGATCATTTTGAGGGTAGTTGTTTTGCCGGCACCATTCGCCCCTAAGAAACCGATAACCTCACCATCGTTCAAGTCAAACGATATAGACTTAACAGCCTCAACTGAGCCATAGTTCTTACTCAGTCCTTTAACTTTTATCATATATTTTCACCTCATTAACCTATAATTAAGTAAAATACTATTTACGAATTTTTCTTTAAAAAAGTTCCGGCGAACTTATAATATTTAAAAAAAATATTCAAACTTTCTAATGAAAATGATTTTTTATCGATTCTTTAATCAGAGTTGTATGGTATGGACTAGAACCGCAACAAGCACCTATTATATTTGGATATTGCTTGATATAATTCTGTATGTTTAATGAAAATAATTTATCGCTAATCTTTTGATCCATTGATCCATCTGGCTCTGGCTCTGAAAGACCAAGATTTGGATAAATACCCCAATCAAAAGACCAGTTATCTTTTAGATCTTGTAAAGAGGTATTGGTTTTTTCAAAGGAATTACAATTCATTAATAGACAGCTTACCTTATCCTTAGAAAACAAATAAACGTCTTCTGTTTTGTGCCCAGATAGCAAGAACTTGTCTTCCTTTAAAATTAGGCTAAGCCATATTGTCGTAAAGTCTTTTGCCATTCTTAATGCAATTTTAATTTCTTCTAAATGACCCATTGTTTCAAACAAAATTATTTCTACTCCTGCCTCTTTGAACCACAACAGAGTTTCACCAAAACTATCCTCAGCAGCCGCTGTTCCTGGAAATAGATCTGGCATATAACAATCCTCTATGGATGTCACTGAACCAACAATGACTGACGGATTCGAAGCATGAGCAGATTCAACCGCATTCATAAGGCTATGCTTAGCTCTTTCCATAGCGCGCTTATTTGAAAATCCTGCGCGCCTATAACTCCATGAAGTCGACCTAAAAGTATTGGTAGTTACTATATCAGCACCCGCTTTCACATAATCTTTGTGAATGGAAATAACCTCTTTTTGATGGGTTATATTTGCTTCTGCAGACCATAATGGCAAGGGAAGTTTAAGACCTCTACGCATCAACTCAGTTCCCAATGCGCCATCAATGATTAGAGGAGGATTATTCGCAAGCATTCATGCATTCGCTCATGGTTTCAAAAGGAACTGTACCTAAACAGCCTCCCCATATGAACTCTTTGCATTTTTGAGAATCTTGATCAAAATAATATCTTGGAAAATATGCTCTACAAGGACCCGTATCGGGTTTGAGCTCGCACAGGACTCCAGATTTTGATATCATATCGTTTTTTAAAGTTTCAAAATCTGTTTGTTCATTTTTTGTATCATCGCAGGAAAACAAGAACATAAACAGAAAAACCATAATTATGTTTATTTTAGCCAATTGATAAACCTCATAATAAAATATATTAGTAAATTTAATAAAATTAATGATGAAAAAGGGAAATACAACCTGACATTTTTTGATCCATATCTTAAGTCTCCCGGAAGCTTTCCTATCCAACCTAATTTATCTGCAAAAATATTTAAAAATAATCCAACGACGACTGAAATTAAACCTAAAAGAATGAGCCATTTACTAAAATCTTTCAAATCAATTTTCTTAAAATAGCTGCGCTGGATATTCGCCCGCAGAGATCAGGTCATGAATTTTTGACTCTACAAAAGGCTTGTCCTCCTTGTAAGTCACACCGAACCAAGTCGAAGCGCTTTGGAGCATTTTAACTTTCTCTTTATTGCTTTCGATCAAATTATTTATTTCTCCTGGTATTAAATATTCACTTTTATTTTCGTTCATATGATGTCTTAAAAAGAGTGAAAAGCCTTTTTCAAGATATGAAAATAACTTAGGAGTAAATCCCCACATATTCATTGAAACTGGTTCAGTGCCATCTAATTTTTTATTAGTCGATGAAGAAATTGTATTATTTTTCTTTATAATATCATGGGTTTCAGAAATATTTTCTATGTAACTATTTTTTGCTTTGCAAATTTCT
>CAJWTA010000101.1 GCA_913046805.1 uncultured Fidelibacterota bacterium | reverse complement strand
ATGAATTCATTATTATTTGCGACATGGATGGAAAAAATAATTTGTAATTATTTTTCACTCTGAGATGAGTAATAAATGCTGCTGACATCAAAACAATGAGGCCTCCAGAAGCTAATACGACATATTGCCCATCTTTTGCCACCAACATAAATGCAAAAGTTAATTTTAAAATACCGACAATGTCTCGCAATTGATCAGGGTATTTATACTGCTTGAATTCCTCCACAATATTGAAATATCTTGGAACCCATACATAAAAAATTGATACTGCTACAAATATTTTTAAACACTCTAAAAAGAAATTATCCATAATGACTCCTTAAATCTTACTCATCAATAGCCAAAATATAACACAGATTATACAAAAAATTAATTCTTGTTGAAAATTGAGTCATCTATCCCTTTGTTTACTTTATACTTACTGTACAATACAGTTATTTTTCCTTTTACCATATCATCTTGAATATCTGCATTTTGTTGATTTCCAATAAATGAGCCTATATCTTTTTTGAGCCATCTTGAAATTCTTGCATCTTTGACAAAATACTCTACTGTAGATCGAATTGGTAAAAAGTAATCATCGCTAACGAAGTCGTATTCGTTATTAATTTGCATAATTTTAATGGTATCGATTTTTGTAACAACTCCCGTAATAACCCATTGTGATGTATCGATGGTTACATCTACTGTTGGCTTAAATGTAACCTTAGCATAATCATTGGGCATTTTAATTGCTAGGCTATCGACTATCAAATTTCCACGAAGCATGATGCTGTTTTCAGCTAAATCAACTGGATCTTTCTTTATGAATACATCTGTCAAATTGTCAAAATTCTCACTCGGAGAAGTAAACATACCTGTCCGCGGTAAAAGGCCAAAGCCTTTACTTTTTATTTCTACTTTGTCAGGCTGTTTAAAAAAAACTGTATATCTTTTTTTTGGCATTCGAAATGCTGGAATCTTCATAGAAATTGTCATTCTAACCTCATAATCATTTACAAGCCTAAATTTTGCTTCGGTTTTTTCTATGATTTTTTTCGCGTAATCATCCTCAGTTAGATTTGCAATTGCATGCGAAATAAAAAGTAGGGCAATAATAAGTTTCAAGTCAATATCTCCTTTGCGTTAAAATGATTGAAGGATATAAAAACAAATAAAAACGACCACGTCAAACAGATTGCGGATGCATTGAAAATAATATTCCAAGGTATTGGATCGTGAAAAGCTGATAAGAATAAATCAATATACCCAGTAAACAAAAAAGGATTTATGAGCTCAAAAATCTCTAATGGAATAAAGGAAATCGCGGAACCAATAAATACTGTGCTTATAGTAATAATTATAGGAGTTACGCTATTTTTAAAAAATGTAGATAGCATAAAGCACAGCGATGCAATCGAAAGCATCACACCCGTGGATATTGAAAAAGCTAAAAAGAATCTCCACATTATATCACCATCAGATAAGAACAACAATCCTTGATGAAAAACTGCAAGATCACCGACACCGAGCAAAAGACAACTAATTCCAAGAGTGTAAAAAATAAAGAAAAACATCATTAATACAGTATAAATAATCACAACTATTAATTTAGACAAAAGAACTTTTGATCTGGAAATTGGTCTCGACAAATACATTCTGAACGTACCTTTTGCGTATTCTCCTGAAACAATTTCCGCAGCAACAATCGTTGCTAAAAAAGGCATTTGGCCTACAAGAATAGCTATAATGAGATAGCTAGACAAATAACCATTTGTAAGCGAACCAAAAACGATAAATGAATCTTTTAGTTGGCCATAAATTTGCATTTCAAGGTATCCCGATCCACTTCCAATCGCTAAAACTATCATGGGTACTAAAAAAAATAACAAGGCAAAGCTAATATAAGTTCTCTTTTTCTTTAGCGTTTTAACAGCTTCATTGACTAGAATCGAGCTAAGCATAATAATACTCTATTAAATCAGATTCAGAGTGAACAGACTTGATTGAATTAATTTTGCTGAAAATTTTATTTTCAATAAGAGGTATACTTCTTGAGGACTGAGACACTATAATCGAGTTACTTTGCGCTGTTAGGATAGTTATACCTCGAATTTTTTTTATTTTTGATAGGACATGATTAGTATCTGAAGTTTCGATTCTAAAGAATCGTTTATTTTTTTTACCGTTATGAATGCTCTTACTAATGATTAGACTCCCTTTATTCATAATAGCAACGTCTGTACAAAGCCTATCAACTTCATTCAAAGAATGAGTTGATATACAAATCGTTTTACCTTCGTGGCTCAATCTATATATGATATCTGCGATCTGATTCACTCCTACTGGATCTAACCCATTGTTTGGCTCATCAAGTACTAAAATCTTAGGATCGTGTAAAAGCGCTTGAGCAATTCCAAGTCTTTGCTTCATACCATAGGAAAAATTAGAAACCAGCTCATCTCTCCGTTCACTTAAATCAACCAAGCTCAAAACTTCATCAATTCTTGAGAATGGAGATTTTGTTAATCTGCAAAGTATCTGCAAATTTGTTGCTGCAGTTAAATATTCGTAAAAGGAAGGATCTTCTACGATGAAACCAAAATTATTTACGTAGTTTTTGTTTTTTCGTATCGGTTGATTTTTATAATGAATTTTTCCTTGCCAACTAGTTATTAAACCGGCTAAAATACGAATTAAGGTAGATTTACCACTTCCATTTGGACCTAAAATAGCAAAGATAGAATTTTCTGGTACTTCAAAATTGACGCTATTTAATGCTTTAATTTTTCCATAATGTTTGGAGACATTTTCAACTTTTAAAATATTGGGCATTTTATTGCAAGTCCATTATTTCCATCACACCAGTGCCGTCTATTTTTGTGTTTTCATTAATTTTTAAAACAAAAGTGCTTGCAAATCGTGTATAAAAGGGATCGATACCACTAGATTTAAATGCAAGATTTAAAGCAGGCTTAATTATGTTCAATGGAGCTGGAAGATTCATTCTTTTAAAAATTTCGATATTATCAATGATTTCATTGCCTGAAATATTTACAGTGATACCATTGTTGGATGACATAAGAAAATTTGAAAACTGCGGTTCATTTTTTGATGGGTAGTAATCTTTTATTAGTTCATTTTTCATGGTTAATAATTCCCTGTTACCAAATTTATCGACCAATACTTGATTTTCATCTGCTACGAAAAGAATAGGAATATCAAAGCCGCCGCGACTTTCAGTCGCATTCAATTCGGCTAATATAACGGTATAGGGTCCAGCTTTTCCTCTAAACCATGTCCAACTTTTAAATAATTTTTGAAGTGGCGTATTTCCCCAATTGTGATCGTGGTAACCAGAACCTTTGATTTTTTTCTTAACACCATTTACTGTTATCGTGCCATTAACATTACCATTGGGCACTGCAGCGAGCCACGCGAAATAATCGCTTCCAGCTCTGATAACTCCGTCCTGGGGTCGATAAGGACCAACCAATGACTGTAAATTTAAATCAAAACCAAAACCATCAAAATCGTTAGGGTCAAGCACAATGCTATAATTATTAAGATTTCCAGAGAAAGAATTTAAATTCATCGATACATCACAGCTATCAGATTCAAACGATACTTCATTTTTATTAAAATATTTTAATCTAAAAAAGTCTTCTTTTTGAGGCGAAGTATAATTAAAACCAATAAAGTACTGATCTTTTAAAAAGTGTACTTTGTAAAAATAAGCTACGACCAAACTTCCATCATCAAGCTCTGCATCAAAATACCACCACTCAAACTGATTCTTTGAATTATCGGTTCTAGCTCCATCTTCCCATA
>CAJWTA010000100.1 GCA_913046805.1 uncultured Fidelibacterota bacterium | reverse complement strand
CTTGTGGGTGAAAAAAAAGATATTGTAAGTTTTTTTAATGAAGCAGACCTTGTTGTAATTCCCTCTCGCTCGGAAGGTATTCCAAATACGCTCTTTGAAGCTTGGATGGTAAAAAAACCGGTAATTGCAACAAATGCTGGAGGAATCTCAGAAGTTGTCGATAATATGAAAGATGGGATAGTTTGCGAGCCACATTCAGAAGATCTAATGAATGTTTTAAAAAATTATATAAACAATATTGATGATTTTAAAGAAATGGGATTTAATGGGTATAATAAGTTGGTACAGTCTTTCTCAATGGAAAAAATGATTAGCAGTCTTGAAGCATACCTCAAAGGTTTAAGTGATTAATATTGGCCTATTAAAATGTCAAACTCAGAACTAAATACACCAAGATTAAGTCCACGCCGAAAGTTTATAGTAAATCTTCAAAACAGGCTTTACAAGAACTTAGACAATAAGAGTATGCCCGACTCGATTTCAAGTATAATCATTCTTGCTCAGGAAAAGCTAGGGGATGCAATCTTATTACTTCCTTTTTTAAACGCTTTTCACAAGCGTTTCCCAAATGCGGTAATTGATATTTGTTGCACTCATTATAATAAAAAAGTATTTGAAGGAATACCATTTATAAGAAATTGTATAAGTTATCGTCCTTACAACCTTCGATTTGCTAAGACAATTCGGTCTGAAAAATATCAAATTTTGTATAATCCTAAGAGCGGCCCTTCTAAAACATTTCACCAAATAACAAATAGGGTAAATGCTGATATTAAAATCTGCCTTGACAATGAATACAATAATCCTATTTATAATTATTACTTGCCAAACGATAATTCAAAACATATTGTAGAAAAATACAGTGAATTACTTTTTTATTACGATTTAAATACGCAAGTAGTCAATTGGCTACCTGATTATTTTTATCAATTCCCTTCAAGTATTGATCACAAAAAATACCTCAGTGTTAATATAAGCGCAGGAAACCAAAAAAGAAGATTACCTGTTAATAAATGGATTAAAATTTTTACTCACATTTTAAAAAATTATGATGTGAATATTGCGTTGTTTGCTTCGGGCAAAGAGTCAGGTGACGCTAAAAAAATTAAACAAATTTTTGAAGATAGAGTTTTCTACCCTTTAGAATCGCCTAATCTTTATTACGCATCGGGTATTATCAATGAATCGGATATGCTTTTATCTCTTGATACATCTTTGATTCATCTGGCTGCAGCATTAGGCAAGCCTGTCCTTGGTTTATACAACAACGACAAACTCAACCATGTACGCTATTGCCCATATAGCACAATATCCGAATCTGTAATTTCTAAAACAGAATTTATACGCGATATTGAGCCTTCATCGGTAATTGATTCATTTTCAAAATTTTTTTCAAAAATTAATAATAATTAGATGAAAATAGCTTACGTCACAAAAGCGCAGTGGGGTGATAATAGCCCTGGCGTGATATTTTCATACTATCAAACCCGAAGCATTGCAGATAATAATCATGAAATAACTTTGATAATGCAGAACTCAAATCGTGCAGTTGAAAATACAAATGATCTCAATAAAATAAATCCAATTGACATAAAATTATTATCTAATAGACTCGGGCCTTTTAAAGCAAACGAAATATTTTATCGAAGAGCAAGCACCTTAATTCAATCTGATAATTACGATACTGTTTTCACTAGAGATCCAGGATATCTACCTTATCTCGTCAAATTAAAGGGAAGTAAAAGGAAAATTTTTTATCAATCCCATAATTTTTATATGGATTTTTCAAAACATGAATATACACAAAGCGTTAACAGAAAAAAGTTCAACAAGTATGAAAATAAATATCTTAATTCACTAAATGGTATGATGACTCTAAATACCCCTCAGAAAAAGCTGTACGAAAAGCATGTAAATATTCCTGTCACAGCATGTCCGCCTGGATTGAATAAATTTTCGTCCGTATCGAAATTTGAAAACAAAGAAGTTGTTTATTGTGGAAGTTTTCAACCTCTAAAAGGCATTGAAATGATATTGGATATCTATAATAAAAAATCATACAATTTTGACCTAACATTGATTGGAGGCAGGAATGAGCAAGAGCTTTCTTATGCAAAAAAAATAATCGGCGAAAAAAACATTAATAAAGTAAAACTTAAAGGTTGGGTCTTTTATAAAGACCTTGAAGGCATTATATCTAAGAGCTCAATTGGTCTTATCATATTACCAGACAATTTTTATAATAAATATTTAACAGCACCTAATAAACTTTTTGACTATATATCAATGGGGATGCCAGTTATATGTTCAGACTTACCATCTATCAGGGACTTATTACCTAGTGGCCATCCAGGGGTAATTTTTGTTCCCTCTGGTGATACAGTCAAATGCAATGAAGAAATTGAAAAGCTTCTTACTGATGAGGATCATTATAATAAATTGCAACAATCAAACATTATGCTATCGGATAACTTGCTGTGGAAAAAACAAACCGAAACGCTTATCAAGGCATTAATGAAATAGTTATGAATATTGCAATAATAACCGGTCATTTTCCTCCAAGCAAAGGCGGAGGCATTGCTGAATGGGCTCTTGGAATTGCCAGAGAGCTTCCAAAGCTTGGCCATACTACCTCTGTTTACGTTACCCATCGAAAGGATAGAGATTTAAGTATTCACAAGGATGAAAAATTCGATTGCTTTCCTATGTACGGAAGAAATTGGCACGAATTCCACCGGTTTTATGCTGGATATTATATGTGGAAAATCTTGAGAGAAAACCCTGAAACTGTATTTATAGTAACTACTTGGGGGATGGCTAAGGCATTCAATTTTTTAAAAAAACGCTACCCAAAAAGCAAGATGGTTGTTGTTGCTCATGGTCTTGAAATAACTCGTTTAAAACCCTCAAGGGAATTAAAGACAATGACAAAAGTTGTTTCTGCATCAGATTTAGTGTTGTCTGTAAGTAAATATACTAGAGACGAAATTATTAAAAGGCTAGTTGATATAGATACCACACATGTGAAGTTTTTGCCAAATGGAGTTGATGTGAATAGATTCTTTCCTAGTAAAGCCGATGAATCTTTTTTGCAGAAGTATAATATTCCGGTCGGATCAGATCTTATTTTAACACTAGCAAGAATAATAAAACGTAAAGCTCACGATGATGTTATTAGGGCTATGCCTGATATTCTATCTGAGTTTCCTCAAGCACATTATGCTATTGCAGGACCTCATAGAAAAAATGATTCGTATTTAGATTTTTTAAAACAATTAGTTGAAGATCTTTCACTAGATAAACATGTAACATTTATTGATTTCATCCCTGATGAAGATTTAAAGAAGATTTATTCAGCCAGCAAAGTTTATGTGATGGCAAGCAGAACCTTGCATGAAACCGGTGATAGTGAGGGCTTTGGAATCACTTTTCTAGAAGCAAATGCCTGCGGTTGTCCTGTTATAGGAAGTTATGAAGGGGGAATTCCCGATGCAGTTGAAAACGGAGTTAACGGACTTTTAGTTTCATCGGACAGTCCTAATGAAATCTCTAAATCGATTAAGAAATTATTCTCAAACGAGGATTACAGAGAAAATTTAGTAAAAATGGGGATGGCGAGGGTTTCTGAAAAGTTTACCTGGGAAAAATTAACAATGCAAATGTTAGATATGATCAATAGTTGATTTGATTGAATGTCCAGTTAAGCTTTTATACGCTTTTTTATATTTCTTGATTTTTTGCTTATCAACTTTCGATGAAGTTCTATATTGCTTCCTTCTTAAATAATTATCGGTTAAATCTGCAAGCTTAACTGCCATAGCGAGTTTATTGGTTTTTATATTATCAATATAATTAAA
>CAJWTA010000099.1 GCA_913046805.1 uncultured Fidelibacterota bacterium | reverse complement strand
ATTCCATCAAACGGATTACATACTAATGGATATTCATTTGCACGAAAATTATTTTTTGAAATAGGGGGGTTTAGTGTTGAAAATGAAATCACTGAGCTTGATAAGTCTGTTGGATTAACATTGCTTGAGCCCCATATAAACTATACCAACCACATAAAGCGTTTGATCGATAACAATGTTAGAATTAACGGAATTGCTCATATTACCGGAGGCGGTTTAGTTGAAAATATCCCTCGCATACTGCCCAAAAAATCTGCTACCAGAATTGATCGTGATTCATGGCCAATATTACCAATTTTCAAAGTAATGCAATCAATAGGCTCTATTGATGATAAAGAAATGTTCAAAGCGTTTAACATGGGTATTGGGATGGTGTTAATTATTGATCCTGAAGTAGAGAATGATGTCATTGAACTAATTTCCCCACTATCTAAGGTTTATAAAATTGGGAGTGTGGTGCCTGGCAACCAAGAGGTTTTAATTGCATAAGATTGGCATAATCCAATTTCCAGGTTCAAATACTGAAAGAGAAACGTTTTTAGCCTGTAAGCGCGCGGGTATGTATCCTGTGGAGATGCTTTGGAATTGCTCACATCAACAATTAAAAAAAATGGACGGATATATAATTGTTGGTGGATTCTCATACGAAGATCGATCGCGTGCAGGAATTATAGCGGCGTTAGATCCGATTATGACTATAATAAAGAACGAATCAAGTAATGGCAAACCTGTACTTGGAATTTGTAATGGGGCTCAGATATTGATTGAAAGCGGTCTTGTTCCAGGTCTAAAAGATAATGCTGTAGCAATTGCTCTTACAGATAACAAGCGGATTATAAACGAAAAAGTGGTTGGTGTTGGCTATTATAACTCTTGGTCCAATTTAAAAATGACGACAAAACCAAACCGATGTGCCTTTACCAGAGGTTTTAAAAAAGATTCGATGATCAATATTCCATTTGCGCACGGAGAGGGTAGATTTGTTATGCCTACTGAATTGCTAAAAAAACTTCAAAAAAATAACCAAATCGCTTTTAAATACGCCAATGAAAATGGAGATGAAATTGACGAATTTCCCACAAACCCGAATGGATCTCAAAATAATATTGCGGCAATTTGCAATGCGAGTGGAAATGTAATGGCTATCATGCCACACCCAGAGCGCACTACAAATGGTGATCAAATATTTGAATCAATGAAAAGATTCATTGATGAAAAATGCCCCTTGGTGGTCTCATCCCTAAGACACACTCCAATTAAAATTAAACCAAAACAACTTACAATTAATGGTGATTCTATTGAATGGATAGTAAACTTGGTCATAACAGACAACGAAGCAAAATCTGTAAATAAGGCTTTAAATACTCAAGGCTATGACGTTAGCGTTAACCGTAGCATTCATTGGGAAATTAATATTCAAAAGGAATCGGAGAGGGTATTAAATGAAATAATAAATTCGGGCGAGCTTTTTAATTCCAACAAAGAATACATTGTTAAAGAAAAGCAGATCTATGATTACTCTATTTTAGTCAGACAAAAAGATGATGTCTATGGACGAGCAAAGTATGAATCGCTCGTAGAGCGTTTTGGTTTAAATGAAATTTCTTATATAAAGCGCGGAGTAATATGGAATGTAAATTTTAAAAGCAGTAATTTAGATAATGAAATAGAATCAATTTTAACAAGTAACATTTTTTATAATCCAAATAGCTATGAATACTATAGAATCAACAAATAAATACACAGAATCTATAACTAGATCGATAAACAATACTTTAACCACAACAGAAATTAATACCGGAACTAAAAAAACTGGTAAGGTAAGAGATCAATATGACCTTGGCGATAAGCTTGCTTTAATCACAACCGATCGACAAAGTGCGTTTGATCGCATACTTGCTTCGATACCATTTAAGGGCCAAGTGCTTAATCTGACCAGCGCTTGGTGGTTCGAAAAAACACGCGATATAATACAAAACCAAGTGATTAGCATTCCTGATCCAAATGTCACTTTAGCAAAAAAATGTAATGTCTTTCCCATTGAATTTGTTGTTCGAGGCTTCATCACAGGCAGCACAAGCACATCCCTTTGGACTGTTTACAATAATGGTGATAGAGAATATTGTGGTAACCACCTACCAGAGGGTCTTGAGAAAAATCAAAAGCTCGATAAAAACATGATAACCCCAACAACAAAAGAAGACGATCATGATAGACCAATAGCTCCCAAAGAGATTATAAGTGAAGGTTGGATGACCCAAGAAGATTGGGATTATTGCAGCAGCAAAGCTATGGAGCTATTTGATTACGGACAAAAAACGGCACTTGAAAATGGATTAATTTTAGTTGACACTAAATACGAAATGGGAAGAGACAGCGATGGCAACATTGTTTTGATTGATGAAATTCACACACCCGACTCAAGTAGATATTGGATAGCTGATACTTATCAAGATAGAATTGAAAACGGTAAAGAACCTCAAAATATTGATAAAGAATTCTTAAGGCTTTGGTTCGTAGATAACTGTGATCCATACAACGATGAGGAATTGCCGAATGCTCCTGAAGAGTTGGTCATAGAATTATCAAAACGTTATATCTATTTATATGAAACCATAACAGGTAATGATTTTCCTTTTCCAGATAATACGCCGGTTAAGGAAAGAATTAATGCTAATTTAAAGGAATTAATATGAAAGCCGTTTTAATAATGGGTTCAACATATGATGAGCCTCACGCAAAAAAAATTACTGACAAACTAGATGAGTTTGGAATTTCTTGGGAACAGCACGCAGCATCTGCTCACAAACAACCGCTCAAGGTTTTGGAAATAATAACCAACAATAAAGAAGAAAAAGATATTGTTTATATTACCATTGCTGGAAGATCGAACGCATTATCTGGTTTTGTTGCAGCTAACTCTGAATTCCCAACTCTAGGCTGCCCCCCGTTTTCTGATAAAGCTGATATGCTGGTAAATATTCACTCTACGCTTCAAATGCCAAGCAATACACCGGTTCTTACCGTTGTTGACCCAGGAAATTGCGCTTTAGCTGTTAAGCGAATATTTGGTGTATGATTGAATCGTAAATTATAGACTGTGGCATGAAAGATTCTATTTCACCACTTGATGGTCGCTATTCATCTGAGACTGAAGATCTACTTCCCTACTTTAGCGAAAGAGCATTAATTCGTTATCGCATAAAGGTTGAAATAGAATATTTAATTGCACTCTCTAAAGAAAAAACACTTGTTGATTTACCTGTATTTACGAAAAAACAAGAAGCAACATATCGAAAAATTTATTCAAACTTCAACGCCAGCGCAGCTAAAGAGGTGAAAAAAGTTGAGCAAAAAACCAATCACGATGTAAAAGCAGTTGAGTACTATATTAGAAGCAAAGTCAATAAGTCAATTCATCCGTGGGTTCACTTTGCTCTGACCTCTGAGGATGTAAATAATCTTTCATATACATTGATGTGGAGGGACGCTCTCAAAAAAATATATATACCACAACTAACGCAGTTTTTGAAAGACTTAAAAACATTGTCTAATAAATATGCCGATACCGCTATGCTTTCTATGACACATGGCCAACCTGCTACACCTACAACTTTTGGTAAAGAGGTTCGCGTATTTGTTAACAGGATTGAAAGGCAAATAAATGAGATCAACAAACATAAGTTTCTTGGAAAGTTTGGCGGAGCAACTGGAACATGGTCTGCGCATATGGTTGCATATCCCAAAATGGATTGGCTGCGATTTGCAAAAAAATATATTAAATCGCTAGAACTAGAGCCCAATTTAATTACTACTCAAGTCGAGCCTCACGATTCGATATCGGAAAGTTATCATCAAATCATTCGAATTAATTCAATTCTTGCAGATCTCAGTAAGGATTTTTGGTTCTATATTTCTCGTGGAATCTTGG
>CAJWTA010000098.1 GCA_913046805.1 uncultured Fidelibacterota bacterium | reverse complement strand
AATAAAGTTGCCTTGAGAACCATTCTACTGTTTACTAAAAAAGCTCCATCTATAATTTGATTTAATCTATTAAACATTTCATCAACAGTGACTTCTGCAAGAAAGCCTAACTCACCTAAATGAATTCCAACAATTGGAGTTTTTCGTGGCCCTACGGCTCTTGCAGCAGAAAGAATTGTCCCGTCACCCCCAAGAGCGATAAGAAAATCTAAGTTTTCAAATTCATCAGCAGATTTAATAACTTTTGGAGAAAAAGAAAGCTTTTGTGGTAATTTGTTATAAATTCTGGTTGTAATGTAGGGATCAAGCGAGTTTTCATTTCCCCAGCTTAAAATTGGATTTAAAAGATCCCAGAACTTTTCCTTATCAGTATTGCCCCAAATTCCAAATTTCTTTTGTTTTAATTTTAGTCTCATTTTTCTTCAAATGGTGTGGTTGTTAGGTTATCATTTTCATTCTGAGATAGCATTTCTATTTTTTTTTCTGCAGTCTCTAAGTGCTCTTGAAGCTTTTTAGAGATAGATAATCCCTCTTCAAAAAGTTGAATATTTTTTTCTAAAGATTTATTTTCAGATTCCAATGACTTTACTATTTTTTCTAACTTTTCCATAGATTCTTCAAAGTTAAATTGCTCTTCTGGCATAATCTATATTCCTTTAATTTAATTTTGACTTATTTTTTTTGCCGGCAAATCTCCTTTTGCTAGCTTAACAATAAAAGATTCTCCCTCATCTAAATCGCTTGGTTTTCTAATAATTGAACTATCAGTTTTATATGCTATGCTGTAACCTCTATCTAAAGTATTTGTAGGGCTAAGTGCATTAAGCTTTGCTTGCAAATTAGATAGTGACGATTCCTCTTTATTTATAGCTCTATTCATTGACAAGAGCAATCCTTTAGAAAGATGGCCTATCTTTTCTTTTTGTTGATTAAATACATTTTTAGGCTTTTGGACAAAAAGTCTTTCTGAAAAATTATCAAGTAACTGCCAAAGGGTAGAAATTTTAGATGCAATTAAATCTAGTAAGCGCTTATGCAAACCATGAACAACCTGAGTTGTTTCAACAAAATAGTTAGTAGTGATTTCAGATGCTGCAGAGGGAGTAGGGGCTCTCAAATCTGCTACCATATCGCTAATTGTAATATCTGTTTCGTGTCCAACTGCCGACACAATTGGTATGGAGCACTTTGAGATCTCTCTTGCAAGATTCTCATCGTTAAAAGGCCAAAGATCTTCAAATGATCCTCCGCCTCTTCCAATAATTAAAATATCAATGCCTCCTAGTTTTGAAAACTCTTTAATTCCTGCTATGATATCTTTTGACGCATCAGATCCCTGGACCAAAGCTGATCGAATTATAATTTTGATCTGCGGAGCACGCCTATTAAAGATAGTTAACATATCTCTGAGGGCAGCCCCAGTCTCAGATGTAATAATTCCAATTGTAGAGGGGAATCTCGGGAGTTTTTTCTTTAGAGATTCTTCAAAAAGACCCTCTTCTTTTAGCCGTTTTTTTGATTTTTCAAATTCTAAATATAGGGCACCTATGCCTGCGGGCTCCATATGTTGGACTATAATCTGATACTGGCCACGAGCCTCGTAAACTGATAGTTTTCCTTGAAGAATTACGTCGTCACCGCTTTTTGGTGAAAATGGTAGTGAACTGTTATTACCCTTAAACATTACTGCTCTCAACTCAGAGAATTTATCTTTTAATGTAAAATACATGTGCCCAGAACCGTGATGAGTGAAGTTAGAAATCTCACCTCTAACAAAAATTGAGGAATAATTAGATTCAATTAATCTTTTTAATTGAGCAGTAAGCTCACTGACAGTGAGTGATTTTTCAAATTGCATTATGGAATGTCCGGTTTTCCTGCTTGCTCCCAACAATATTGCCAAATTGAGGCCAACCTGACTACGGATCTCCCCAATCTATCATTAAGAAGATCTCTTGTCTCTGAATACAAAATATCCAGATAAGGTTTTTCAAAATCTAAGATATCATAGGATGATAATTGCATTGCTTGATTCGCCGTCAAGACTGCTCTAGCCTTTGAATCTGCTTCTAAAATTTTTTGATGATATGAAAAAGACTCTTTTATTATATCAAAGGCAAATGAAATTGGGTCTGAAATTTTTTCAAAACTCCCGACAGGGCTTATGCGCGTGACGTATTCATCAATTAAACGAACTTCCCATCTAAAGTGAACTCCATCATTTCCAGTTTTCTGTCCGTTGTAGTTTAAAATAACGTGTAGTGGTTGATGAATATCAGCTATATAGTGACCTAGCTCTCCCAAATTATACAAAGCTTCTTCAAATCTATTGTTTTTCATTAAATAAATAATACGATTACATAGTTTATCTATGAAAAAAGGGGCATCCCCCATCTTTTTAATATCATCACCGTATTTTTTATAAAATAAATTGTAATTTCTAGGAATATTATCAAATGGATATGTATCATAAAAATCAGCATCTATAAAATGATGGTGATACCTTGATTTATCCATTCCTTTTTGATAATCGGGAACCGCACCATAAATTTTCAATTCATTGGCATTGCGAGCAAGAAACTGACCAAATTCATTTTTTAGTTGAAATGCCGCAATATAATTAATCCTGCGATGACCTTCATATCCCCACCCGCTAAGAATGGGTGATATAGCGATCACTAAAGTTATAAGCCATATTTTTCTGGCCAAATTCATTGGATTAGTGCTAGACTTTTTTCTTTTTATGACGATTGGCGCGCAAGCGTTTTTTTCGCTTGTGGGTGTTCATTTTGCGCCTTTTACGTTTTTTACCGCAGGGCATTCAACCTCTTTATTTCTTTAAACTATCATTAACGTGGGAACGCATGTTTTTTGCCGGCTTAAAAGTAGGCACATGCCGCTCAGGGAGATATATTGATTCTCCTGTTCCAGGGTTTCGAGCTTTTTTTGGTTTTCTGTGCTTAACACCAAAAGTTCCAAATCCTCTTAGCTCAACTCTTTCATTACGCCCTAAGGATTCAATTATTGTTGACATTACACCATTCATGACTGCTTCGGTTTCAACTTTTGTTAAACCCGTTGCTTCAGAAACAATGTTAACTATGTTCTGTTTTGTCATAGCATTACTCCATTCGCCAGCGATATGCTGGCAATTCATCAAACCAACTATTTGTGGCTTGTTCCAAATTTGATGTAAACAAATCTAATAATGAATTGTTTTTTTTATTTAGTTCAACTGTTTTCGGCTTACCCTTAATGTTGCCTAAGATTCCAGCTATATTTATCGCATCGTCAAAAGTGCCCAGCATATCTACCAATCCTAAATCTTTGGATTGTAATCCAGTAAAAACTCTTCCATCAGCTAACTTTATAATTTCGGATCTATCCATGTCTCTATTTTCTTCAACAACTGCAATAAACTGATTATGCATATTTGTAACCATTTCATTTAAGTGTCTTCTGTCCGCTTCAGTCACCTCTCTTGAATACGAGCCAACATCTTTCAAGCCTCCGCTTTTAACCGTTTCAAATTTTATTCCAACTTTATCAAGTAGTTCTGTAGCGATAGGATAATTCATGATAACCCCTATACTTCCAACTATTGTTCCCGGATTTGCAATCAATGAATCGCTGCCAAGAGCAATATAGTAACCTCCAGAAGCAGCAACAGTACCCATACTTGAAACAATGGGTTTTACATCTCTAACAGACTTAACCTTCTCAAAAATTTCTTGTGTAGGGGCCACCAACCCTCCTGGAGAATCTATACGAAGAACAATGGCAGAAATATCGTTGCGATTTTTAAATTTCTCTAACTTAGAATTTATTTGCTCTGAAGCAATAATAGGACCCGAAACCTTTATTACTCCCACTTTTTTTCCAGGAGAATCAATTGAAGAATTATTTGATATGGCGCCTAATCTGAATACAAGCACTAAAAGAAAAAAAGATC
>CAJWTA010000097.1 GCA_913046805.1 uncultured Fidelibacterota bacterium | reverse complement strand
TAAATGATGTTCACAAATACAAACATCACAATAAGTGCTTTAACTAAGCCAACTACTGAAGTGGCTATCCCTGATACGGTTGAAGTAAAATCAGCCATATGATTCCTCCTTGGTTAGGTTTGATTGAACATAAAAAAGGGGGCAGGTATCCCTGCCCCCTTTTTTTTCAATTCTTTCGCTTTTAAGTATGTGGTTATATTTTCCACTGTATTTTTAATTGTTTGAATTTAAACATAAAACTGTAATATTCAATATATTTTGCTTTTTCTTTATTTTACTGATTTCATTTTTTAATAGCTCAATGTATTACTATTATTTGGATTGACTATGACATGAAAAAATCAATTTCCTTATTAATTAAATAAAAAAGTGAAAATTTCAAATCTACGTGCTAGAGAGTTGTTTGATTCAAGAGGTAACCCGACTGTTGAAGTGGATATTGTTTTAAATGACAAGTTTAAAGGTAGTGCGATTGTGCCTTCTGGAGCCTCAACTGGAGAACATGAAGCAGTTGAATTAAGAGATGGTGATCCTAAAAGGTTTTTAGGCAAGGGTGTTTTAAATGCAGTTAAGAACGTAAATACTATATTAGCTGATAATCTCATTGGAAACTCTTTTTCAACACAGTCTGAATTGGATTATTTTTTAATCGAGCTTGATGGAACAAGAAACAAAAGCAAACTTGGAGCCAATGCTATCTTAGGTATTTCAATGGCATTTGGTAGGGCTTCAGCTAATTTCAGAGATATACCACTTTTTAAGTCCTTTCAAGATTCGTTTGACTACCTTTTGCCAACGCCCATGATGAACATAATTAATGGCGGAAGTCATGCTAATAATAATATTGATTTTCAAGAGTTTATGATTTTTCCTGTTGGAGCAAAGTCTTTTTCTCATTCTTTGCAGATGGGCGTGGAAATTTTTCATAATTTAAAAATCCTTTTAAATGATAAAGGATTTTCAACAGCTGTGGGAGATGAAGGCGGTTTTGCTCCAAACTTAAAGTCAAATGATGAAGCAGTAGAAATTATTCTCGAGGCGATCTCAAAGACTTCTTACATACCTGGTAAAGATGTTTATATTGCCCTAGATGTTGCTGCAAGCGAATTTTACAATAACAACACCTATCACATTCAATCAACAAATTCAAATCTTTCTAGTGAGCAGATGATTAATTACCTGTCAAATTTAGTTAATCAATACCCTATAATCTCTATTGAGGATGGACTAGATGAAAATGATTGGGATGGATGGAATGAGCTTAACCATCAATTAGGTTTAAACTGTCAAATCGTAGGAGACGACTTAACTGTAACTAATAAACATCGTCTAGCCAAATCAATCGAATGTAAATCTATGAATGCGATTTTAATTAAGCTTAATCAAATTGGAACAATAACAGAGACCGTTGAAACGATAAATTTAGCAAAAAAACACAATCTTGGTTCCATAGTTTCACACAGATCAGGTGAAACAGAAGACTCAATCATATCTGATTTTTCAGTTTCTATCGGTAGTGGTCAAATTAAAACAGGGTCTTTGTCTAGAACAGACCGTGTTGGAAAGTATAACCAGCTCCTAAGGATTGAAGAAAATCTAGATGGCAAGGCAATTTTTGCTGGAAGCAAAACTTTGGGGATTGATTTGTAATATGAAAACTAGAATCAATAAACACAAATCAAACATACAAACAAAGGCGATAAAGTTATTTCTCTTAATAGGCGTTAGTATTCTTTTAATAACCTTTTTTTTCGGTGATCACGGTCTTTATCATCTATATACAATAAAATCTGAGCGCAAAAAGATTCAAGAAGAAATCGAATTCTTAAGAGAAAAAAGAATTGTCCTAGAGAGCGAAAAAACAAAACTCAAAACTGATTTTAATTATATAGAAGAAATGGCCAGAGAAAAATATAGAATGGCTAAAAAAGGAGAGAAAGTATTTAAGGTGATTGAAAAAGAGAACGATTAGTCTTTTTTAGCATCCTTAGCAATTCTTTTACTATATGTGTACAGTTGATCCTTTTCATCCTCGCTTAAAGAGTCAAAGCCACCATCACTAACTTTATCGAGCAGTCGATCAACTTTTTTTTGCAAAAGAATCGTATTAGCTTTTCTCTTTTCAATCTTTCGCTGTTTCGATTCAACTATTTTATTACTAATCATGATCGACGAGCGGTATTTAAAACTGGGAAACTTTAGATAAACGAAACCTATTATCATACCCGATAGATGAGTTAAGTGACTGATATTCGAACCAGATGTATCTATTGAAGAAACAAAAGATATTAAAGCAAGTATGGCAACAAAATATTTTACCCTAATTGGAAATAAGAAATATATCAATACTTTGCGATTGGGAAACATTAATCCATAAGCTAACAAAATTCCATATATTGCACCACTTGCTCCAATTAAAATGCTATAATTTCTTCCGTAGTTGAACATCAACCAAACTAATCCAGATCCGATACCAGTACATAAATAATATTGTAAGAACTTTTTACCTCCCCAAATAGATTCCATTTCAGTACCGAACATCCATAAAACAAACATGTTCATAAATATGTGAAAAAAATCACCATGAACGAACATATATGTAATTGGTTGCCATATCTCAGGGTCAGAAGACAGGCCAAGATTCAACATATCAAACTGCCCCACCATTAGATATCTTATTAAAAACAAAGCGGCATTGATTGATATCAATGTCTTAATAACGCTCTGTGAAAATTGGGGTTTAAAGTTGAGACCTCCTTGTTCAGATTGGAATTGATAATTCATGATTTATTATACACGCGAATCATTTTCAATTAACCCATTGTATCTTTCATAAATTTTAGGGACTTAAAATTATCAACTCCTTCAAAATGTATTTTTAAACAAGTGTTTAAATAACTTGAGATAATTTTTCTATCTTTTGATGAAAGTGATATTTTTTCATCAAATCCAACATTACTACTTTCAAAACAATCAAAAATTTTTTTTGAATTTATAGATCCATATGGGTTAGGAAGAGGAGTGTTGTTTTGATCTTTTTGGCTAAAGTCAGGCTTAAACCCAAGCTTGACTAAAACCTGATACTGATAATACCAGAAAATCAAATTATCATTTCTCGTATTGCTATCAATTGATTTTAACGCATAAAAAAGTTCATCATATAAGTCTGCATGAGGATCATTTTCACTTAAACATTTATCTGTCAATTCTAATAAGGCCATTGAAAAGGTTATTTTTTTGAAGTTTTGCGAAATGTTCTTCCATGTATTTGAAAAGCTGGACTTTGAAATTGTTTGAAGATTTTTTGAAGGTTTATAATAGTATACCAAATCTAAACAGTTTATCGGTTGAAAATGAGCGCTTCTTGGTGACTTTTTTCTGCGTGCACCATGAACGATAAAACTAAGCTTTCCATTATTTCGCACAAAGCATCTAGCAATAGTACTGCTCTCACCATAGGGAAACCTCTTAAGAACTATAGCATTCGAATTAGTAATCAATTAATAAGCCTTTGCAAAAATCACTTCATGTTTTGCGGGTTTTCCAGAATAGATGCATAACAAATCTTTTGGGTTTTCATCAAAGGGTATAACCCTAATTGTAGCTTTAGTTTCATTTTTTATTGCCTGCTCGGTTTCCTTGTTACCATCCCATCCACACCTAACAAATCCACCTGTTTCATTTATTATTTTTTTAAGTTCATCATAACTGTCCACTTTGAAAGTACTATCCTCTCTAAATTTAAGCGCTTGCTCAAATAAGTTTTTTTGAATATCATCTAAAATCAACAATACCTCATTAACTATCTCATTTTTATTGATTATAATTTTTTCTCCATTATCTCTTCTAGCAATTGTTGCACAATTTTTTCCAATATCTCTTAATCCAATCTCCAGCCTAATTGGGGCTCCTTTCATCTCCCATTCATTAAACTTGAAACCAGGACTTTCTTTCC
>CAJWTA010000096.1 GCA_913046805.1 uncultured Fidelibacterota bacterium | reverse complement strand
ATCTAAACTCAATAGCAAATCAATGAAAAAATGAATAATAAAATCCCACCTCCTATAGTCGCTTTCATTTGTGGTTTAGCGATTTACTTTTCAAAATCTTTCTTTAATCAATTTTATAATTTCAATAATAATATAATCAGTTTATTTCTTCTAATTTTGGGATTGGCAATTTTTTTGTCCGCTGTCAAATCATTTAGAAGACAAAAAACAACTGTCAATCCTTTGGAACCTAAAAAGGCATCTTCTTTGGTTACCTCTGGAATATTTAAGTTTTCAAGAAACCCCATGTACCTTGGAATGTTAATTGTTTTATTATCCATATCCTTCAATTTTAATCTAATGGGAGGAATAATTACATCTCTGTTTTTCTATGTTTTTATAACAAAATTTCAAATTATTCCCGAAGAGGTAGCAATGAATGAGTTATTTGGAGATCAATTCATTGAGTATTCAAAGAAAACAAGAAGATGGCTTTGATTATTAAAGGACAATTTGATGAATGGTCAAAAGCAAAATAGTCCCAACAAATTGATATTATTCTTCATAGTCCTTTTTGCTGTGATTATAGGAATTATTAGTAGCATGATATCAAAAAATTATTTATCCAATTAGGGAACGCTTGATGAAATTATTACTTCCAATTATTCTTACGACCTCGCTTTTTGTTCAAGACAAAAACAATCAGAATTCATATTCTATTTATACCAATTCAGGAAATTATCACAATGTTACTTTGCATCAAGTGAAGAGTGGTTACCTCATTGCTCAATACAAAAGCAGTGAAAAAAAATATACAATTCCTATATCTTCTATAAAAAGAATTGGAATCAGAGAAACAGGATCTAGCGATTTGGGTAGAGTTTTTTGTACAGGTTTTTGCGCTTTAGGAGGTACGGTAATTGCTTTATTCTCAAATGGAGGGGTTTCAATGATGTCTCCTGATGCAACTACATCATCATCAGATACTGCGGTAGTTTGGGGCGGTCTGGCGATAGGTTTATGGATAGGAAACAAAGTCGGAAGTAGTTTATTTGGAAGACAAACTGAATTTGTAAGTTTCAAGGATAAAACTTTAAGTGAAAAAATAAACTTTTTTAAATCAAGAGTAAATAAATGAAGAAATTTGTTCAGATGTACGGAAAATATTTTTTTGTTCTACCTACAATACTAGCTATCGTAGAATGGTATGGAATTATCTTTGATACGAAGCGGGGTGATTGGTTTAGCGCAATAATGTTTACAGTACTAGCATACTATTTTTATGGTATGTCCACAGGAAAATTCAAATATAATAGTTACGAAGAGGATAAATAGTTTTTTAAGTAATATTGTTTACTGATAAAGTAAAAATCTTTTATTGGCAGTAGTGCTTTGAAAATTTAAACTATTTTTTCTTATCTTTCTTAACATAGGTATCCAGCCAATTTGCTGTCTCCCACAAAACATGCATGACAGATTCCCGTGCCTTGTAGCCATGACTTTCGTGAGGTAACATTACTAATTTTGCCGTTGCTCCATGCCCTTTCAATGCATGATAATATCTTCTGCTTTGTACAGGAAATGTTCCAGAGTTATTATCTGCTTCACCATGAATTAATAGGATAGGTTCGTTAACCTTTTGGGCGTGCATAAAGGGTGACATCTCATAGTAAATTTCCGGCGCCTCCCAAAAAGTTCTCTGTTCTGATTGAAATCCGAACGGCGTCAAACTACGATTATACGCTCCACTTCGAGCTATGCCAGCTTGAAATATGTCAGAATGAGCAAGCAAATTTGCAGTCATAAAAGCTCCATAAGAGTGACCACCAATACCAATTTGATCCCGTGTTGTGATGTTCCTTTCAACCATAATATCAGCAGCTGCTTGCGCACTTGACACTAGCTGTTTTATAAAATTATCATTTGGCTCTTCATCGCCTTCACCAAGTATTGGCATAGTGGCACCCATAAGAACAGCGTATCCATAAGAAAGCATCAATAAGGCTGATGATGATGAATAGGTGGGATTAATGGTTAAAAATCTGTGAGGCGAACCAATTACCTGAGAAGCAGCTTTTGATGTTTTAAACTCCCTTGGATATGCCCAAACCAGTAGAGGTAAGGGGCCATCTTTAGGACCTCTTCCTGGAGGTAAATATAAAGTCGCAGATAAATCTATCCCGTCTGATCTCTTGTAGGTAACCATCTCCTTATAAAGGTTTTTCATTTGAGGATAAGGGTGAGCAAAATCAGTGATTGGGTTAAGCGCACCATCATTTAAACCTCTTATCATATAATTCGGGGTCTCATCTTTAGATTCCCGGCTTGTAATTATGGTCTTTTGATCCTTGTTAATAATACTTATTGCTCTCTCATAGTAGGGAGCTTCACACCTCCAAAGCCTTGAAGACTTTTTTGTTTGTAAATCATAAATGTCTACGAAAGGCATATCTCCTTCTGGAGAAGCACCTGTACCAGACATTAATACTTTTGATCCTTCAAAAAGCGCCATAACCGAACGACCAAATAAATTTACCTCCATCATTGGAGAGCCTGGATCGTTATATCTATCCTCATATGATCGATCCATAATCTTTGTAGAGTTTTTCTTACTGGGGTTCAAGCGCCATGTTGTAAGCCTACGCTCCTTCCAACGGCGTGCATTGACAAGAGCAGTTTGGTCATTGCCCCATATAACACCAGCATATCTTAAATCAAGCTTAATTAAAGAATGAGGGCTCACTCCTTTAAAAGGTGCATCTAAAGTAAATATTTCATCTCGAAAATCTATCTCTAGATTTGGATCACCTCCATCAAGTGCAGTTACATAATAAATGGTTGAACCCACGTCCGATCGCCAGCCGAAAGACCTCGGGCCATCAATAACTGCATCTCTTCCAATTGGTATTGTTTCAGCAAGAGGAATATCTCTTAAGGATTCAACGAGCCTACCATTGATATCATAAATTTCTACTAGTGTTGGAAAGCGGTACAAAGGAACTAAATAAGAATAGGGCCTATGAATTGTCTCCATAAGAATGAATTTACCATCTGGTGATGGTTCGGCCCGTTTTATTACGCCAGGTTTTCCAACCTTTTTAATCTTACCACCCAAATTTACGTGAAGAACTTGAGAAGTCATATAGTGATCGAACAAATCTTCATCATATGGACTAGAAAGCAAATCTTGATAAGTTCGCGCTGGGGATACTATTCCAAGGTTTTCTTGGAGTATAGGTCCAGTAGGAGTAGTATTATCAGTAGGAGCTGGTCCTCTTCGATCAATGATTGTTTTAATAATCAATCCTCTGCTATCGCTTAACCAATACATCGGAGTTCCGTATGCTGTATTTAATGCCTTATTAACCAAAAGTTTTGCTCGGCCATTTTTTGTTTGTGCAACATAAAGGCTTATTTTTTTATCTACAATCACTGCTATAGCAATATGATTTCCATCCGGAGACCACGACGTCTGAAGAATTGCCGCGCCACGGGGTATACCCTTTATTTTTTTTTCTTTATTAGACTCAATATTTTTTATCGTAATACTATTGTATGTACTTGCCCTACTTCTTCCGTTGGTAGCTGGATTAATACGAATTCCTGCAAGCTTTAATTCTGATTGAGATAGTTCTTCAATCGAAATCAGACTCGGTCTTCCCAGAAGCAGCAAATATTCTTTGTTAGGAGAAATACTTATGTTAGGAGTTTTGGGAGCATCAACAATGTCAATTATTGCTTTTGGAGGCATTTTATAGCCATCATCAGCAATTAAAGGCCACACCAAAGCAATGTAAAAAAAGATAGTATTTAATTTTTTATTCATTCTAATCCTTTATTTAAGCTAGAAGCTTTTCATACTCAAACTTGCAGAGTATTAATTAGGGACCGCCACCACTGTCATTACTCCTAAAGAAGATCTTTTCTCTCTTAATTTCCATGGAAAAAATTTCACCATGCCTAACGTGAATTGCAT
>CAJWTA010000095.1 GCA_913046805.1 uncultured Fidelibacterota bacterium | reverse complement strand
AGGGAATTATTTCAAACGGACAAGTATTTACATCAGATTATGTTGTATCAAATATGGATATTTTTTTCACTTATAAAAAGTTATTAAAAGAATTTGATATGCCAAAAAGAGTAAGCAAAAGTGAACGATCAAGTTCAGCTTTAATTTTTTATTGGGGTGTCAAAAGATCATTTCCGCAGCTAGATCTTCATAACATTCTTTTTTCCGATGATTACAGAGATGAGTTCGAATCAATATTTAAAAATAGAGAAGTTTCAAATGACCCAACTATTTATATCAATATAACCTCAAAAGATGTCCCAAATGATGCTCCCAAAAATTGCGAGAATTGGTTTGTTATGATTAATGCCCCATATGACTCTGAGCAAAGTTGGAAAGACATAACATTAAGTTTAAGAAAAATCATTATTCAAAAAATTAATGCGATACTTAAAACTGATATCGAAAAATATATCCAAGCTGAAAAAATATACACTCCGCAAACTATTGAAACAAAAACACAATCTTATAAAGGCGCTCTTTATGGAACGTCTAGCAATTCTATGCTATCTGCCTTTTTAAGACATCCCAATTTTTCAAAAAACATAAAAAACCTTTATTTTTGCGGTGGAAGCGTTCACCCAGGAGGAGGAATTCCGCTTTGTTTGCTGTCTGCAAAAATCGTAAGCGATCAATTTAAAGGGATTTCAAATGCAAAATAAAAATAGCTTTGCACTTTATTCTATAATAGTTATATGGGCATTTCAAATCTTTGGAGCAATCGGAATTCTTTTTTGGGATCGTCAATGGTTTACAAGTATTACTCCATTTACATTGCTTTTATATTTTTTAATGCTCTCATACAATGATTGGGGTAATCGAAAAAAGATGTTTTTGCTTGTTTTTATTTTCCTATGGGGGTTCGCTTCAGAAGTAATAGGAGTTAATACAGGACTAATCTTTGGGTCATATCAATACGGTGAAACTTTAGGACTTCAAATTGCGAATGTTCCAATAGTCATTGGAATTAATTGGATTGTTGTAACTCTTATATGTGGAACAATTGCTTTTAGAATAAAGACCCCTCCTTATATTAAGGTATTTATTGCTGTATCATTAATGTTATTTCTGGACTTCCTAATAGAGCCCGTTGCTCCTAAGATTGATATGTGGAGCTTTGACCATGATAATAGCCCTGCTCCATTATCAAATTACATTACGTGGGCTCTTGTAGCCCTGCCTCTGCAATCGTATCTAATATATAATAAATTAAGTTTTAATTTTTATTTGTCACTTAATTTATATATATCGCAAATATTGTTTTTTGCAGCTTTAAGCTTCATCTAGCTAATACTTCTTTAAGAACGAACCTTCGGAGCGTTGTGCCTTGTTGTCAATTCATTATTAATGTAGAGCGGTAAGAATAATAGAGAGAATCCGTAAAATATGTCTTCAAAAGGTATTGTTCCTAGTCTAATCCCTAAGTTGTGACTGTTATTGTACCAAACAATTTCATTAGGTATAGATGAGCCAGTTAAAAGACCGTTTATAATGAAAAAAGGGATAAGTATGAAAATAAAAGAAGTAAAAAACGAACTCAATAGTTTCGGGGACCGGATGTAAGAAAATATCATAACTATTGAAGCAAGCGCAAAGGATGAAAAGGTGTAGAATTTATCTAAATTTAAAATACTCAAAACTAACAAAAAGGCTACTAGCCCAATAACAATATATCTGGTAATTGAACCAGAAAATTTTAAGCCAGGTGTAAGTTTTTCCTTGCAAAAATGTATGAAAAGTGAGCTGTATGGAATGCAAAGAAAAAATAGCCACTCTTCAAAAGGCAATCCAAAGAGATCCTTACCAATTAAATAGCTTTTATTAAATCCCCAAATTCCTTGTTTAGTAAAAAAAATATCCCAGACAATGAAGAATATCGAAGTGATTAAATAGCCCGGA
This sequence comes from uncultured Fidelibacterota bacterium, assembly GCA_913046805.1. The sequence continues at coordinate 2,078 of CAJWTA010000095.1, read as the reverse complement.
GCAAGAGATAGAAATTTTTTAAAATAGTTAACTCTGTGTTCAAATGAGCAAGCGAGTGGTAATGTTATGGCTGAAAGATTTATAATTAAATAAAGATAGTTATCCATTCTTCGAACTGAATTTCCGAATTGTCTCAGGTTTTACAAACAGCATACCAAAAAATTCTCCATCTTCTTTGGTTTGACTGGCATGGTGTTTTCTGTGCTCAAAAAGAACGGCCCTTAAATAAGCATTTTTTGGTTTACTAAAAATTTTGATTCTTCTATGAATGAAAATATCATGCACAAACAAATAGGCAAAACCATAAACTAAGATACCAAGTCCTGAAAAAAACAAAATATCATTTTGATAGATACTACCAAAAATAAATCCAGACGCACTGGGAACTGCAAAAATTAACGCAAATGAATCATTTTTTTGCATAACTCTTCCAGTCAAGACATGATGATCCTCATGTAAAAACCATAGAGCGCCATGCATGAGATATTTATGCGTTGCCCACGCAGCAAACTCCATCATGAGAAATGCTATTAAAACTATAAAAAATTCTGTCATAAGATAGTTGAATTTACAAAAGAACTAATTTTTGGTATGCGGTTTTTATTTTTTTTTCTTTCTTCTTTTCATTTCAAGAAGCTTCCAAGCAGCCTTAGGAATTCTTTCTAATTCATTCATTTCCCCAGCTCCTTGTAGCCATTCCCCACCATCTATGGTTACAACCTCGCCGTTAATATACCCTGCCTGATCGCTGATTAAAAAAGAGGCAAGATTCGCTAACTCTTCGTGCTTACCAAACCGTTTTAATGGAACTTGTGCTTTCATTTTTTTTTCAATTCCCATTCCAGGAGGAGCTAGACGAGACCAAGCACCTTTGGTTGGAAATGGTCCGGGTGCAATTGCCACAGATCGAATACCATACTTGGCCCACTCAACTGCAAGGGATCGTGTCATTGCAAGAACACCAGCTTTTGCGCAGGCTGAAGGAACAACGTATCCAGAGCCAGTCGATGCATAGGTTGTGACAATATTGAGCACAACACCATGTTTATTTTTACGCATTATTTTTCCAGCCGCTTGCGTACAGTGAAACGTACCATTGAGAACAATGTCAACTACAGTTTTAAAAGCGTTTGAACTTAAGTTTTCTGTGGGGCTTATAAAGTTTCCAGCTGCGTTATTTAAAAGAATATCAACGCCACCGAGCTTGGTAGCGGCTTCCCCAATCATCATCTCAACTTGGTCAGGGTCTCTAACATCGCATTGAATTGCAATGACCTTAGCCTTTCCTTTCTTTAGCTCTTTAGCCGCAGAATTAATTACCTCTTTTTTTCTGCTAGTAATTGCAATATTTGCACCAAGCTCTACAAATCTTGCTGCCATTGATTTTCCTAAGCCAGTGCCACCACCCGTAACAACAATATTTTTACCATTTAAAAGTTTCTTATCAAACATAAAATATTCTCAATTATTTATTGTGAACTTAGTATAAAAACAAAAAAGCCCCGATTAAAATCGAGGCTTTTTTAAAAGATAAATTAATTTGTTTTTACAAATTAATTAGGATCATTTTCAGCTTGACCTGCCTGCAGAGCGGCACCCATTGCAGCACCAGGATCAGAGCCATTTCCTAACTCTTCCATGTACTTGTTGAATGCAGCATTCCTACCAGCTTCCCACTCTTCTTGAGTTCTCCAACCAGTCTCTTCAACAAAGTAAGCATAAAGACCTTCAGCAACAAAATTAAACACATCTTCACCTTGCATTCCTTGCATCATAGCTTCTTTAGTTCTTCCTTCAACCATTACTTTTGCGACTTCATCCATGTGCTCATCTTTGCTAACAACACCGTCATCATTCTTATCTACACGATTAAAATCTGCATCAAAGTTATTCGCAGCATCGTCGTTCCAATCTGGCCTATTCTGAAAATACGCCATAGCTTCTTCTGGATTAACTTCACCGTCGCCATTTTGGTCCATGTCTTCATAAACCGGCATTGGTGGAGGACCGCCTTCACCCATGTGATCGCCACCCATGTGATCGCCACCCATGTGATCGCCACCCATGTGATCGCCACC
>CAJWTA010000094.1 GCA_913046805.1 uncultured Fidelibacterota bacterium | reverse complement strand
ATGGCTGGTAAAATAAAATTTGATAAATCTGCAATTTCTTTTGAATTGTCTGAAGCATTAAATAAGAAAGATTAAAAACTATAGATGATTTTTTACAAAGAGCTTTTTCACAAAATCGAGAAAATTTTGTGGAATATTTTTCTAAAGCCCTTTTTCTTCTCGATTGACCCTGAAAAAGTTCACCATTTTGTAGTAGGTGCAATGAAACTATTTTCACCTATTTTTTATTTAAGAAAATCATTCTATCATTTTAAAATAAGTGGTAAAAATCATCCATCACTTGAAAAAGAAGTTTTTGGTATTAAATTTCCAAACCCTGTGGGATTGGCGGCAGGTTTTGATAAAAATGCTGAAGTATATAAACAAATGTCTTCATTAGGCTTTGGTTTCATTGAGATAGGTACTGTAACACCAGTTTCTCAAGACGGTAATCCAAAAAAAAGAATTTTTAGATTAGTTAATGATAAGGCTTTAATCAATCGTCTTGGCTTTAACAATGATGGTGTTGATAAAGTTGTGGGTAGATTAAGAAACAAGGGCAATATTATAATTGGTGGTAATATTGGCAAAAATAAAGTTACACCAAATGAAAAAGCAAAGGATGATTATCTCATTTGTTTTAAAGCCTTGTATGATTATGTTGATTATTTTGCAGTAAATGTGAGTTCACCAAACACACCAAACTTAAGAGATCTTCAAAACATAAATGATTTACGTGAAATATTGTACCCATTGATTATGGAGAATGATAAAAGAGAAAAAAAACCTATCCTAATTAAAATTTCACCTGATTTAAATGATGGTGATATAAAAAAAATAGTTGATATGGCACTTGATCTTAAATTAGACGGTATCATAACATCAAATACAACAATCAGCAGAAGTAATTTAAAATCTAAGAAAAAATTGACCAGTGAAATTGGAGGTTTAAGCGGAGAACCCCTAACAATGAGAAGCACAGAAGTTATAAGATTAATTCATGAGTATTCTAATAAAAAGCTTCCAATTATTGGAGTTGGAGGGATTATGTCTACACAAGATGCTATAGATAAGCTCAAGGCTGGTGCAAGCTTAATACAACTGTACACAGGCTTTATTTATAATGGTCCATCTTTTGCTAGAAATATCAATAAAGAAATTATTAAATCTTTAAATTAATTTATAGATTTAAGTATGATATTTAAAAACAATCTACTACCCAAAAATTTACAGCAATACGAAAAACTTTATAAGCAAAGCGTTGATCATCCAGAAGTGTTTTGGACTGATGTTGCTGAATCATTTATTTGGAAAAATAAGTGGTCAAAAGTAGTTGATTTTGATTTTTCAAAACCAAGTTTTAAATGGTTTAAAGATGCTAAATTAAATATAACTGAAAACTGTTTAGACAGACATGTTGAGTCTCATCCAGATAAAACAGCTATTATTTTTGAACCAAATGATCCTTATCAACCAGCAGAGCATATTTCGTACAGAGAACTACATAGTAGGGTTTGTAGATTTTCTAATGTTTTAAAAAACAATAATATTCAAAAAGGAGATAGAGTTTGTATTTATTTACCAATGGTTCCTGAACTTGCCATTGCAGTCTTGGCCTGCGCAAGAGTAGGAGCCATACATTCCGTTGTTTTTGCAGGTTTTTCTTCATCAGCGTTATCAGCTAGAATTAATGATGCATCATGTAAGATGGTGCTAACCTCCGATGGAAGCTTTAGAGGAAATAAAACAATTGACTTAAAATCTATAGTTGACGAGGCTTTAAAACATTGTGATTGTGTTGATTCAGTAATAGTATTAAATCGAATAAATAGCGGAATTACTTTAAATGAGAATGAAAAATGGTGGCAGGATGAGTTAGATAAAGTTGATGATCATTTTCCAGCTGAAATAATGGATTCTGAAGATCCTTTATTTATTTTATACACATCAGGGTCAACTGGAAAACCTAAAGGAATGGTTCATTCATCTGGGGGCTATATGGTTTACACTGCTTATTCATTTCAAAATGTATTTGATTATGATGAAGATGACATCTATTGGTGTACAGCAGATATTGGTTGGATTACAGGGCATAGTTACATAGTATATGGTCCACTGTTAAACGGTGCTACAACCATGATGTTTGAAGGAGTTCCATCATATCCAGACTTTGGTAGATTTTGGGAGATTTGTGAAAAGCACAAGGTTAACCAATTTTATACAGCTCCAACTGCAATTAGAGCCCTTGCAAAACACCCTTTAGATTTTGTAAATAAACACGATCTATCATCATTAAAAGTATTAGGCACTGTTGGTGAACCAATCAATGAGGAAGCATGGAATTGGTACAATGAAAACATAGGAAAGAATAAATGTCCAATTGTTGATACGTGGTGGCAAACAGAAACAGGTGGAATTATGATAACATCTTTAGCTAATGTAACTGATGGAAAACCTACTTTTGCAACCAAACCAATGATGGGAATTCAGCCTGTTTTATTTGATGAAAATGGAAATGAATTTGATGATAATAATAAAAATGGAATTCTTGGAATTAAATATCCATGGCCATCAATAGCTCGTACAATTTATGGGGATCATGAACGTTATAAAAATGTTTACTTTTCAGCTTATCCTGGTTATTATTTTCCTGGGGATGGAGCTTTCCGAGATGAGGATGAAAATTATAGAATAACAGGCAGGGTTGATGATGTTGTTATTGTGTCAGGTCATAATTTGGGAACAGCACCAATTGAGGATGTAATAAATATGCACGATAACGTTGTAGAAAGTGCTCTTGTTGGGTATCCACATGATATAAAAGGGAATGCACTTTACGCATTTGTTATTCTTAAAGATGATTCTAAAAAAGATGATATAGAGTCTGAAATAAATAAATTAATATCAAAAACAATTGGACCCATAGCCAAACCAGAAAAGATTCAATTGGTTCCTGGACTTCCCAAAACACGAAGCGGCAAGATTATGCGTAGAATTCTTAGAAAAATTGCTTCAGGTGAAAAAGATAATTTTGGTGATATTTCAACATTATTAAACCCTGAAATAGTAGAACAAATCGTTGAAGGTTCTTGATTTAATTTTTAAAATAGCTAAAATCATCATCAGGACCAATAGTAAGTAGGGTCTCATAAATTAATTTAATAACATTTTCAACATCCTCTCTACTCACAAGCTCTACAGTAGTATGCATATACCTTAGTGGAAGTGAAATTAGTGCGGATGCAACACCACCATTACTATATGCAAATGCATCAGTATCAGTTCCAGTGTATCTAGATGATGCATGTCTTTGAAAAGGAATTTTTTTCTTTTCTGCTGTATCAATTATTCTCTCTCTAAGATTATTTTGAATGGCAGGTGCATATGATATAACGGGACCTTTATCAATAACATTGTCACCTTGCTTTTTAACATCTATCATTGGTGTTGATGTATCATGACAAACATCTGTAACAATAGCAATGTTTGGTTTTAGAGTTTCCGTAATCATTTGGGCACCTCTTAATCCAATTTCCTCTTGAACAGAGTTAGTTACATACAAGCAAAAAGGCAAAGTTTTTTTATTTTGCTTAAGTAATCTGGCAACTTCTGCAATCATAAATCCACCAATTCTATTGTCAATTGCACGACAAACAAATCTATTTTTATTTAGTATTTGAAAAGAATCTGGATAGGTGATAACACACCCAACATGTACACCCATTTTTTCAACCTCTTTTTTATCTTTGGCTCCTACATCAATTGAAATGTTTTCAAGTTTTGGAGGTTCTTCCTTACCAGGTGTTCTTGTGTGAATTGCGGGCCAGCCAAAAACTCCTTTTACAATCCCTTTTTTAGTATGAATATTTACCCATTTTGAGGGAGCAATTTGGTGATCACTACCACCATTCCTAATTACATAAATCAATCCTTTATCCGTAATGTAATTGACGTACCAAGAAATTTCGTCTGAGTGTCCTTCGATAACTACTTTAAATTTTGACTTTGGATTAACAACCCCAACTGCCGTTCCATAGGTGTCAGTGATAAACTCATCAACATATGGTTTTAAATAATTCATCC
>CAJWTA010000093.1 GCA_913046805.1 uncultured Fidelibacterota bacterium | reverse complement strand
GAATTATTTGATATGGCGCCTAATCTGAATACAAGCACTAAAAGAAAAAAAGATCCTAATCCCCACCACAACCAATAAGCGTTTGTTTTTGGTCTAATATTCATTTCTTAACCCACAATGTGAGTTTTTGTCCGGGAAAAATATGTTGGCCATATTTCATGCCATTCCATTGACGAATTTTTGATGCGCGCGTACTATAATCTTCAGCAATATGACCCAGAGTATCTCCCCTTCTGACTTTATATACAATCTTGTTATGAGTTGACGACATCCTAACTCTGGTTGACTGAGGTATTTTCATACCTGGGACAGGTATTGTCAACTTTTGACCTATTCTTAAAACATTCCTATTCCTTAATTTATTTACTGCCGATATGTCTGACTGGGACACTCTGTATTTTCTAGCAATATACCAAAGACTCTCACCATTTCTTACTTTGTGGGTAATGAACTGGGGTGCAAACCTCTCATTTTCAGGAAGAGAGTTGTAATTTTTTAAAAACTTCTTTTTTGTTCCAATAGGAATTTTTAATTCGTATGATTCACGTGGTGTGGCGGATTGTCTCAATTCAGGGTTTAAGCCCTGCAAAGTCTTAAAAGATACTCCTGCAGCGTTCGCTAAAACAGTTAGGTCTGCACTCTTTTCAATTACCACAGAGTCATATTCATACGGTTTTTTTGTTTTTTCTTTTTTAGTAAATCCATATTCTTTTGGATTTTTTGCCATGATTGTTGCTGCTAAAAAGTATGGCATATAATTACGAGTTTCTCTTGGAAGTGAATGAAGTTGCCAAAAATCAGATGTTTGATGGATTCTAGTAGCTCTTCTTACTCTATTTTCTCCAGCGTTATAAGCAGCTAGTGCTAAATACCAATTATCAAAATCCTCATACAAGTCTGATAAATAAGCCATTGCGGCCCTAGTTGACTTCTCAGGGTCACGTCTTTCATCAATATACCAGTTTCTATTTAATCCATAAATCTTGCCAGTAGAGTAAATAAATTGCCACATGCCTGTTGCAGCTGCTTTAGAATGCGCTTTTGGATTTAATCCAGATTCAATCATGGCAAGATACAAAAGCTCTGGGGGCAGATTATTATCCTCTATAATTTTTGAAAGAACTGGACCGTAAACCTCTAGTCTTTCAAGCCATATTTCAAACTGTGGGCGACCTTTAGTGCTAAAATACTTTATAAATTGATCTACCTTTTTATTTCGAACTAATGGTACGTGACCATCTCTATCCTCAACTACTACAAATTGCGTTGCACCCATCTCAACTTCGAGCGGCTCCGCCCTAGAGGTCACATCTATCCTCATACTCTCCGCAGTAAGTGATGCATCTATCTTATCAAGAGTTTCGAACCTTTTTGTGTAAAGTTCTACAAGAGATTCTTCAAATCTATCAAACTCATCCTTATCCTCTTCATTCATTTCACCATACTGATCTGCCTCTGATAGAAGGTCAAAAATTCGATTTAAATTGTATACGACTTCTAGTGTGTCATTCATTACATCTGATATAAAAGCATCAGATAGAAGTACTTTAGCCTCTTTGAGAAGATCCGGAAGTCTATTTTCGCTTGAATTAGTTCTATCATTCGGTTTAAGCACATTTACGCTGTATTCTTTAGCATTGCCATTTGTCTGTTGGCAAAACACAGCTCCAAATAAAGTCAGTAGTAAAATAAAATTCTTTGTAAATCCTTGTTTCATATATATTTAGACAGATTGAAGGGCCAATATTAACCGATACCTGTCTCCCCAGTCAAGCCTTTTCGTCTATTATTGATTATAGTTGTTGTGCTATATCCTTTTAAGTATGGTAGTAAAATAACTTTTCCTCCATTTTTCTCAACAATATTTGAACCTACAATATTTTTATTGTTGTAGTCTCCACCCTTTGTTAAAACATCAGGCAATAAAAACTCAATCAATTTTAATGGAGTTTTCTCTGAAAAAACGACAACTTCATCCACGCAATCTAAATTCAGAAGATTTTTTGAACGCAATTCTTGATTGTTAATTGGCCTATCATCACCTTTTAATGATTTAACGGATTCATCCGAATTAATCGCAACAATGAGAAAGTCTCCAAGAGCCTTTGATTGATTAAGATAGGTCTGATGTCCTAAATGTAAAATGTCAAAACATCCATTAGTAAATACTACTTTTTTATTTTTCAACCTTAGTTTTGAAACTTTGCTCATTAATTTTTTGTTTTTGATAATCATTTTTTACTACTTAACCAATCTCACAACTTCATCTCGAATTTTGCTAGCCAAAAAATTTCTATCTTCATAGCTAAACAAAGAAGTTTTAACAGGTTTTCCAATTCGTAAATGCAAAGTACTATCGCGAAATATAGATTTATTTTTCACAAGATTTCTCGTTCCAACAATACCCATAGGAACAATATTCATATCTAAGTTCATTGCTAAAACCAATCCACCTTTTTTAAATGGTAAAATCTGCCCATCCTTTGATCTGGTACCTTCCGGAAAGATGATGACTGAACGAGGATTTTCAGACATAGACTCTTTAGCTTTTTTCATTGATTCTAAAGCTCTAGAGTGATTTTTTCTATCGACAAATATGTGACCGGCAGCTCGCATAGCCCAACCAAGAAATGGAATGTTTTTTAATTCAATTTTCGAAATTATCACTGTTTGATGCTTAATTCCTGCAAATACCAAAGGTATATCAAATTCAGATTCATGATTTGCCGCAAAAAAATAATGTGATCCCGATTTTAAATTTTCTTCACCAGAAACCTTGTATTTAATAAAAGAGCATTTAAGAATACTCTTTGCCCATGCTCTAACGATCCAGCCCATAAACTTACCACTACGCTCAAAAATAGAACCTAATATACCTACAGTTCCATAAAACATTGTGCACAAGACTACATTCAATACAACCCATGCATAGTAAAGTTTTGCTCTAATCAATGACTTTAAGCTTAGTGTATTCTTGTAAGGGTTCAGGTATAGATATAGACCCATCTTCGTTTTGATAAGTTTCAAGCAAAGCAATTAGAAGCCTAGGTGTAGCTAAACCGCTACCGTTGAGGGTATGAACAAAGCCAACCTTATTGTCGCTGTCTCTTCTATACCTAATGTTTCCTCTCCGAGCTTGAAATTCTTCGAAGTTACTGCATGAAGAGACCTCTAACCATTTTTCTTCTGATGGCGACCATATTTCAAGATCATAACATTTAGCTGCGGAAAAACTTAAGTCCCCAGTACAAAGTTCAATTTTACGGTATTTTAAATTAAGGGACTTTAGCACCATTTCAGCATCTGTTGTGAGATTTTCAAGCGCATCGTAAGAGTCCTCTGGCTTAACAAGCTGAACAAGCTCTACCTTATTAAATTGGTGTAAGCGCTGAAAACCTTTTGTGTCTTTACCGTAAGAGCCTGCCTCTCTCCTAAAACAGGGTGAATATGCAACATATTTTTTTGGCAAATCAGATTCTTTGAGTATTTCGTTGCTATGAATGCTTGTCAGCGGAACTTCAGCAGTAGGAATTAACCACAAGTCGTCGAGCTCTGAGTGATACATGTCCTCTGAAAACTTCGGTAAATTTCCAGTTGTTAAAACAGAGCTAGATTTAACTACATATGGGGGTATGATTTCCACATAATGATTTTTCAGAGTTTGAAATTCAAGCATAAAATTTATTAATGACCTTTCAAGAAGGGCACCTTTTCCCGTGTAGAGAGGGAAGCCTGACCCTGAAATTTTCGCCGATCGTTCAAAGTCAAATAAATTGAGATTCGAACCTAAATCGAGATGCTTTTTTAATTCAAAGTTTTTTTGAATTACATCACCCCATTCCTCGATTACTTTATTGTCGTTTTCAGTAGCACCGTGAGGCACAGTTTCATGGGGAACATTTGGAAGATTTAGTATAAGCGAATCGAGACTATCTTTTTTTTCAGATAAGGAAGTTTCAATTTCTTTGATTTGCTCACCAACTGCTCTCATCGATGAAATTTTATCAGTGGCATCTTGTTTGTTTTTTTTTAATTCAGATATTTGGTCAGATACTTTGTTTCT
>CAJWTA010000092.1 GCA_913046805.1 uncultured Fidelibacterota bacterium | reverse complement strand
AAAATTTTTCTCTTTTATCCTCATTTGGCAACGCTGGAACATCTTTCCGAATGTTTTTTGGAATTATAGATTTCATCACATCTGATGCTTTTTCTAGTTTTGGTTTAAGTGTTGCCTGGTCAAATACATAATTTATTCTCTTCCTATAATTTTCATATAAATCAATAATTTCGTCAGAAGATAAAACTTCATTCTTTATCAGGGTTGCAGCGCTATAGAGTAAAGGGTCTTTACTTTCAGCATTTTCTATTTGATCTAGGTCCAAATAACTGAGCTCAATATCTGAACCAGCATGCCCCATTAGCCTTACTGTTTTCATATGTAAAAATACAGGAGCTCGTTTGCTTCGACTATGTGACTCCGCTTCTTTAGCAGTCTTAATGGTATCGAATATATCTAAACCGTTACAGCTTAAATACTTTAAATGTTCTTGATCAGAAAAGGTTTTCCCAATCCAATCTTTTGGTGTTGGCACAGAAATACCTAAACCATTATCCTCGCAAATGAACACTATCGGAACATTCCCTCCAATACTTCTAATCCACCTAGCTGTATTTATGCCTGAAAGAGCTGTGGCGTGATTTGCGCTTGCATCACCAAAACTACATAATACAAGGCTATTAGATTCTAATTCTTTCTCCTTAATTTTAAGGTCTCTAGCTCTGTCAATTCCAAAAGCTGTTCCAACTGCTTTTGGAATATGACTAGCAATAGTACTAGTTTGTGGAGGCACATTTAACTTTTTAGACCCAATGACTTTATGCCTACCTCCGCTAATTGGATCATCTGAAGAAGCCATGAAAGATAAAGCCATATCATACAAAGGACTACTGCCAGGAATTTGTTTAGATCTCTCAATAAAAAATGGGCCACTGCGATAATGTAAAAAAGCTATATCAGTATATGGGAAAATATGTCCAAAAACTGCATTTGATTCATGGCCAGAGCTACCGATGGTATAAAAACATTCACCTTTCTCCTTTAGCTCTCTAGCTTTGATATCCATATGTCTACTAAAAACTTGACTTTCAAAAATAGATATTATGTCACTTGCTTTCAGGCCAAGGTCAGAAATAGAATGTTTAGTTATGTTGTTAGGAAGTGAACCATTTTTCAATTTTTGTGAAAAATTTATATCAAGTATCTCAGCTCTATTATATGGATTCATATTGAAAGACTAAATGATTTAAATATGATTTATTTTTTCTTTATTAATTTAGCAGGGATTCCGCCCCAAACTTCGCCTGCAGGGACAATTGTATATTTAGGGACTATCGCCCTTGATGCAATCACCGCACCATCGCCAACTTCGCACCCAGGATTAATTTGTGCACCTAAACCAACAAGACAATTATTGCCTATTTTTATGGGAGCAAAAACTAACTCATTTTTTTCTGCTAGATGAGGAGTTATAATCACTTTCGAACCAATGACTGTATTTTCTCCAATTGAAACTAAATATGGGTCATTTATACGATCACTGCTTACAAAAGAACCTTTACCAATTGTGCAACCTAAGGATCTGTAATAAAAATCAGTTACCCATGATGGAACCATATGGTGGATACAAGGTTTTGCCAATCGATCTAAAACATTCAAAAATCCCCATCGAATAGAGGTCATTGATAAAAATGGCACTCTAACTGAACCTATGGAAGGTTTTAAAATAAAACTTAAGATAGATGTAAGGAAAATTGTTGAGAGCATCCATAAAACATATCCAACCCCTATGCTAACACCAATTAGCATAGCTCGCTCAAAATTTGAATAATTAGCTGTATTTTGAAAGATGTTTAAAAAAAGATAAACACCTGGAGCTGCACAAATGCCCCAATGAAGACCAGTATATAGAATTACAATAGTTGTTAAGAAATTTTGAGTAATTTTCCACAACATGATTTGTTCTATTTTATTTTTCTTGTGCGTCCCAATATACCTCCTGCCACAATTTAGTTGTCTCAGGAAATACATTTAACATAATCTTTTTTAAAACGCGAGCATATTCTTGAATTTCAATCTGAGCCGTTGCCTCATCTCTTAACTCAATGAAATTCATAATAGACTGAAAAGAGGCAGTCCACCAGACTTGAGTGTAAACAGTCAAAGGCAAAATACTCCTAGCTTGCTCTTTGGCCATGCCCATTTCAATCATTTTCTCATACGATTCTATTGATTTTTGCTGAGCGTCACTCCAAAGTTTTTCAGCACTTTCTTGATCTTCAACCAACCCCTCACTAGCCTGTTTATTATCACTTGATTGAGCTCGAAAATTTTCAGGAATGTAAAAATCAGAATATTCTACATACCTACCACTTATCTCATTCCAAGCATGGTCTTTGGTTGGGTGATCAGAGGTAGTTTCAATACCGACAACATGCTTATACCACTGCCTCATTACAAACTCAGGCGCTTTAATTATCATCATAACATGTTGGTGCCTAAATGGTGAAAAATGTTTGTGTTTAATAAGAAATTTAGAAAGCCTTCTGTCTTTATCAGTAAATTCTTTTGATCGCCCACCGAATGAAACTCTCGCTGCATTAACAGGAGTTAAGTCATCACCTAAGACGTCAACAACTTCAATATAACCTTTGTCCAATACTTTTTCAACATTACTCATTACTTATCCTATCGTAATTTATTCTTTATTTAATTCTTTAAATGTTTTTTCAACTGACAAATTATAACCAGCAATTATTCCTGGTTCAATCAAAGTTTTCTTTTTATTGAACTCAAGCTCATTACCGTTTAAGTCAATTGAAATACCTCCTGCTTCATTGATTAAACAAACCCCTGCACATACATCCCACTCATTTTTTGGGCGGAGTGTAGCAAAAACATCTGCTTTACCAACTGCTGTGAGTCCCATTTTATATGCTACACTGCCAATAGGCTCAAGCTTTTTAAAACTATTCTTGAAAGGATCCCAAAGTCCTCTACGAGTTTCAGACCTGCTATTTAATATAGTCATATTTCTTAAACTATTTTTTTTCGTTACTGCAAACTCTTCATCATTTAAAAATGTGCCATAACCACTACCTCCATAAAAAGTTTCATTTGTAGCTGGATTATGCAAAACGCCAACAATAGGTTTCCCATTTTGAACTAGCCCAACACTTACAACAAATTGAGAAACACCTTCAATAAATTCCTTTGTACCATCCAATGGATCTACAATCCAAACTCTTTCTTTGCTAAGTCTGCTTGTCGAATCTATTGTTTCTTCAGAAAGCCAACCATAATCTGGCCTAGCATCCAATAATGTATTTTTTAAAAAACTATCTGCTTCTTTATCAGCAGTTGTAACAGGGTTATGATAACCTTTTTCATTGATTTCATAATCGCGCTTATAATACTTCATGATTATATCGCCAGCTTTCTTTGAAGCTTCCAGAGCGATTTCAAGGTCATCCTCAATTTTTAAATTAATGTTAGATACCATTTAGAAAATATTAGTCATTTCAAGAGGTTCATCAATTATCTGGCCATTTTTTTCTTTAACATTATACACTTTAGAGTCTTTGAAAAATGATATGTTTTTGAAAGGCTTATTTTCAATGAAATGCATCGCTGCACCATCTTCTATTGCGTAAGTGGATTTTATTTTACCGTCTTTAATGAATTTATGAACACTTGGCTTCCTATCTTTTTCAGAATCATAATGAGGGCAGCAAGTACCAGGGATTAGTCCCAAACAATCAATAACATTTAAATTACTTGCCCATGAGTCAGTAATACCTTGATCAAACCAGCAAATTGCACCCGCACTAACTCCTGCTAAAACGGTACCTTTATTGTAAGCTTTGAATAGATATTTATCGAGCTTCCACTCTCTCCAAACAGCTAACATACTTTTTGTATTACCTCCACCAATATAAATGATATCTGCTTTGTTTATAAGGCTATCTAATCTTGGAGTTCGCTGAAAAAAATTTAAATGATTAGTTGTACAATCTAATCCATTAAAACATGAATAAAAATTAACTGTGTAAGATTTATCTTCTGCACTAGCAGTAGGGATGAAAAGCACATTTGGCCGCTCAATATTTGATTGCTCAATAATGTACTTCTCAATTACCCTATGACTCGGGTTTCGCCCAA
>CAJWTA010000091.1 GCA_913046805.1 uncultured Fidelibacterota bacterium | reverse complement strand
AATAGAGCGATAATTGAAATAAATGAAATTAACATAGCTCCAACGTTAACAGCTAACTTAAGACCTACGACAGTTCCAGTACCCAAAGCGTCCATTGCATTTATAGTGGTTTGGTTTGATTCTAATTTGCTGTTGATTGATACAGTTTTTTCTGTTTCAGGGTAAATTATTTTTGCTATAACTAAAGCGGCAGGCGCTGACATAACCGAAGCAGACATAAGGTGGCCTGCAATGCCTGGAATGCCTTCAAGCCATTTTGCGTAAATTGCCAGTACTCCCCCAGCTGCTGTTGCAAAACCTCCAATCATTACAGCAACCAATTCCGATTTTGTTAATCCCCCTACATAAGGTCTAATCATTAGCGGAGCTTCTGTTTGACCCACAAATATATTAGCACTTACGCTTAGTGTTTCAGCTCCACTAGTACGCATAGTTTTCTGCATTAGCCGACTAAAATATTTGATAACAAACTGGATGATTCCATAATGATACAAAATAGAAATAAGTGCAGAAAAAAATATTATCGTTGGGAGTAGTCTAAATGCTACACTTTCTAAAGCTGGGTGAAAACCAATATTTTCAACTTGTGAACCAAAAACAAATTCACTGCCTTTATCAGCGAAACCAATTAGTCTACTTATAATTTTATCAATACTTGAAAAAAGAGGTTTTCCAATTGGAGTCTTTAGAATCAATAGGGCAAAGACAAGTTGAAGACCTAGTCCCCATGTGATTGTTCTGTAGTTTATCGCCTTTCTATTTTCGGATAATAGATACGCAATACCCAATAAAACACCTATACCTAGGATACCTGTAAATTGATTCATAGATACAATTTAGTTCAAATTTTTGTCAATTTCATTTTTGATTAAATCAGTATGATCAATTTCATTTTTTTTGGAATCAATGATAATATCAGCATATTTAGCTGTTGGAGCAACAAACCGATTAAACATCGGACGAACAGATTTTGAATACTGCTTCATTATTGATCTATGAGTTCTACCTCGTTCATCAGTATCTCTTTTAATTCTGCGTGATAATCTAAGTTTATCTGAAGCGTCAATAAATAATTTGAGATCTATCAATTCTAAAAGCTTTGGTTGGGTATAAATAAGGGTACCATCTAAAACAATAATTGGACAGGGTTTTAGATCAATAAAGTTATTTGTGCGAATGTGTTTTGTAAAATCATATATGGGTATTTGTGCCGGATCTCCCAAAGACAATGTTTTGATTACTTGAATCAGTAATTCAAAATCGATTGCCTCAGGATTATCAAAATTTTTTTCTGCTCTTTGTTCAAGCGTAAGATGCGAAAGATCTTTATAGAAGGAATCTTGGCAGATAAGATTTACAAATCCTTTTTGATATCTTTTCGTTAATCTTTTTGCGATATATGTTTTTCCAGAACCACTGCCCCCTGAAATTCCGATTATAGTTGAAGGTTGTTTATTTTTCAATTATATAATCTCACAATATAATTTATTCTAAGCGTATATGTTTAAAAGCTTGGTTAAGCATTATGCCTGCAATAAAACCTCCAATATGCGCAAACCACGCAACTCCTCCCGTTGTGTTAAAACCCAAACTCCCTAAACCATTTGTGAGTTGGTTAAAGAACCAAAATCCTAGTACTATCAATGCTGGCATTCTAAAAGTTGTGAAAAAGATTATAATAAAGGCAAAAACATGTACGTTGGCATTCGGAAACCGAATCATATACATCCCCAAAACACCGGCTATTGCGCCCGAAGCTCCAACCATTGGAATGGTTGAGCCTGGATTGATTAACAGCTGCGATATTGTTGCTGCAACACCACATAGAATATAAAATAAAGCATATTTTTTGTGGCCAAGAACTCCTTCAACGTTATCTCCAAATACCCAAAGAAACCACATGTTGCCCATGATATGAGAAAATCCTCCATGAAGAAACATTGATGTAAAGACAGTGATTAAGGAAAAATTTGCAGGAATAAAACCAAACCGATAAATGAAGTTTTCTTCCGCTATAGGACTTGAAATGCTCAAGTTAAATTGCATAATAAATACTAAAATATTAACAGCAATAATCCCATAGGTTACATAGGGAATCAGAATCCGCGGATTATCATCTTTATAGGGAAATAGCATTAATAGACTTCAAATTTTATTTCTTTTTCAAGTGTATTACCTGCTTGGTCAGTAGCTTTTATGATTAACAAATGATTTCCTATTGATAGCGGTTCTTCAAGGGTATAAGAAAGCGATTTTAATTTGGGCTGAAATGCATATATTATTTTATCGCCATTTAATTGTAGTTCAAAAGAACTTGGAACAGGTTCGAATCCTGAAAGCTGATCATCGATGTTTATTTTAAAATGCTCCAAACTCAACTGAGCATATTTGCCGTTTCTTCCTGGATAGGAATTTAAAAGTATCGGGGGACTTGTGTCTTCGATGACAGCAATCGCATCAAGATGATTCATTTCACCAATAATAACTCTGCGTTCTTTATTATCCTTTGTCTTGATAAAGGTCCAGCCCTCTTTTTTATCATAATAGTACAGGTGTTTATTTCTCTTATCTAATTTTTTTGCATAGCGTATCGCAACTTGTATTGGTTCAATTATTGGTTTTTGAAATGGCTGCACCTGGTAAACACGTGACAAAAGTTTACCTCCAACAATCTTTGGATATTTATGTACGGGCACTATCCAGCTCAGCGTGTTATCAGAAAATGATCCTTTTTTTGTTCGGATGGAGCATGTACCATCTTCAGATATAATGCTAATTGATGAATCTGGATAAATAACAGTAAATGGAAATTTGTATTGAACCTGCCGCTGTATTGACTCTCCCAGTATAGCTTCAATTTGATTGATAGATTCAAACTCTTTTGGTTGTAAGGGCGCACTAAGAAAGACGGAAGGTTGAATTTGGTTGATAGGGATAGTTTTGTATTGAAGATCGCCTTTTATGCGAAGTGAAAGTTTTTTATCAATGACCTTTTCAGTTTGAATTTGAATATATACGCCTCCGTCTGTTTGCGAAATATCTAGATCAACATCAAAGGTTAGATGATCTCCTGATATATTAGAATCAAGCCAGTGTGCAGGGTTTGAAATTGTACCAATATCATTTTGGGCGATAAACTGCAATGCCCTACGCTTTACTTTATCCTTTTTCAAGGTAACTATTAGCCCAGTCTCAATACGTTCTTGGGAAAGTATCTTGAGCCCTTCATCTGCAAACCCAAATGCTGTAAACGAATATACGACCGCAGACTTAATAGGTATTGCGATGCTTTTGGGTTGCAACAGAAACGATATAGCAGAACTAGATTCTTTGACTTTTGAGACGTCAATTTGAAAGGGGTTCATATAAAAAAGAGTTCCTCTTACAATACGAATGTTACCTTTAGCATCGTGTACCAGTATTTTAATTTTGTGGTATCCTTTGTTTAGCTCCAGAGTACCATCGCTTTCTTGATTATGTATTGGTACGTATGGATCACCAAAATTTTTATATAATTTTATAAAATTCCCTAGGTTAAGCCTGCTATTTCTATAGTCGTTGATAAAGTTTGCAGTTGATTGCAAACCATAATCTAGTTGTTCGAACTCAAGGTTGTGGTAGAGCTTATCGTTTAAAAAAACTTCGACCCTGTGTGGTTGATATTTATTATTGGCGCCTTCTCTTCTATCATAGGTTTTGATTGATAATCCAATTTTACCATAAGCATTTATAGTGTCTGCAAGATGATATTCTCCTTTTTTATCGCGAAAAACTGGAAAGTTTTGTGGGAGCTGACTCCCATTAATCCAACTATCTTCATTTAAGGGGGTTATACCTACTTCTTCAACTATTGGTGCAATTCTGTCTGGTTGACTGATACCATTTGTTAGGGGGTTTAAAATATTTCCTTTTTCATCCCTGAGCTCAAAATGAAGGTGGGGGCCAAATGAGAATCCTGTATTCCCTGAGTACGCTATGATGTCGTTCTTTAAATAAGAAAATTCCCCCTTTTTCAGATAAAAATTTGTTACATACGATTGCGCTTTACTTTGTTCTTCTTTAAGCCTCTCTTCAAGTTGGGGTGAGAATTTACTCAAGTGGGCATAAACAGCAATTTTTCCATCATTGAGTTTGAAATAAATCGCTTTTCCAAAACC
>CAJWTA010000090.1 GCA_913046805.1 uncultured Fidelibacterota bacterium | reverse complement strand
CTAAGGTTATTTTTTTTAAAATAATTTTTCTGGTCAAAAACCTCAAGACAATAATTACATTCAGCCGAAATAGATTTAAATGTTTTTTTTATCCAACGTCTTGCAGCACCAATACCTCGTGTTTCAGATATCGTATCACTAAGTGTATGTCTTGTTCCAAAATCGGCAAGGGTTATAATATCGTTTTTTATTCTCTCATCAGAGACTTGAGAAATTATTTCAAATATTTTACTGTCAGAATTATTTTGTGAATAATTATTTAGACTAATAAATAATAATAAAATTAAAAGTCTGTAATTCATCACTTAAAATTAGAGAGTGTATTTATTTTCTTTTGCTACTATATTAGCAATTGTTCTTTTAAGATCAATTGGTTTTGGATAATTGTAGTATTTAGTAAATCTCTTTAAACCCATTAAAAGAAATTTTTGTTCACTACCATCAGAAAGTGAAAAAATTAATTCTCTAGATTTTGATATTATTAGTTCACAAGCTTCAAACAAGTACAATCTGCTAGCAGCAATTTGTGCACTATATTTTTCAGCGCCATATCTATTGCAATTTTTTTCTGTTCTTAAAATTGCTGATTCTGACATGTATATTTCAATTAGTATATCAGATATAGATAAAAGAACTTCTTGATGGTTTTCTAAATCCATCCCATATTTCTTTAATCCTGCGCCTGAAAGCATTAAAAAGACCTTTTTTAAATTGTTTATAATATACTTTTCTTCATCAAATAAACTATCAAAACTAGGTACATCAAAAGATGGTATATCGGTCAATTCATTCGCAACTTCCTCGGCTTTTTCCATTAATTTTAATTCTCCTTTCATCCCTTTTTTTATCAGCATTCCGATAGTTACGAGTCGGTTAATTTCATTAGTTCCTTCATAAATTCTAGCTATCCTAGAATCTCTCCATGCTGACTCCATTGGTGTTTCGGTTGAGTAACCCATACCACCAAATATCTGAATCCCCTGATCTGAACAGTTTTGAGCATCTTCAGAAAGAGCTACCTTTAAAATTGAACACTCAATAACAAACTCTTCAGCTCCCTTTAATTCAGCTTCTTGGTGACTTTTTCCCTGCTCTTTTAATGCTGCTATTCTATCTTCAATATCCTTTGCTGCCCTGTACGTAGCAGACTCTCCAACATAAGTATCCATTGCCATTTTAGCAATTTTTTCTTTGATTGCACCAAAGTCAATAATTTTTGTTTTGAATTGTTCTCTTTCATTAGCATATTGAACACTAGCTGTAGTCACTCTTCTTTCAGCATCAAGACAAGCTGCTGCCAATTTAATTCTACCAATATTTAATGCATTCATTGCTATTTTAAAACCTCCACCTCTCTCAGAAAGCATATTTTCAACTGGGACTTTAGTTTCATTGAAAAATATTTGTCTGGTAGATGAAGAATGTATTCCAAGCTTTGACTCTTCTTTTCCCATTTTTATTCCGTTTTCGGGATCATTTTCAATTATGAAAGCTGTAATGTTCTTATCATCTCCAATTCTTGCAAAAACGGTTAAAATATTAGCAAATCCAGCATTAGATATCCACATTTTTTGGCCGGTTATTAAATAATGCTTTTTATCATTACTTAAAACTGCCTTAGTTTTTCCATTATTGGCATCTGAGCCTGCACTAGGCTCAGTTAAGCAATATGCTCCTATGTGCTCTCCACTGGCCAGTTTTGGAATATATTTTTTCTTTTGATCTTCAGTACCATAAAGTAAAATGGGCATAGTTCCGATTCCAGTATGCGCTCCGAATGCTGTAGAGGTGGACCCGGAACTACCAGAAATATAATCACAGACGAGCATTGAGGATGTGAAAGGCATTCCAAGACCACCATATTCCTCAGGTACTCCTACACCCAAAAAACCTAAGTTTCCCGCCTTAGTCATCACATCAGCAGTCAATTGATAGTTGTGCTGCTCAAACTCATCTTTTTTACCCCAAATTTCTTTGTCAGCAAAATCACGAACTGCATCCCTCATCATTTTTTGTTCGTCGGTAAAATCTTCAGGTGTGAATATATCATTGCATTGAGTTTCCTTGATAATAAACTCACCTCCTTTTATTAATTGTTTTTCTATAGTTTCCATTTTATTATAATATTTCAAAAATTCCAGCGGCTCCTTGCCCTGTCCCAACACACATTGTTACCATTCCATATTTAAGTTTTCTTTGTTTCATCTCATCAAAAAGTTGGACTGAAAGTTTAGCTCCAGAACAACCAAGCGGGTGTCCCAATGCTATCGCACCTCCATTTACGTTTACAATATCTTTATCTAATTTTAGTTCATTAATTACAGCAATTGATTGGGAAGCAAAGGCTTCATTGAGCTCAATCAATTGAATATCATTCATTTTAAGACCAGCCTGTTTTAATGATTTTGGAACTGCTTTAACTGGTCCCATGCCCATAATCTTTGGTGGGAGTCCAGCAACACTGTAGCTAACAAGTTTTGCAATTGGATCTACGTTAAGCTTTTTCAACATTTCCTCACTTACAATCATTACAAAAGCAGCTCCGTCACTCATTTGAGATGAATTTCCAGCAGTTACTGAGCCTGTTGCTGAAAAAACGGGTCTTAATTTACCTAAAGCTTCCAAGCTAGTATCTTCTCTCGGGCCTTGATCTTTTTTAAATGTATTTTGTCGTTCATTTTTATTTAAATTTTCATCTAAATAAACTTCATTCACTGTGATTGGAGCGATTTGGGAATCAAATTTATTATCCTCTAAAGCTTTGATTGCTTTTTTATGTGATTCGTAAGCAAAAATGTCTTGCTCCTCTCTACTAACCTTGAATTGATTCGCTACCTCCTCTGCTGTTAAACCCATACCCCAGTAATAATCTTCTTTACCTTTAGAAACTGTATTATAATTTGGGACTGGTTTAAAGCCGGTCATAGGTATGTAGCTCATACTTTCAACTCCGCCAGCAATAATACAATCAGACATTCCAGATTTAATTTTTGCAGCAGCAATAGCTATCGTCTCTAGTCCAGATGCACAAAATCTATTAACAGTGACCCCAGGAACATCATCAACTTTAAGCCCCATTAAAGAAATCAATCTTGCAACATTAAAACCCTGCTCTGCCTCTGGCATTGCGTTACCTACAATAAGATCATCAATTAGCGTTTTGTCAAAGTCAGGAATTTGTGATATTAAATATTCAATTGTTTCAGCAGCAAGCTCATCAGGTCTTTTAAATTTAAAAAACCCCCTGGGTGCTTTTCCAACGGCTGTTCTGTAAGCCTTTATAACATATGCCTCTTTCATATTAATTTCTTAATGGTTTTCCGTTTTTTAACATATACTGGATTCTTTCCAGCGTTTTTTTCTCACCACAAAGTGATAAGAAGGCCTCTCTTTCAAGGTCTAATAAATATTGTTCTGATACTAGAGTGGCTTGAGATAATTCTCCTCCGCACAACACATTAGCGATTTTGTTCGCAATTTTTTTGTCATGTTCGGAAATATATCCACCAGCTAACATAGAATCAGCCCCCACATATAGCATACCAAGACCTTGTTTTCCTAAAACTTTAATATTTCTTTTTGGAATCGGTTTAGTGTAACCCATATCATGCATATTTATGGCTACATTTTTAGCAATGGAAATTTGATTTTTTTTATTCATAACTACGTTATCTCTGCCTTTAACTAAATAGTCTAAATCAAAACCTTCATAAGCTGATGTAGCTGTTTTAGCCATACCTATATTTATAAAATATTCTTGTAACAAGTTGACTTCAACATCATTCGGTCTGAATGTTTCAGATGCCCTGAGAGCCATTTCTTTCAATCCTCCACCACCTGGAACAAGACCAACACCTACCTCAACGAGTCCGATGTATGTTTCACTGTAAGCAATCAGTTTATCACAATGTAAACAAACTTCACATCCACCACCAAGTGTGTAACCGTGTGGTGCTCCAATAACTGGAATAGAGGAGTATCTTAACTTCATCATTGTATTTTGAAACATTTTCATAAAATAATTTAACTCATCATATTCCTGTTCAACAGCTGCAAGAAAAATCACGCTAATGTCCGCTCCTGCAGAAAAATGCGGGGATTCATTACCTAAAACAAGTCCTTTATAACTTGATTCAGCTAAATCAATAGATTTATCCAATGCTTGAATAATATTTTGATTGATGGAGTTCATTTTAGA
>CAJWTA010000089.1 GCA_913046805.1 uncultured Fidelibacterota bacterium | reverse complement strand
TCAAAGAATTCAAAGTATCTAGAATAATAAACAATCCCCATTTGGTCAACATCTTTGTAGTATATCTTGGTTTTAAATGAATGAGAAATCATATTTAATCAGAAATTTTTCCCATTTTTTCATATCGTGAAATTCGCTGATCTAGAAAATCGTTGGGATCAACAGATTGAAATTTTTTAATTTCTGCTAAGATGGAAGATTTCAGCAAGCTGGCTGTTTTATCAAACTCTCGGTGGGCTCCCCCAATAGGCTCCTTGATTATCTCATCACAAATACCCATTTCAACGAGATCTTCTGGGGTAACTTTCATCGCATCAGCTGCTTCAGGTGCTTTTGCGGCATCCCTCCACAGGATAGATGCGCATCCTTCAGGGCTAATGACAGAGTACCAGGTATTTTCAAGCATAAACATTTTATCGCATATTCCAACACCCAACGCACCGCCGCTTGCACCTTCACCAATAACAACAGCAATAATAGGTGTTTTCAGGCTAGACATTTCAAATAAATTTCGTGCTATTGCCTCACCTTGCCCTCTTTCTTCCGCTCCAATTCCAGGGTACGCACCGGGTGTATCAATTAATGAAATAATAGGTAAATTAAATTTCTCAGCCAGCTTCATGACTCGAAGGGCTTTTCGATAGCCTTCCGGTCTCATCATCCCGAAGTTTCTGTAAATATTTTCTTTAGTGTTTTTACCTTTTTGCTGACCCAAAAAGACAACCTTTGTATCATCAATTGATCCCAAACCGCAGACAATTGCCGAATCATCCCCATAATAACGATCTCCGTGTAACTCAACAAAATTGGGAGATAGGGACATTATATAATCCATCGACAATGGGCGCTGAGGGTGTCTTGCTAATTGTACTTTTTGCCAGCGTGTCAATTTAGAATGAATATTTATCAAACAATCCTCACGCTCAGAGATTAAGGTTGAAAGCTCTTCAGATTGAGGACCTACGTTACCCTCAAGTTCAAGAATTTTTCGATCAATCTCTTTGAGTGGTTGCTCAAAATCTAAATAATAATTTGGCATATAATGTTAATAAACTTACTATAAAAAAATAACTATCATAAGAAATCTAATACTATTTATTGAGTCGAAAAATCCTCCACAATCTCAATCTCCAAACCATCCAAACCGCTTCAAACATAATTGATTTACTCATTTTTGATTCACCAACCGTTCTATCAATAAATATGATCGGATGTTCAATGAGCTTAAAGCCTTTGTGCCAAGCTCTGAAATTCATCTCAATTTGGAAAGAATAGCCGGAAGATCTTACATCATCTAGTTTTATTGCTCTGAGGACCTTAGAGGACCAAGCTTTAAATCCACCCGTTGCATCCCTTACTGGCATACCAGTTACGACTCTTGAATAAATATTTGCACCAAAGCTTAAAAATAGTCTTTTAAGTGGCCAGTTGATCACGCTAACTCCATTAACATATCTACTTCCTATCACTAAGTCGTTTTCTTTCAATAGGTCGACCATTAGAGGTATTTCCTTGGGATGGTGCGACATATCAGCATCCATCTGTACAATAATTTCATATTCTCTTTTTAGGGCCCAATCAAACCCATACAAGTAGGCCTTTCCTAATCCATCTTTAGTATCTCTTATTTCTAAAAATAGATTGGGGTAGACTGTTTGTAATTTCTTAACAATTTCAGCAGTACCATCAGGTGAACTGTCGTCAATAATTAAAAGATCAACATCCGGGTTTCTGGTAAAAACAGTTTCAACCAAAGTTGAAATATTCTTGCTCTCATTATATGTGGGAGATATTATTAATGTTTTCATCTAGATGAATTTACAAAAATTCATTACCTTTAAAACAATCATGATTCAAAATTGGTGAATTTTTAATATTCGCACAATTTTTAAAAATTTATGGAGGATTAAAAATGTACAGTAGAGTAGGACATATAAAACATACTGGAAACACAGATGAAATTATAGAGAGTTTGCGAGGACAAGAGAAGAAATATGATACAGCCGAAGGGTTAATTAGTGTGACCTATATTAAAATAAGCAACAAGGAATTTCTTGGGGTCCCTATTTGGGAGACCAAAGAGCATATGGATAATGCTTCGGAAATCATTCAGGAACTTATGTCAACATTTATGAACGTGATTGAAGGGCCACCTGATTTTAAAGAAGGGGAAGTACTTTGGCAATACACAAAGGAAAAATAAAAATTTAACTTGAAAGGATTGTCCTATGAGAACATTACCTAACAACATTTTTAAAATTGGCCATGTTTCAATTTCTGGCTATAACCCATCAATCTTAAAATTTATGCAAATTGCGACTATTTTCGGAGCAGGAGGATCTGGACTCATACATATGTTCTATCCAGAAATATTGACCTCACTTTTTAATGCACCAAAAAATAGTTTAATAATAGGCGATATGTTTGTGGGATCTGTTTTCACAGCTTTTGGCCTTGCTGCGCTTTTTACATATTTATGTGACAATATCAAGGAATATGCTGTAGTTGCTGCATTTCAAGGAACGTATAAGTTTTTTTGGTGCGTGGGTTTTATAATCCACTGTTTACTAGGGAATATTGAGCTAGAGCTCTTTAGCAATGTCTACTTTGGGGTCATGCTGTCATTTGTTGTGGGCGATGCGCTGGTGTTTAATTTTAAACCAGAAAAAAATAAATAATATATGGAAACTAGCTCATGGTTATACCTTGAGCTAGTTTCATAATTTAGGTCGCTATTGTCCTAATCCAAGCTGCTCCATCATAGCCATAGGATTGTAGTATTGCGTTCCTTTTATCATTTTACCATCTTCCACCTCAATAACCTGACAGCCTTGCATTTTTACGGTCTTTCCAGTAGCAGGTAGTTTAGAACCATCAGGCATTTCCATTTCGCCGGTGTTCGTACCTTCAAATTGCATCTCAGTAGCAACCACATTTCCAGACTCAACATGCCTTAGCGCTTTAACTTTCATATCTGAAAACGTACTCATCCAGTTCTTTACATCATTCATATTTTCTTCAACTCCTCGCATTGTCATGCCAGTAGCCGTATCAGTTAATTCGGATCTTTCATCGAAGAACTTTTCAGCAGCATCAACATCACCTGATGACATTGCTTGAAAAAAACCGTCAATTACTTCTGAATTCATAATTTCCCCTTTTGTTAATTGAAATTTTTCTAAAGTATTGTAATAAAACTTAAGAAGACTTGGAGGTGTATAAAATAAAAATTATTTACGCAGCTTAATCTAAGCTAAATACGGAACCGTGAGGCACTCCACTATCAGTATTTCCATGAGGCCAATCAAAACGATCATAACTAAATCCCAGTTTTCCAGTTCGTTTGTCTCTAAACTTATAATCAAAGGCCATCGATCCACTTTTTTTATTAAACTTTACCATCATCAGCGTATTTTTTAATCTATTATTTCCTGTTACGAGGATGCGTTCACCGTTTGGCTCTAGCGCTATCCAGTGCGGCCATTCACCTTTTTTAAAATCTAATTGACCTACTTTTTTAGGCTTCAAAGGGTTTGAAATATCCAAACTTACCAATGCCTCCATTGACCCCACTGCTTGAATCCAATAATTTTTGTTAACTACAGGTATTGCGCAATCGTATTTTTGATTAAAATCAAAGGAATATACCCATTTAGCTGTAGGAATATCACTTTCAAGGTCATTTATCATGTAAAGACCACAATAAAAGGTGGACACTAGTACAGTTTTCCCATCTTTCAAAACGCGTGGTTCAGCAGGGTCTAAATGTTCATTTCCTCTGGGGCCAGGTTGAAGTACAATAGTTTTAATCAACGAAAGATCCGATAGTTTCCATACCTGCACAACATTACTATGATCAGCTTCTTTCATATCAGCGCTTGTAGTAACAACTCTATCGATATCTGGCAGTATAGCTAAACTGTATGGGCGTATAAATTTCGCAACATCCGGGTCAGAAGCAATCGCAGATCGAACAAAATTACCTTTTGGATCGATCTCAACCAAACCTCCCTCTCTTATATTATCCTGGCCAATTGTTTGAAACGTAGCCAAAACATTGCCATTTGGTAATCTTTCAAAGCTATGAGGAAATGTATATTCATTCATGCTAGTAAAATTGGTTATAATTTTTGGGGCGCTAGGTTTAACTACATCAAATATGAAGGAACGACCTCCAGAAAAACCATTGGTAAAAAGTTCATTGCTAGAATGAAGGCGGTGTTCGGAATGATGTGCATTGATATTCCTAAATCCAACGGGTAAAGTTGCAACCAAAGAACCATAAGCTCT
>CAJWTA010000088.1 GCA_913046805.1 uncultured Fidelibacterota bacterium | reverse complement strand
TGAACACAAAATATTTCTAATGTCCAAAAGCCGTCAAAACCTATATCGCCAAACCCAGCCGTAATATGTATAAAAAGTCCTAATCTTCCTACAGATGATCTGCCTTCAAGCATCGGAACATATTTATCTGTTGAGGTCCTTTCGACTGTACGACCTAAATATAATTTGTGCGGTTCGAGCAGTAGACCCTCGCTAGGTATTACCAAAGGAGATGCAGAATTTTTTTCACGCATATCTAGGATATCATTATCGTATGTCAATAAATCTTGATGCAATCTAAGATTATAGCTATTGGGATTAATCTGATCATCGGTAAATGGATCGATAGCTATACTACCTTCTTTGACTTGTTTTTTTATTTCTTTACCTGAAAGTATCATTTTGTCTCCAATATTAAAGTTGGTAATCTACTTCCTGTGCCAGTAAGCTAGAACAATAAATAATGACTGAAATGGCAATCTATACCACGCAATCGCTGACGTTGTTTCCATTGCAAATCCATTTGTTTGTGCAAGATAAATGTTTGCTGGAAATACAGCAGCCAAAGTTGCAATTAGTCCCCACGCAGCAACATAGCGTGTTTTTTCAATAAGCAGCAATACTCCAAATAAAATTTCACATACCCCGCTTAAATATACTAGCTCTAAATCAATTTTTGCTAGAACAGGTGGAACGATTTGTGTAAACCATTCGGGATTAAGAAAGTGATTAATGCCAACAGATATATAAAAAAACGACATTAAAAACCTGGTAATTTTTTTAACTCTGTTTTGAAAGCTAATTGACATATTTTCAGTCATATCTGTCATTAATTTAATACACTAACATATCGTTATGACAAATTGACATTAATTTTTATGTAGCATGATTTTTGCACAGATATTAAAAAAAGAAAGGATTCTAATGAATTCAATACGAACATTTATGCGAAGCTATCCAATGGTAAGCTCAGTAGTGATTTTTCCATTTGTATTTATGTTTATGTACTCAATGCTTTCATTGTTTATTGAAATTTTCCTACCGGTTATGCTTAGTATATGGTTAACGGGTGCAATTTATAATATGATATGCCGAGACCCAAACAGTACAAGTAATGTCTTTTGGACAACGAGATACTATAAATAAATGATAAGAAATTGTTTATGCTAGGATAAATTGTTGAGGATAAAGCGGGACCATCCTAATCCAAGAAAAAAAAGACCAATAACGAAGAATGCAAATCTTACTATGACATCTTTATTGGGAATTCTAACTATCGTGTGCAACAAACGAGAAATCGCAAATCCCCAAGCAATATTGATATCTATTTGTGAATAATTATTTGTGGTAATTGAAAGAATACACAAGACGTAAAATAGAACCGGTATTTCAAACATATTTTTAAAATGCTCTCTAGCACTAAGAGCATATTGAGGAATTTCGCCATCAAACATCCTAAATTGTTTTATGTGCACTTGCTTAGTGCGAACTAAATACACAGCAATAATTAGCAGGCGAAACGTGACCAGCATCGTTAAGATAATCATAAAAAGTAACGGGTATATCATCTAACTAATCCTATTAGTTTTTTTCTGCAATGATCTCTATCATAAGCGGACACGCTAGTCGAGCAAAATGTAGTTTTTCGATTTGTTCAAGTTCACTAAACGCGTCTTCAACCTCTGTTGGAGTTAAATAACCCATTTCAATCAATCTAGGAAAATAACTTTTATAAAAACTAGTAGGCCACCTCCATTCTTTCGTATTAGGACTGGCAAGTTTAGGCATTAATCTATTATTCATAATTTTAACTGAACAACTATCCAAGATTTCCGGAATAAAAGCACCAACATCGATCTCAGAGTCTGATTCTTTAAAACTTTTTAAAGCAGAATTAATTCCTTTAGTAAGGTTTTTAGCTTCCGGAAAAACATGATGTGTTGACCAGTCAAAATACTCATGAAAAACCATCCTTCCGCCCGGTTTTAATGCCTTGACTACTTTGGCAATTATTTCTTTTGGGTTTGGAACCCAGGCAAGGGCCCACCTGGAATATGCTCCGTCCAAACACTCATCTTCCAATATCATTGCACTAAAGTCAGAATGGATTGTCTCAATAGGAAGATTTAATTCTTTTGCATGCGCATCAAGGTGGGTTATAAATGATTTGGAACGATCAAGCGCTACTACTTTACCATTAGGACCAACTACATCAGCCAACTCAATACTACAGTATCCAGGACCACATCCCAAATCTAAAATTGTTTGACCTTCATGAAATTCAGCATTTGACCAACCCGCTCTCATCTCAGTTGACCAAACCTTATGTTGAAGTTCAAGCCTATCTAATTCTTCTTTATCAGTACCAAGTATATATGCGTTGGAATCAGACATTATTGTAATAATTATTTAAAATTCGTATTCAAAACCACCAACTGGGATAAAATCAAAATATGAGATCTTCCGTATGCGCTCATCCCAATAATAGGTTTCAACATTTCCGCGATTATACGCATTCCAAAATTCAACAAAAAAAATCAAATTTCCACTCTCAAATTTTTTATGGTTTTCGTAGCGCAAAAATAATGAATGATAGGCCGGTGTTTTGGATTCGTTCCAACGCTCTAAAAAGAGAACCTCGTCGCCGTATAGGAGCGAATTCTCTTCATCAATGGGTGTATAAGGTTTTCCTCCAAAATAAGACCACCTAACCGAAAACTCCCAATCCTTTTGAGGTCGATATCCACCGATAAGATTAATTATATACTTGTAATTGTAATCTCGGTTTCGACTAGTACCCTTAAAATCTGTGTAGGTTGTATTGAAAACAGAAGCGCCAAATAAACCGTAAAAGTTTTCCGCTCTTTTTTTCTCAATTAATAATTCTACCCCATCTGCAATTGATCTTCCATTAGATATTACTCCCGAGTACATCGATAGTCTATCAAGTAAAAACAGAGGTTCATCGTAGGGGTTATCACCAGGTAACATTGGTGCGTTGGTATATAATTTCTGATAGTATGCGAGTGTAAATTTGGTACTGCTAGATATTAATCTTTCATACGTTAATGAATGCTGAACAGTTTGAACGCTAGTTATGGATCGATTTTCCTCAACACTCAAATAAATTTCTGGTGGATTTTGATAATACCGTCCAACATTATAAATGATAGATGATTGTCCGTCGTTCATATTATACTTAGCATTAAGACGAGGTGAAAATAACAGATCGTTTTCATAGTCGTTGCTTTCAAATCTTACACCTGTAGAAATCAAAAGCTTTGATGTGAGCAGATACCTGAAAGTTGAAAAAACAGAGGTATTAACTAAAGACAAATCTTGCGATGCAGCTAGATCATTTAATAGAAAATCGTACTGAAATTCTTTTGAGGATATTTCAAAACCATATTCAGAATTAAATTTATTTGAAAATTTTGTCTGATTCACTTGCCTAACTGAAAGGGACTGCATACCGTTTTTTGCCCTGGAGGTTACGCGTTTGGTAAATGAGTCTCTGAATTCCCCATCACCCATTTGTGAACTGTAGGAAATGCTTGAATTTGAAAAGGAGGATTCATTCCAAATTTTACGGTAATTAACACCGATGGTATGCTGCTTATTCTTTCTTCTACCGTAATTATTTTGATCTTCAAGCATCGCATCTTCCTGGGTTCGCTCGTAAAGACTATTGCCATTAACTGATAAAATCGTAATTGTATTATAGTAATCGGGTTGAAAGGTGAGCTTCCCTTGTATATCATCATAGGAAGGCAAACCGCCTGCATTTAGTGCACCAGCAATCACATCAAGATAACTTCGTCTCAATGAAAGTATATATGTTGTGCTTTCTCCAATAGGTCCCTCTAATAGAGCACCGGCACCCCCAAGACCGAGGCTCATGTTCCCCTCAAGCTGTTCATCGTTACCGGATCTATAAACAATGTCACCATAACTTGATAGACGATTACCGTATTTGGCTGAAAACCCGTTGCTATAAAATTCTAAGCTTTCGATCATTTCTGTATTAATCAATCCTATTGGCCCATTTGACCGTCCATCGTCTTGGTTAAAATGCGATATGCTTGGAATCGGTATATTATCAATGATAAACCCATTTTCCGTTGGACCTCCACCCCGCACCATCATGTCCTGTCTATTTTCTCCGACGCTTGCAACGCTTGGTAGGGAATTAATTATACGCGACAACTCTTGACCGGCGCCGGGGGCTCTACGTATTTCATCATTTCGAAACGTTATCGACTGGTCTTGGTTTAAACCTGAATTATTAAAATAGCTGTCTTCTACCAGAACTCGATCAAATTCAATCACCAATTGATTTAGTGAAATATCAATTTTATCGTAGGCTTTTTGCCTAACCCAAACATC
>CAJWTA010000087.1 GCA_913046805.1 uncultured Fidelibacterota bacterium | reverse complement strand
AAATTCATACTTTTATACTTACACAAATTGAATGTAAGATTTGATACAGATATAATTTATTTGATGTTTTCTTTCCGCATATTAGAGGCCAGCCAGCAGTACCTTAAATGAAATCTGCCCTATCTAAAATAACTACTATCGTTGGTGCTCAATGGGGAGATGAAGGCAAAGGCAAAATAACTGATTTTTTTGCTAGCGAGTCAGATTACGTAGTTCGTTTTCACGGCGGGAATAACGCTGGTCATACAGTCATTGTTAATGGTAAAACATTCAAACTACATTTAATTCCTTCAGGGGTAATTTACGGGGAACCTCTCAGTGTAATTGGTAATGGAGTTGTTGTAGATCCTAAAGCGCTAATTAACGAAATCGAATACCTCAAAAATAAAGGCATTAAACCCAAATTAATGGTTAGTGATAGAGCGCACGTAATTATGCCTTATCATATTGCACTAGATGGTGCACTTTCAAACCATCAAGAAGATTTAGCTGCTGGAAGCACAAATCGCGGAATTGCTCCTGTATATGCAGACAAAATGTATCGTAATGGAATTAGGATGATTGACTTGCTTGAGCCTGATGTTTTTAATGAGAAATTGAGTAAGGGTTATAATTTTAATAAAGGTTTAATTGAAAATGCGCTAGGACAATCACTTGACTATAACAAAAAGGAAATCTATAAGACATACATTGAATATGGTAAGATTTTAAAACCATATATCTCTGATGTTTCTGTTGAGCTATTTGAGGCTTACAATAAAGGTAAAAATATTTTATTTGAAGGCGCTCAAGGTATGAGCCTGGATGTTGATCATGGTATATATCCCTATACAACATCATCCAATACCGCTGCTGGACATGTTTCTATCGGAACAGGAGTCAGTTTTAAATCTGTAAATAGGACAATTGGTGTCGTAAAAGCTTATCTTAGTCGGGTTGGTGAAAGCCCTCTTCCCACAGAATTAAAAGATAAAACCGCGGACTACATCCGTGAAAGTGGTGGAGAGTATGGAACAACAACCGGAAGACCACGACGCATTGGCTGGCTAGATCTAGTCCAAGTTCGACAAGCAGTGCGGGTAAACGGTCTAACTGAAATTGCGCTAACTAAACTAGATGTCCTGAACAATATTGATGAACTTATGATTTGTAACTCCTATAAGATTGATGATCGTGAAATATATGAAATTCCAGCAAGCCTATCAGAATATCGAATCGCAAAACCGGTCTACCAAAAGTTAAAAGGATGGAAAGATATTCCGGATAATATTTGGGATAAAGGTTTTAGTAAGCTGCCTCGAGAAATTAAAGAATACATATCGTTCATTGAGGAACGAGTAAACTGTAATGTTACAATTGTATCTGTGGGCCCACAACGCCATGAAACCATTATTCGATAGTTGATTATTTATAACTATTAATTGATACATTATTTATGAGCTTTACTAAAGAGGTCGTCGATTTCAAAAACTTGGATACTAACGGTATCAAAAAAAAATTAGCTGAACTCAACATACCTCTTTCTCCAGAGGAAGCCCTTAAAATTCAAAATGAAATGTTAGGGCGTGCCCCATCGCTTGCAGAATTAGTATTGTTTTCAATTCAAGGCTCTGAGCATTGTAGCTACAAAAGTAGTCGAACGCACCTTGCGAATTTTGTGACAGACGGTCCAGATGTTGTTCTAGGGGCAAAGGAGGATGCAGGTGTTGTAGCAATTGCTAATGACAATAAAGGAAAAAGATGGTGTATAGTAATGAGCCATGAGAGCCACAATCACCCTTCCCAAATAGTTCCATTTGAAGGTGCTGCAACTGGTGTTGGTGGGAATGTTCGTGATGTTATGTGTATGGGTGCTGAAGTTATTGCCTGCACTGATTCATTTAGATTTGGTGAAGTAGAAAGCAATAAAACGAAATGGATCCATGATGGTGTTGTATCGGGAGTCGCTGGTTATGGTAACCCCTTAGGAATACCAAATATTGGGGGAGATATTTATTACCACAAAGGCTACAATGAGAATTGTTTGGTTACACTCGTAACATTGGGAATAGTAAAAGAAGAGCATATTATACACTCATATGCACCAAAAAATGCTGATGGATATGATTTAATTCTAATTGGTAAACCAACAGATAATAGTGGATTTGGAGGGGCGAGCTTTGCGTCACTTGAGCTTGAAGAAGATAAAAAAGAGCAAAATAAAGGAGCTGTCCAGGAACCAAATGCTTTTTTAGAAAGACACCTCCTTAAGTCATCCTATGCGCTTTTTGAAGAAATTAAAAATATGGGATTAATTGATAAAGTTGGATTTAAAGACCTTGGCGCTGGAGGAGTTGCTTGTGCGAGCGTTGAGCTAGCTGAAACTTCAGGGTATGGTTCGGAAGTTTGGTTAGATAAAGTTCATACTGGAATGAACGGATTACATTCGTCTGTTTATCTTTGTAGCGAAACCCAAGAACGATTTATGTGGGTGAGTCCACCTGAGATAACAAAAAAAATAGTAGACCATTACAACATTAAATATAATTTACCTGAAGTAAGTGATGGAGCAATGGCTTCCGTAATTGGAAAAATAAGATCTGATGGGCAGTACATCGTACATTATAATGGTGAGGTAATTGTTAATGCTAAAGCTGACCAAGTAACTAAAGGTTTTTTATATAAAAGGCCATTTACCTCTTCAAAAAATAAAATTAAAACATCAGATCCTGTAGAGCTGAACAACTATAATAATGAACTAATAGATCTTCTTTCACATGAAAATATAGCAAGTAGAAAATCAGTATTTGACCAATACGATAAACAAGTTCAAGGTAGAACTATCCTAGAGGCGGGGAGAGCAGATAGTGGGGTGATGGCCCCCTTTAATTCAGAAGATTATCCAGCTGAAATCAGATCAACAGGCATAGCCCTATCTACTGATCATAATCCTATGTATGGGTGTATTGATCCATATTGGGCAGGTATAAATGCTGTTGTAGAATCAATGAGGAATGTCGCAGCAGTAGGAGCAACACCGCACGCATTGACTGACTGCTTGTGTTTTGGGAATCCAGAAAAAGAAAGTCAAATGTGGGAATTTGTTGAAAGCGTACGAGGAATATCCGATGCTTGTAACGCTATCACACTAAAAGAACATCCAAAATATCCTACACCTATAATAGCTGGTAACGTAAGTTTTTACAATGAATCTAAAAACGGTTCGATCCCTCCAAGCCCAATCGTTAGTTGTTTAGGAAAATTAAACGATGTTAAAAAGGCAATTGGTATGTCATTTTTACATTCAGACTCAAACTTAGTATTGGTAGGAAAACGCAAAAGTGAAATGGGAGGATCTGCTTACTATCATTTAAAAAATAAATACAATACCAATTTACCGAAACCTAATCTTGATGAAGTTAAGCGAGAAATTTACGCATTGACTGATAGTATAGATAATGGGCTTATTTTGTCTTGTCACGACATCTCTGATGGGGGATTAGGAATCGCGGTTTCTGAAATGTCTTTCGAAAACAATATTGGATGTAAGATAAATATTGATCAAAACTTAAAATTTTATGAAATCTTGTTTTCTGAAACAGGGGGTTTTGTTATGGAAATAGATAACAATAATCTAGAGAACACTTTAAACGTTTTTTCTAAATATGATATAGAATTGTATACCATTGGAAAGACCGGTGGTGATAGCATAGTAATAAATAATTTTTTGGATGTAAAGATAGAAAAGGCCAAAGATGCCTGGGAAAATGGTCTTAATTCTAAATTATAAGGGTTTATTATGAAAAAAATAACCTACAAGTCTGCAGGGGTCGATATTGATGCTGGTAATAAAGCTGTCAATAAAATAAAGAATAAAGTCAGCTCTACGTTTTCAGAAAACGTTCTCACTGGCATTGGTTCATTCGGCTCCCTATATAATTTGAAAAATCTTATCGCTGAATATAAAGAACCAATAATGGTTCAAAGCATTGACGGGGTTGGAACAAAAACCATCATCGCTAGAAAAATGAAGAAGTATGACACGATTGGTATTGATTTATTAAGTGCGGCTGCAAATGATATTTTAGTAATGGGGGCAAGGCCGTTAACCTTTTTGGACTATATAGCAAATGATAAATTGGATCCGGAAATAGTTGATCAAATAGTTTCTGGAATGGTGCTGGCATGTAAAGAAACGGGAGTTTCATTAGTAGGCGGAGAGACGGCAGAGATGCCAGATACGTATCTACCAGGGGAACACGATTTGGTAGGAGTTATAACAGGAGTTGTGGATAAAGATAAAATCATAGATGGCAGTAAAGTCAAAAATGGTGATTCAATAATAGGAATTCCATCAAACGGATTACATACTAATGGATATTCATTTGCACGAAAATTATTTT
>CAJWTA010000086.1 GCA_913046805.1 uncultured Fidelibacterota bacterium | reverse complement strand
GTCTGTTTTTGAATTAGGAAATCCTCTACTTCCAGATTTAAGTTAACATATAACTCTTCATTTATTGGGAATATAATTTCAAAAATATACTGATTTCTGGATAGATTGCTTTCTACAACTTCACTTATTTGTTGAAAATGTTCAAATTCTAATTTGCTTGAAAACCATCGTGTTTCATGATCCCAAAAAATACCACCTTTCAAATATGACGTTTTTCTCGTAGCGTTTAGATAGTCTGACATATCAAAACCATGACCAATTTCAATATTAACTAGTCCACTTTTGTATTGATTTGCAAAATATCCAAATCCTTGATTGTAGTGATATTGCAGATTCATATCTACGCGAGTATTCTTTCTTACTGAAGTAATAGTATATCTATAAAACTTAGAATTAGAGCCATACTTATCACTGGACTTATATCTTAAATAAAGAAAGGATTGATTCTGAATTCCATATGCAAATAGCCTAAGATCTCTGTAAGATGTTTCAGTTTTTCTATTTAATCGGAAGAAGCCAAATGCCCCAGTGGTGGAATCTACGCTAACAGATCCGATCCGACTGTACTGCTTCCACTTTGTTGAGTCCGATTGGGCATATAAACATGATATTAAAATAATAGCGGTATACCTTAGAGCATTCATTGTTTAATTTTTTTACCATTCTCCATAAGCTTTATTGAAGCTATCGTAAATACTAGTGTCATAAGAAATGCAATTAAAAAACTATGCAATGGATTCGAATCAGAAATACCTAAAATTGTGTAACGAAGTCCATTAATCATATAATATATTGGATTAAACATGCTGAGAGTTTGTGCCCACTCTGGGAGCATTTTTATCGAATAAAAAATCCCCCCTAAAAAACTAAGAGGCGTTAAAATGAAGTTCTGCATTGTTGCTAATTGATCCCAGCTTTCGGATAGTTGTCCTAAAAGTAAGCCTATACTTGAGAATGCCCATGATACGATAAAAATAAATGCTACTGTTTGAAGTGGATTTTCCACACTCATTCCACCAACCAAAATACCAACCACCATAATGAGAATTCCATTAATCGTTCCTCGCACCATACCACCAATAATATATGCCATTGAAATTTCAAAACTGGAGAGAGGTGCTTGTAGAATATCTGGTAGTTGTCCAAGTAATTTCATTTGAAGCATGGAAGATGAAGAGTTTGAAGTGGCATTCGTTAGCGCATTCATCATAATTAGTCCAGGTAAAATAAAAAGTGTATATGGAACTCCATCAATATTATCTATTCGCTTTTCTAGGGTAAAGCCAAAAATTAAAATATAAAGTATAGAGGAAATAAGACCAGGTATTATCGTTTGTCGCCAAACAGAAAAAAATCTTCCAACCTCTCTAACTGTAAGCGTTTTAAAACCAACCCAGTTCATTTATTAATTCCTTTACCTGTAAGGTTTAAGAATACATCTTCTAGCGATGACTTATCAGTTTCGATTCGCTGAATATGTGCGCCTGATTCACTTAAAATCCTAATAATCTTTGGCATGTCACCTTCTGGGTCTTTAGTAGAAACATGAATTCTCTTATCTTCGTTGGTATAAGTATAGTCTCCCATAATATTTTTTAGTCCTTGAAATGATTCAGAAAGAAAAATTGTAATACCGGACATAGAGTCTTTACCTATTAACTCTTTTGGCGAACCTTCTGTTATTACTTTTCCTGAATCAATGATCGCGACTTTATCACAAAGCATCTCGGCCTCCTCAATATAATGCGTTGTCAGAAGAATGGTTTTACCTTCATCATGTAGCTCTGAAAAAAATCTCCAAAGTTCGTGTCTTAACTCAACATCAACGCCAGCTGTGGGTTCGTCAAGTATTAAAATTTTTGGATCATGGACGAGTGCTTTTGCTATTTGGAATCTGCGTTTCATACCTCCTGAAAGTTGACGGATTCTAGCATTACGTTTCTCTTTTAGACCCAATCTTTCAAGAAGGCTCTCAACTTGGTTCATTGCATCCGCGCTTTTAATGCCGTAGTAACCCGCTTGGAATAAAAGTAACTTATCCAATGGAAAAAACCAATCTTGAGTAAATTCTTGAGCTGAGATGCCAACCTGTTTACGTGTGAATCTAAAATCACTCTCTGTGTCAGCACCAAAGATTTCAGTTTCCCCACCGTCCTTTCTCACCAGACCAGTGAGGATATTTATTGTAGTTGTTTTACCTGCCCCATTCGGACCCAAAAGCCCATAAAACTCGCCTTCAGCAATACTAATATCAACACCTTTAAGCGCAGTTGTTCCAGAGTAGCTTTTCGTTAAATTTTTTATTGTTATTGCATCCATAGAATTAAAGCAACCTATCTTTACTCAATTATAGTATAATTTTGAATTGTAAAAATACGACGATTTATTTGCCAACCATTTCCAAAAATTTAAGTTCGTCAATTATTTTGATATTAAGATCTTGGGCTTTTTTTAATTTGGATCCGCTAGAATTTCCAGCAACAAGAAAATCGGTATTTTTACTAACTGATGAGCTAAGGTGGCCACCATGAGATTCGACATAATTTTTTGCCTCCGATCTTTTTATTGTTTTTAACGTACCAGTAAAAACAAAACTAAGGCCAGAAAGATTTTGGCTTTCTAATTTTTTTTGATAAAAACTTACTCCATACCTAAAGCACTCATTGACCATATTAAGATTAGTTTCATTTGACCAAAAATTAACGATAGCTTCAGCTACTATTGGACCTACCTCATTTATTTCTTCAAGTTCTTCAATCGACGCTTTTTGAAATTTTCCAATATCTGATTCAAATTTTTCTTCAAGCACCTTTGATAAATGTGCTCCTACGTTTCTTATTCCTAATGCATAGATAAATTTTGAAAATGTAGTTTTTTTAGAATCATTAATTGCGCTTATAACATTTTGAGCTGATTTTTCTGCCATTCTATCTAGAGATTCTAAATCGTCAAAATTTAATTTGAAAACGTCATCAAAAGTTTTGAGTAAATTTTTGTCGACCAATTGATCCACAAGCTTGTCACCAAAACCTTCAATATCTAAACCACCTTTTGAAATAAAATGTTTAATTCGTCCTTTTGTTTGAGCTGGACATAACGGATTATTACACCTTGTGACCGATTCATCTTTTGGCCTTTTCACTTCTTTGCCGCATACCGGACACTCACTTGGTAGTATATATTTCGTTGTACCGCTAGGTCTTTTGTTTGCTATGATTTTTACCACTTCTGGAATAACATCCCCAGCTCTTTGCACTAAAACCGTGTCACCTATTCGTACATCTTTTCGATCAATTTCATCTTGGTTGTGCAGTGTTGCGTTGGTTACGATAACCCCTCCAACGCTAACCGGCTTTAACTTTGCAACAGGTGTTACTGCACCAGTTCTTCCGATAGATGCAATAATATCAACCACTACACTAGTAACTTGTTCAGCTTTAAATTTTCCCGCGATAGCCCATCGTGGAGATCTGCTTCGAAGACCAAGAATTTCACGTTGTTTAATATTATTAACTTTGAAAACTGTTCCATCTATTTCATAGGGAAGCGCGCTTCTTTTTTCCTCAAGTTTTTTGTGATAGGATATTATACCTTCTAAATTTTTAACCAATTTGATTTCACGATTCACTGGGAACCCCCAATCGGTTAAAGTTGATAAAAAATCAATATGGTTGTCAAACTTTCTTCCATTTATCTTTCCGGGTTCATAGCAATAGATTGAAAGGGGTCTGCTTGCTGTAATAGAAGAGTCTAATTGTCTTAAGCTTCCAGCTGCAGCGTTTCTTGGATTAGCAAAAATAGGTAACTCATTTTTTAATCGATTATCATTGAATATTTTAAACTTATCTTTTTCCATAAATACCTCACCTCGTACCTCAAGTAATTCTGGTGCGGAAAATTTTTCTGTTCGGATAGAAAGTGGAATCGCCTTAATGGTTTTTAGATTTTGAGTAATATTTTCACCCTTGATTCCATCGCCACGGGTAAGTCCATATGTAAATAAACCATTTTCATAAACAAGCTCAACCCCAATTCCGTCAAGTTTAGGCTCTGCGATAAAATCAATATCAAGGTCAGTTTGAAGCCCGCGCTTTGTTCTTTCGTAGTATTGAAATAATTCTTCTGAATTCATTGCATTTTCTAATGACAGCATTGGTATGGAATGATCCACGGAATCAAATGCGTCCAAAGGAGATGCACCTACTCGCTGAGTTGGTGAATCTTGTGTTATCAGATCTGGATATTTTTTTTCTAAATCTTGAAGCTCACGCATCAAGCTATCGTATTCGTAATCCGATATAATCGGATTGTCTAAGATATAGTATTGATAGTTGTGATTATTGATTTGTTTTCTAAGCTCACTGATCGAATCTTTTTTATTTGTCAAGATTTTCCCTCCGCCCTCTCTTTATAGTACTTGATTGGATCAACAAGGTCTTTAGTGATGGGAAT
>CAJWTA010000085.1 GCA_913046805.1 uncultured Fidelibacterota bacterium | reverse complement strand
TTGATATTCCAGTAATTTGTGATATCGATCAGCGAATGATAGAAATGGTGCTTGATTTGTTTTCAAAAGCCGGAAGACCTAAGCCAAAGATTTACAGCAATGGACCTCTTGATTATGAAAATATGCTCACCAAAGAATCTTTGGATGCTGTAAATATTGCAACGCCTTGGGAGTTACACCATCCAATGTCAGTAATGGCAATGAACAACAA
The DNA here is from genome assembly GCA_913046805.1 of uncultured Fidelibacterota bacterium. Next base: position 4,385 of record CAJWTA010000085.1, on the reverse strand, counting down.
TATGCATGTTGGGGTCGAGGTTCCAGCAGCTTTGACCATTGATGAGTGTTGGGATTTAGTAAACACTTCTGAAAAAACGAAAAAACTATGCATGATAATGGAAAATGTAAATTATCGAAGAGATATCATGGCAATACTTAACATGGTCCGTCAAAATATTTTTGGTGAACTCATTCATTGTCAAGGAGGGTATCAGCATGATTTACGTCACGTTAAGTTTAATGATGGTACGGGGCCTTATGGAGGTGGAGTAGAATTTGGCAAAAAAGCCTTTTCTGAAGCTAAATGGAGGACTCAACATTCTGTAGAAAAGAACGCCGATTTATACCCAACCCATGGATTGGGGCCGATTAGCCCGATGCTTGGAATTAACCGAGGAAATCGGATGCTTCAACTTACTTCAATGGCAAGTCAAAGCAGAGGTTTGAATAAATATATCATTGATAATGGTGGAAAAGACCATCCCAATGCCGATGTGAAGTTTAAGTTGGGGGATGTGGTAACAACGTTAATAAAATGTGCAAATGGACAAACAATAGTCCTAAGTCACGACACTAACTCTCCAAGACCGTATAGTTTAAATTTTAGAGTTCAAGGAACCAAGGGTTTATGGATGAAAGATTCTAAATCAATGTATTTTGAAGGTAAAAGCCCTCAAGCTCACAAATGGGAAAATGAGGATAAATATTTAAAACAGTACGATCATCCACTTTGGAAGAGATTTTCAGAAGCAAAATCAACTCTTAGTGAAAGTGGTCATGGAGGAATGGATTTTTTTATTATACGTGCATTTGTCGAATCAATTAAAAATAATCAAAAACCAGTGATCGATGTTTATGATGCTGTAAGTATGAGTTGCATTGTTCCGCTTTCCGAAATGTCTATTAAGCAAAATAGTCAATCTATGAAGATTCCCGATTTCACCAGAGGCAAATGGAAAACAAATGAACCTATCTTTGGGTTAAACGACAAGTACTAGATGATAATAGAAGTCATTGATTGGATAATAATCGCAATCTATTTCCTGACTGCATTAGGGATTGGTATTTGGTCTTCAAAAAAAGCTGGTAGTGATACGACATCCTTCTTTTTAGCAGGGAGGAATATGCCGTGGTGGTTACTGGGAATTTCAATGGTCGCTACTACTTTTTCAACCGACACCCCGAATCTTGTGACGGATCTGGTTAGGCAAAAAGGTGTTTCTGGGAATTGGGCTTGGTGGGCATTTTTATTAACGGGAATGCTAACAGTCTTTGTTTATGCTAAGCTATGGAGACGTTCGAATGTTTTGACTGATATCGAATTCTATGAACTTAGGTATAGCGGAAAGCCTGCAGCTTTTTTGAGAGGATTTAGAGCATTGTATCTTGGTCTTATATTTAATGTTCTAGTTATGGGGACTGTCAGCTTAGCTGCTATAAAATTTGGTGAAATACTTCTTGGTTGGCAGGGATGGTTTACGCTTTTAATTGCATGTTCTGTGACCATAATTTATTCAGTTCTTGGTGGATTAAGAGCTGTCATTATTACAGATTTTGTTCAATTTATCTTAGCAATGATTGGCTCTGTATTTGCGATGCTATACATCCTCAATTTGCCTCAAATTGGAGGTGTTAAAAATCTAGTCCTCCATGAAAACGTAAGAGATAGTTTGTCGCTTTTTCCAGATTTTTCCGATCCAAATTCATGGATACCCGTTATGTTTGTACCGCTTGCTGTTCAATGGTGGGCGAGCTATTATCCTGGAGCTGAGCCTGGCGGCGGCGGATATATTGCCCAAAGAATGTTTTCAGCCAAAAATGAAAATCACGCAATAGGCGCAACGCTCCTATTTAATATTTGCCATTACGCCCTAAGACCATGGCCCTGGATTATAATCGCCTTATCATCATTAATAATTTTTCCAGAACTCAAAGATATTCAGTCCGCATTCCCCAAACTTCCAGAAAGTAAACTTGGTCATGATGTTGCATATCCAGCGATGTTAACCTTGCTTCCTCCAGGTTTACTTGGTTTGGTAGCAGCTTCCCTGATAGCAGCTTTCATGAGTACAATGAGTACGCAGTTAAATTTAGGTGCGAGCTATCTAGTTAATGATTTTTATAGTCGCTTTATAAATACTTCAGCTAGCGAGGACCAGTTGGTTTTAGTTGGTAGGTTATTTTCTGTCGTATCTGTTATAATGGGAGCGGGTTTAGGTTTGTTGCTAACTGATGCCTCCCAAGCATTTCAGCTGTTGCTTATGATTGGAGCAGGTACGGGTTTAATATACATTCTCAGATGGTTTTGGTGGCGTATAAATGCATACACTGAAATCATTGCTATGGTTTCCTCAATAATAATTGCATATTACTTCAATTTTATCAATAATGACTATGCTCCCTGGATGGAGCTTATTATTGGCGCATTACTCACTACTTCAATATGGGTTTTTGCAACTTTTGTCACTCCTCCCGAAGACGATAAAACCTTAAAGCGTTTTGCGAGAATAGTGAATCCGGGAGGTCCAGGCTGGAAAAACTATAAACAAAAAAATCAAGCTGAAGAATGGTCAGTTCCTAGTGGTATTTTATCGATGCTGCTTGGAACTATAGCGGTTTACAGTGTCCTGCTGGCGACAGGGAGTTTCATTTATGGAAATTATCTAGTTGCAATTATATTGACATCCTCATTCATCATTTGCACTTTTTTCTTATTTAAAGTCTGGTTCAAAAATTCGCTTAACGCGCTATAATGAAAATAACTACTCCCGGCAGAATTTGTCTTTTTGGTGAACACCAAGACTACCTTGGTTTACCGGTAATTGCGCTTGCTATTTCAATGCGATCTGAAATTTCTGCACAAAGAAGAAATGATAAAAAAATTATTATCAATATGCCTGATATAGATCGAATAGAAGAATTTTCACTTGATGATTTGATCTACTCAAAAGAGCGTGATTATTTTAAGAGTGCAGTAAAAGTTTGCCTTGAAAATGGATTGAGGTTTTCCAATGGATTGGATGCATTTATTGAAAGTGAAATTCCAATTCAAGCAGGTGCTAGCAGTTCGTCTTCAATAATTGTTGGCTGGATTAAACTAATTTCAAGCTTATCAGACAATCCTCCAAATTGGGACAATCAAAAAATTGGAAGACTCGCCTATCAAGCTGAGGTTCTTGAGTTTGATGAGCCTGGAGGAATGATGGATCAATTTTCTACAGCAATGGGAGGCTGTATTTATCTTTCACAAAAACCATTTCAAATAAAAAAAATGCACCCAAATCTAGGTAAGTTTGTGTTAGGTAATTCTAAACAACCAAAAGATACATTAGGTATTTTAAGAAGATGTCGAGACCAAAGAATATCAATGATGAAAAAATTAAAAAAACGATACCCTGATTTAGGCTTTGGAAATTGCGAACTGGAACATGGTGATTCAATCTTAAATAGCAAAGAAAAGAAGTTGTTAGAAGCTACCATTAAAAATAGAGAAATTTTATTTCAAGCAAAAATAGAGCTTTCGAGAAAGAAATTAGATCATGCAAAAATAGGTCAATTGTTTTTTGATCATCACAAGGTTCTGAGAGATTTATTAAAAATTAGCACAGATAAAATCGAAAAAATGATAGATGTGAGCATGAACGCAGGCGCATTAGGTGCAAAAATAAATGGTTCAGGAGGAGGTGGATGCATGTTTGCATATGCACCGGATAATCCTCAAAGCGTTGCAAATGCAATAAATAAAGTTGGTGGCCATGCAACAATTATCCATAGTGGAGATGGTACTAGAATAGCTTAATTTTGCGAATGACTAAGGAAAGATATGCGTGATTTAACTTTATTGGTAATGGCAGCGGGTATGGGTTCGAGATATGGCGGGCTTAAACAGCTTGATCCAGTAGGCCCGAATAAGGAAACAATTATTGATTATTCAGTCTACGATGCTATTCGATCTGGATTTAATAAAGTTGTGTTTATAATTCGAGAAGAATTTAGATCTGATTTTGAAGATAAAATAACTAGTAAATATATAGATAGAATAAATGTAGAGTTTGCAATTCAAGATCTTAATGACCTTCCATCAGGATTTAAATGCCCTGAATCAAGAGAAAAACCATGGGGAACAGGTCAAGCAATATTATCTGCTTCCAAAATTATTAATGAACCTTTTGCAGTGATCAATGGAGATGATTTTTACGGAAAGGAATCATTTTCATTGATTTCAGAGTTTTATCTGGAAAAGAAAAATACAAACTTTAGCATGGTTGCATTTAAACTAGGCAATACATTGTCTGACTTTGGTGGAGTGAGTAGAGGAATTTGCAAAGCAAAAAATAGTTATATAGAAAATATTTCTGAAACCCATGATATTATAAAGAAAAATAATATAATTTCTTCATCGTC
>CAJWTA010000084.1 GCA_913046805.1 uncultured Fidelibacterota bacterium | reverse complement strand
CGTTCTTTCGCTGCTCTTGACGCAATATCTCTGGGTACAAGATTTCCAAAGGCAGGATATCTTCTTTCAAGATAATAATCTCTTTCGTCTTCAGAAATTTCATTTGGAGATCGTTTGTCACCTTTCGTTTTAGAAACCCAAATTCTACCATCATTCCTAAGTGATTCTGACATCAGAGTTAATTTGGATTGATAATCACCTGATACAGGGATACAGGTAGGATGGATTTGAGTAAAACAAGGATTAGCAAACATCGCACCTTTTTTATACGCTTTCCATGCTGCTGTAGCATTACTACCCATTGCATTTGTCGATAAATAGTAAACATTACCATAGCCACCAGTTGCTAAAACTACTGCGCTTGCAGAATGCTTTTCGAATTGACCAGTAACCAAATTTCTAGCTATGATTCCTTTCGCGTGTCCATCAACCAGAACAATATCGACCATTTCGTGCTTTGTGAACATTTCAACTTTGCCGATGTTTATTTGTCTACTCAGCGCACTGTATGCTCCCAATAATAATTGTTGCCCAGTTTGACCTCTCGCATAGAATGTTCTTGAAACTTGTACGCCACCAAAAGAACGATTATCTAATGTACCACCATATTCTCTTGCAAACGGGACACCTTGTGCAACACATTGATCAATGATACTACCACTTACCTCAGATAAACGGTGTACGTTTGCCTCTCTAGATCTGTAGTCACCACCTTTTATGGTATCATAAAACAACCTGTAAATGCTGTCACCATCATTTTGATAGTTTTTAGCAGCATTTATGCCACCTTGAGCTGCGATAGAGTGCGCGCGTCTAGGACTGTCTTGAAAACAAAATGCCTTTACATTGTATCCCATTTCAGCCATTGAAGCAGCGGCAGACGCACCAGCAAGACCAGTTCCAATAATAATAATATCCTGTTTTTGTTTGTTGGCAGGACTTACTAGTGGCAGGCTTGAGCGATAATCTGTCCATTTTTGGCTAAGTTCACCTGGAGGGACCTTTGCATTAAGTTTTTCACTCGATCCATTTAATTGAGATTTATTTGGGTTATTAATTGTGATTTCGTCACTATTAAATTTTTCATCAATTTTATTATAATAGTTATCCCAATAATCTTTTTCATGTTTTAGTTGAGAGGATGTTTTATCTCTACCAAGATTTTTTTGAACTTTCTTCTTTAAACCATCATCAGATCCGAAATAACTGTATGTCTGGTAATAGTTAAAGCCCTTTTTATCTGTGTAAATGCTGCTTTTGCGGCTATCTTTTTTATTTTTATTCATATTTTTGAAGCGTTGTGTATTTAAGTATTTAACTACTTTGCAATTTTAAGTTCCAGGTTAATTAATACCGCCATTCATTATACCAAACCAAAATGCAATACTAAAAAATCCAGCTGGTACAAAAAACCAAAATACTATGCTAACAAGCGATAGCATTTTGCCAATCGTTGTGTCTTTAATGCCAAATGTTTGGATAGCGGAGTTAAAACCGTGTTTTAGATGAAAGCCCAAAATTATCATCGCAGCCAAATACAATATTGTAATAAATATATTGCCAAATCCTAGGCTACTGCTTGTTACCATTTGGTAATAAGCAGAGTGATCGTGAGTTATCTGGAAATTATACCAGAAGGTAGATAGGTGGGTTACAATAAAAATAAATAGTATGCTTCCTGTAAAAAGCATGGTGCGAGAAGATAGGGGTGCATTGTGTTTTTTTGTTGAGGATTTGCTCGTAATAGAACCAGCGCGCTTTGACTGTATGGATAGAGTAACAGAATTAACAATATGAACTATTAAAGTAGCTGCCAGTCCAACTTCGAGAACACGTATTAGTGGTTTTATTTTTTCAAGACTTGATACAAGAAAATTGAAATTTTCTTCACCCGTGTATATAACTAAATTGTTGAAAAGGTGAAACAGCAAAAAAAGACAAAAAAGTAAGCCAGTTGTAGCTACTAAAATCTTTTTGCCAATAGTCGAATTTAAAAATATTTTTATCGAAGACACGTATAATTTCCCTCAGATTATAGCCGAATTTAAATACGTAAACAACTATAAACAACTATAAATTATATGCAATAAACTATAAACAACTATGTAGCTTTCTATGCTCTTCCGGAAAGCACAGCGCCTAGGTGAGCCCCATAAAATAAAATTAAAACAAATACACCAGATATAACTAAATACATTACCGGGTAATGTTTGATGATTTTAGAGTGGTAAATCTTCATATAAAACAATAAAATGAATAGTAAAAAGGATACAATTTGAACCATACCATGGTTTTCCCATAAAGGAAAAGTGCTAAACAGATGCTCATATAACGAATCGCTAACAAAGCCAGTAATGACGGCTACAAAACATGAAATAACACCAAAAAACATGGTCCACCAGGACGCGCCAACTAAATCCTCTTTTTTAGTGAAATAAAACAAGAAATCAAATAAAACTGCGATAGAAAGAAGCGCAATGGGAAAATGAATGACCAATAAATGAAGATCAGTTATCATATTTTTTTAATTTAAGTCCTGCATAAATACTTATAAGAAGATTAATCCATAGGAAAAAACTTAGATATAGAAAATGTGTAGACGGAATATATCGTAACATGATTAATGTAACACCAGTTAAGCCAATAATGTAAACGGTTTGAATTGTGATCCGAGAAATATGAGTACCGAGCCTAGTAACATAAGTATAGCAAACAGTGAGCATACCAATTAAAGTAACCCACCAACCAAAAAATCTGTAAAGCAATCTTAAGTATTGTGGAAGATTTCTATTAATAGTTTCAGCAAATAAAGCATCATAACTCTCATCTAAAAGTATAATATTTGCAGATTCGTCAAGTAGCCAAGGTTCTGGGGATAATAACCATCCAAAACCAGCAACGAAACCACAAATACCAATTATAAAAAAAGGCATCATTGTATAATTATGGAGGCTTTTAGGATTATTAGTGTTAACCATAGTATAAATCTAAATAATTTTCTCTAATAAAACTTTTCAAAGTTTGTCCTGAGTTTTTAAACTCGTCCTGTATTTGTTTAGTTCGGGTGCCTTTTGAAATCAAGTTTTCAAGTTTAGTTTCAATTAGCGCTCTTTCATTTTTTATGTCAAGAGTGTTTGATCTCTCATCTAATCCATCCAGAGATAGTTGGCATAGAAATTCAAGCCAATACCCAATTGACTTATTCTTAGGCCCATTATTTGAAAAGTCAACGCTGAGAGCATTCTCTGACAGGTGAATCCTATCTTCATCTTTCCATGTCAATATCTCATCTAAAAGATAGCCTCTAGTTTTATCTGCGGTCAGCAGGCCTGCTAGAAAAGTTGCAGGCATCATTTCATCGCCTTTGTTTTGGCGATCACACGCCCTGACCTCAAGAACGGTTTTAAATCGTACGTGAGTGAAAATTTGCCTAAAGGCAGAGTAGATTAAGCGTTCGTTTGTGTCAGACATAATCATTTTTTCAAGAGAATCGTCATACGCTTTAAAAGTATTTTCCGGATTTTCAAGGAATATGGCTTTTCTTGAAAGCAACCATTCAACATATTTATCGATTAAGTGATTTGGATACGCAATTTCATGATCCCAGAGTGTTCGGCAACGAGAGGCATCTGTGTTATTCCAAATTTCCCATCTTAGATTTTTATTTCCAACCGGTCTGCCCTCCCTAAAAGGTGCGTTAGAAAAAAGAATACTAGCAAGTGGCTGTATGGCGTCTGCAATAAATGCCATTTCATTAGCATCTTTTTCATTTAAGTAGTCCACGTTTAATTGAAGGCTTGTGGTGTTTCGCATCATCCACTGACCGAGCGAACCTGTTTTTTTAAACATTTCATTCATGAGATGATATTTTTTTAAATCAATTAATTTTATGTCACGAGGGCTTGATATTGGTTCAACTGAAAAATGGCCTATATTGATATTATTTTTTATACATAATTGTTTTTGATATTCAAGATGATTAGAATATTCCTTAGTTATTTCCCAAAGACTAATTTGGGGAGAAGAAGCCCACTCAAGCTGACCACCTGGTTCAAGAGAATAAGAATATTTTTCTTTATTTCTTTTTGTCTCGATGGTTATATCATTTAAAAGATCTGATGCCGAATACCTGCTCATGCTATTTACCGGAAGTCTTGACAATTCATTGTCATCATAGTAAAAGCTTTCAATTTCAACGCCAATTTTTCTAGTGTTAATATTAGGATCTATTGAAAGAATTTTGGATTTTATTTGTTCGGCAATACTCATTTATATTCTTCGCATTTAATCAACATGCGTCTTATTGATGCTTCATTGTTTTTATTAAGAACGTCATCTTTTGAAATCCACGCAACATCCTTCGATTCCTTGCTTACCACAATGTTATCGGTATCCATTCTTGACTTAAAAATATAACGTACATCGTAATGGAAATGGGGAGGGATATTTTTATATTGAGGTATTTGATGTATATCTAGGTCGAATATTTTTTTTGAAAGACAAGTAAAGCTAACCAAACCAGATTCTTCCATTGCTTCATTATGAGCTACTTGTAGTAAATTTTCGTTTTCATCAGCGTGACCACCAAGTTGAAGCCATTTGTTTAATTTCCTATGATGAGTCATCAATACCCATTTATGTGTATCATCAATTATCCATGCAGATGCCGT
>CAJWTA010000083.1 GCA_913046805.1 uncultured Fidelibacterota bacterium | reverse complement strand
GAAAAAAATTCTCATATTGGATTGGTAGTAGCTATTGAAGATATAACTGAACAAAGTAAAATTAAAAATACCTTTAAACGTTACGTATCCAAAAGCGTTGTAGATCAGCTACTTGATGATGACCAAAAGCTGAACCTTGGAGGAGAGGAACGTGAAGTAACAGTTTTATTCAGTGACATCAGAGGATTTACTGCTATGTCTGAAAAGATGAAACCTAAAGAAGTTGTTACAACGCTGAATTCTTATTTTAGTGAAATGATTGACATCATTTTCAAATTTGATGGAACTCTTGATAAAATTGTTGGAGATGAATTGATGGTTGTTTTTGGAGCACCAATCGCACGAGATGATGACGCAGAGAGGGCTGTTAAAACTGCAATAGGAATGGTTGAGTCATTAAAGAGGTTTAACGAGAAACGAGTCAAAAAAGGGAAAGTACCTATCAATGCTGGAATAGGAATCAATAAAGGTAAGGTAATTTCTGGTAATATTGGATCAAAGGACCAAATGGACTATACAGTTATTGGAGATACGGTAAATCTTGGGGCAAGACTATGTTCTTTTGCTGGTCCATTAAAAATTATAATATCTAAAAGCGTGAAAAACGAAATAAGTGGTAACTATAAAACTAGAAAGCTTGAGGCAATAAAAGTTAAAGGAAAAAGAAAGCCGGTAGAGATATTTAAAGTATTAACCTAGCTTTTTAATCTAAAGTTAACCGGAATAGAAATCCATACGCCCACAGCTCTTTCCCTTTGCTTTGCAGGTCTAAACCTTACATCGCGTATAGCGTCTGATGCAGCTTCATCAAGACCAGTATTTGGAATACCTTTTAAAATAACAGTTTCTTTAACTCTTCCTTTATCATCTACAAATACCTGAACAACAACGGTACCTTCAATACCAGCTTCCTGAGCAATTTCGGGATATTTTGGTCTGATAGGAGTTAGCGGTACAGGGGGATCATCGTAAGGAATAAATTTTACTTTTGGGCCCTCAGGTGGTGGAGGGGGTGCGTCCCAGGCATCAAAATCATCTAGGTTAAATTCATCAAGCGTTACATCATCTGCTACATCTTCACTTTCTGATTCAACAGGTACCGATGGCCTTGCTGGTGGTGGAGGTCTATCAAATTGTTCGGTTTGTGGTATATCGATTTGTTCGATAACAATTTGAACCTCTTCGTCAAGAACCATTTCATTTGTAAAGCGTGGAAATATTAAAAATGAAAAAATTGTCAATATAAGACCGGTAAGACCCGATACGCGAAATATAATCGGATAATTAAATTTTATTGCAGCAGATTGTTCTTTATACATTTTAGTCTACTGCTGTCTTCGATGAATAGTTCAGTTTTAAAGCGTCAGCTTTACGAAGCTCTGTATGTATTTCACTGATCAACCCCATCTTTGAGCGCTCATCAGCTTTCAGTGAGACCACTAGTTGGGGATCAGAAACCCTTTTTTCATACATAACATGCCTTACACCGTCTGCTGCATATAGCTTATCTTCGATTGAAACCAGTCCCTCCTTAGATACCCATATGTGCGATGTATGTCTTTTAGACTTTAGTTTTTCAATGCGCTTTGCTTTTGGCAAAGATATTGGAAGTCCCGAGTATTCTCTTAGAACAGTGGTTACCATAAAAAAAATCAACAGCATAAAGATGATGTCTGGCATGGAAGCTGTGGGTATCTCAGAGTCTAACTGAGTTTTTCTGTTTATCTTCATTAATCTGACTCCGCAATTGAAATTCTAGTTGCATTTGCCTGTTTAAGCTGATCAATAACTCGTACGTAATCTTCATAGCGAGATGCACTATGAGCCTTTACGGATATAACTAGTTTTTCGTTCTGAGCAATTTTTTGGCGAACAGTTTTTGATAAATTCCTTATTTCAACGGCCTCACCTCCCAACAGAACTTTACCAGTAGAATTTATTAAGCAATTTAGGATGTTCTTTTTATTAATCTCCATTTCCTCGCCTTCAGCAGGTAGGACCATTCCTAAGCCTTTATCCATATCAATGGTGGTCGTTACAAGAAAGAATATCAACAACAAAAAGGCAATGTCTGCCATTGATGAGGTTGGTATTTCACCGCCTTTGAATCTTCTTTTTTGTTTGGCCATTATTAGGGTTAACTACTACTTTTTTGCATGCATTGAATCTAGCAAACGAACAGAATTTTCTTCCATATCAAGGATGAGCTGGTCAATTCTTGAGACAAAGAAATTTTGAAAAAATTGAATAATCATAGCAACTATTAAACCAAAAGCCGTTGTAAGGAGTGCTTGGGAAATACCACCGGCAACAACTGCTGGGGAAATATCATTTGCCGCTTTAATCGCGTCAAATGCTCCAATCATTCCAACAACCGTACCGGTAAATCCAATCATTGGAGCTACCGTTATAACCGTATTAAGCCAGATCATGTTCTTTTCAAGAAAAGCCATCTCCAAAGAACCTGCATTTTCCATAGCCTTTTCAACTTCTTCAATTCCACGATCATATCGTGACAAAGCTGCGTGAAAAACTCCCGCTACAGGTCCGCGTGTTGCACTACACAGATCTACAGCCTCCTGAACCTTTCCACCTTTCATGGATTCAGATACATCTTCGTACAATTTTTTTGAATCAACCGATGACTGTACAAGCGAATATGCTCTTTCAAAAGCAAACGCAAGGCCAAATAAAAGTGAAAATAAAATTGGCCACATGAATGCGCCCCCGTCTATAAAATATTGAACCATTCTAAACCTCCGTAGTTTTAGTTCTAATGTTTTTGAGCTATTAAGCTAAAATTTTAACAATCGATAATTGATGGTAGTACAATAGAGTAATAACAAAGTTATTTCGATTGTTTGTAGTATTGCAAGAAATTATTAAATCTTAATTGTAGCTGTAACTTTTTAAAAATGAGTCAGCTTCGTCAAAATATTTTATAGACTCCATTAATTGGTTATCGGCTTTTACACGCACGCCCCATAGTTCATTAACCCCCCATTTAGCGCCAGCTATTTCAGATTTTAACATAGTCTTCAGATATTCTTTGTCCGCCAGAGCACTGTCAATCTCTATGGTTTTATCTTGCTTGCGAACATACTCAAAAAAATCATCTAATGCGATATCGGATATCATCCATGTTTTTTGAAAATCACTGTACGTACTTCTTAATTTATTGTTTTCGCTTAGATAGTTTGTGCTCCAATTAAACATTAACCTATTAGGGTGGGCCATAATTTGGCGGGTGGCAGTTTTTAATTTTAAATCATAAGGTACGTAAATATCTGGAGTAACTCCTCCTCCTCCATAAACAACTCTCCCTCCTCGTGTTTTAAAAGGCGGTCTGAGTTTTTTTAGTGAATCAATCTTGGCCTCTCTATCGTCTTCATAAAGTTCGGTATAATAATCATCTTGATTTTGCATATCAAATGGGCGTTGAATAAGTCGACCACTTGGAGTATAATATTGTGCAATAGTAACTCTGATTGCCGAACCATCTGTGAGTGGTGCCTGCCGCTGAACCAAACCTTTTCCAAAACTTGTTTCACCTGTTACTAACCCCCTGTCTAAATCTTGTACAGCCCCGGCAACAATTTCACTTGCACTAGCAGATCCTCTATTAATTAAAACAATTAAAGGAAAGCTGCTATTTCCTTTATGAGGGGACGAAATAAAGGCTTGAGAGGCTTGCTTACTTTTTCCTTTCGTATAAACCAACGTATCCTCTTTGGTAATGAAAATGTTCGCCACCTCAGCTGCTTGCTCTAATATACCGCCACTATTATTTCTAAGATCTAGAATTAACCGTTGCATTCCTTGGTTCAAAAGAACATCTAAGGACTTTTTTACCTCAGGGCCTGATTTTGTTGAAAATCTCGTTAACCAAATATAGCCGGTCTTATCATCGAGCATTGATGTTGCTCTAACACTAAACAGCGGTATATCGTCTCTTATTATAACCACATTAAATGGATCTGTGCCGAATCTGCCTATTTTTAAGGATACTTTTGTGCCCTTTTTTCCTCTTAATTTTTTATAAACCTCTTCCCTGTCAACACCTTTTGCGCTTACGCCATCAATGCTTATTATCCAGTCTCCAGACATCAGTCCAGCCTTTTCAGAAGGGCCGCCTACCACAGGAGAAATAACGGTTATGTAATTGTTGAGGATATCAAACTCAATACCAATACCTTGAAACTCTCCCTTAAATAACTCATCAATATTTTCTTGATCTTTCGCTGATATAAAAATTGAATGAGGGTCAAGCTGCTCCATAATACCCTTGAATGCACCGTCCATCAACGACTCCATGTCCACATCTTCGTAATACAATTGATTCACATAGTAGAGGATTTGATTCATTACTTTAAATTTTTTCTCTATGACGGCGTAAGGGTTTGTTTGTGTGGAGTAAACTTTTTGGCTTAGTGGTATCAGAACCATTGTAAGCACAAAAAGCGCAACAAGAAAAAGCTGTAGTCGCTTAATCGGTGAATGCTGTTTATTATAAGCCAAAATAGATAACAGTGCGTACGGTAAATCCGCTTATCGATGCTTCTGGGGAGTCGTTAATTGGAACATTACCATTTAACCTCCATCTACCCGCTCCAATGGTTCCCCTGTTAAAACCGGCGCTCATACGCAGTCCCATTCTATCAAGAAACTGCCATTTTACAGCAACATATGGTTGAAA
>CAJWTA010000082.1 GCA_913046805.1 uncultured Fidelibacterota bacterium | reverse complement strand
ACCAATCCCTGCTCTTTTACATCATGAGCATACTGAATTATGCCTCCATTGAGTTGGCTAACATTTTTAAACCCATTTTTAATAAGATACGAACTCGCTTTCTCACATCGTATTCCACCTGTACAATACAATAAAACTGGATCGGATTCGCGACCATTCAGCATTTTCTTCACAGCCGGTAAAAGTTCCCTAGATGTGTCGACATCTGGTGTAATAGCTTGTTCAAATCTCCCAACTTCGCTTTCATAGTAATTTCGCATATCAACTGCGACCGCATTTCCATCCTGAAGCTTCTCGTTGAACTCTTGAGCGGACAAATGATCTCCAACGATATTCATATCATACTCAGCAGCATCCACTTTGTATGCTACTATTTCTTTTTTGACCTTAATAACAAGCTTATAAAAGGAACTGCCATCTTCAACAGCACGCTTAACAGGAATATCCTTAAAATATTCATATGAATTAATACTACTTAAAAAAGAATCCCATTTGTTTTCGGGGCAACTTAGCTGAGCATTTATTCCTTCTCTGGAAATATATACGCGTCCAAATATATTTAAGCGACTCCAATCTTTATATAACGTGTCTCTCATGAGCTGAGCGTCTTTAATTTCAGTATACCGATAAAAAGAACAGGTGACCCGTTTAAACGGCTCCATTAAAAGCTCTTGCTTTAAAATCTTTTGATCCTTTGTATTGTAAAGTTTTTCTTTATTCATTCTTAATGATTTCGATTCCAGAGTATTCTGGTATTTTCTTTACTAATTCTTTGCCCATTAAAATACTTGGGGTATAATAGCCTTTTTGGTCGCAATGCTGCAAAAGATATTCTGCAACAACGGCAACACCAACAGCTGTTACGTTATAACCGTCACCGGTTGAAAATCGCGCGGTTACAGTCTTCCCATTGGGATTTTTCACCTCACCCCAGAAAAATGATTTCCCCTTTTTTCGTATTTCATTGGTTGGTTGTTTCCAATTTCGCTCGATCCAATGCTGAAGCAACTTAATCACCCATTTAAAATTGAATAATCCAATGAATCTGCGATACCGTCTTATTTTTTTAACAGATCTTGGAGAGCGAGAATAGTAAAATTCAATATTTGGAATTCCTGTGCTATGATACGCCGTAAAAACATCTCCCCACGGTATGGTCATTGTGTTGTACTTACCTACTCCAAAATCAATGACTTTTTCCTTGTAAGCGAGAGGTACTTCAACCATTTTTCCATTTTTACGCACCTTGCCTCCTAAGAACAATCCCTGAGCAGCAGTCTTTGCAGTTCCTTTACTTGCCTTTGATCCTGTATGATGCCAACCCATTTTTAAGTGGGTAGCGTCAGGACATTCATCCTTTAAATATTTTGCAAGACAATCTGTTGGTATGACATCTGAACCAACTCCTGGACACAATACTATGTTTGCCGACACGGCTTCTCTATCGCATTGGTTTGCATAATCGTATACAGAGATTTCTCCAGTAATATCAATATAGTGTACCTTTGCTTGTATACAGGCTTGGATCATAGTTTCTGCGGTTTCAGAGAAAGGCCCAGCACAATTTGCTACAACGGTCAGTCCTTTGATTTGGCTCGCAACCTCATTAACGCTGGATAATGAAAAGATTTGAAAATCTAAATCAAATTCTTGAGCAATTTTTTCAATTGCAGGAGAACGGCCAGCCAAAACTGGTTTTAAGCCGCGCTTGACCGATTCTTCAATAGCGAGCATTGCAGAGAATCCGTTAGCACCATATATCATCCATTTTCTTTCATTCATAACAGATGATTATAGAAGGTTAAAGGGTTAAAAAAAAGAAAAAGCTACAAAAAATGATTAGTCTATTTCGTAGTTCTCATTATCACGGTCCATACCACCCTGTCTGCGCTGTCTGCTAAACCTGCTTTTGTCTTCCATTTTTCCAAATCGATATTCTAAAGTAAGTCGCACCGTTCTAGATGAAAAGTTTCTTATTGATTCTTGCACCCAAGATTCGTTTTGAAGACTGAATCCAAAACCGGACATGGCAAATGGATCTGAAATATTTAACGTCAGATTTAATCTTTCTTCCATGAGTTTCTGCTTTACAGACATACTTGACCAAGTCATTGCATTGAACGTTCCAATAGGTATCTCTTTTTTGGGTTGATGAAACATAAAAAACGAGATCTCAGTTGTTGGCAAGACGTTATAGGTTGGTGAGATTCTGAAGGTGTTTGTTTTTGATGTTTTATCGTATACATCACCATAAATATCTGTATTAATATCGTCCCAGTAAGTATTACCACCAAAAATTATTCGAATTTTCTTACCTAAAGAACCAACTATATTGTATTCAAAACCCTTAGTTTTTTTAGAACCAATGTTTCTGTATGAGGCCAAAGATGTTCCATTCTGATTCACTTCTTTGTGTCGAGTTATTTGATCAGTTGTGTTGCGATAATAAGTTCCAAAACTCAAAGATAGGCCTCGTGAAAAACGAGAAAAGTTTATCTCATATGAATCGGTATATTCTGGATTTAAAAACGGGTTTCCAGAGCGATAGTTTCTTTCATCCTGTCTTGAAATAAATGGATTAAGCTGTCTGCTTCGCGGTCTTCGAACGCGCTTAGAATAACTTGCCTGCATTTGAAAAAACTGCGGCGCACCGAGCGTGAATGATAAGCTTGGATAAAAACTGTTGTAGTCTTTCTTGAAAACCTCAGGATTGCTCTTTAAATCTGAAAGCATGCTTACCATTTCATAGCGTAAACCTGCATTATAACCAATAAACCAATAGGATCCGCCGTATTGAAGGTAGGCTGCGTTTACCGTTTCGTTAAAATTAAAATCATTGGAGAATTCGCTATCATTTACATATTGGTTAATTGAATAATCATATATTTCTGCGGTTTGCTTATCATCGCGATCATTTTTTTTGCTTGAAAAACCCAATTCAAGCTTACTCCCACTTTCAAATGGTTGTACGTAATCAACTTGAAAATCAAACCCTTTATTGCTTCCGTCAGCACTATTTCGTGCTTCGGCTGCGTTTTCAAAAAACTCTTCATAATTTTTCCATTCCGTATTTTTATATTCATTCTCACCAAGATTGTTACCATTGGAAAGCCTGAGATATGATGTGAGTTTATGTTTAGGGTTTTTAAATTTTTTATCGTAATTCAGGTTAAAGTCGTACCCACCTCGATCGCTGTCTGAATCGCTAATTCGTATATATCTTGATTCTCCAGGTCCTTTATCCATGGTATAGTTATCATTATCACGGTACCGTTTACCATCACTTAAGGTAAATGAGAGACCAAGCGATTGAGTAGGATCGATAAAATACTCACCACCTGTTTTAACAAAAAGATTTGGGCCATTACTTTTTGAATCATAAGACTGATTTAAAATGTTGTTAAATTGGTTAAATTCCATCTTTCTATAACTCGTTCCATCGGAGTTCCAGACTTTATTGTTTAAGCCAAGGTTTACAAAGGTATTGAATTTTGTATTTCTAAAGTTGACTTGACCGGAAAAGTTAGTACCACCCTGCGTATCTCCACCGGAATTAAAGCTACCATTAAGACCAGCAAATCTATTCTCTTTCAAAACGATATTGATAATTCCAGCCATGCCTTCGGGATCATATTTAGCTCCGGGGTTGGTCATCACTTCTATATCTGCAATGTTTGAAGCGGGGACACTTTGCAGGAGCGATTTGATATCACCTCCAGCAATGCTTGAAGGTTTTCCATCAATCATAAGATTGACCTTTGTATTTCCACGTAAACTAATATTGTCATCTGGATCAACCTCTACTCCAGGAACCTGACGTAAGGCATCTATAGCAGACCCACCAGTAGAGAGAGAATTTCTTTCAACATTAAATATGCGTTTTTCAGCTGTTTGAACGAACAAAGGGCGCTCCCCTTCCACTTCAACTCCAGCCATTTGTAACGAAGTTTGGTTCAAGAAAATTTTATCTAAATTATATTCGGTTTGATTGTTTTTACCAAAAGGTAGGAATGTATACGGCCCCAATTCTTTCTTCTCATAACCAATATATTCAACAATTACCTTGTGTCTTCCCAGGGCAATCTCCTTAATATGAAAAATGCCTCTAGCATCACTAATACCACCAGTAAGGATTGTATTGCTGCGGCTATTAATGATAGATATTGATGCATAGGGTATTGGCTCACTAGTTACGGAGTCAACAACGGTTCCATAGACTTGACCGATCTTTGGAGCCTTACTTGGATCCATTTGACGGCCTTTGCCCCCACCTTGCCAATTTCCTCGTTGAGCGAATGAAATAGATGAAATAGTAAATAGAATAGTTAAAAGGGTAAGTTTCCGCATCTTTATTACCTTGTAATTGTTTTCGTTAAAAGCCATGTATATTAGTTAGACTAACTTAAGAATGATAAGTTAAATCTGAGCGGAAATATAATACGCTAGAATTACGCATGAAATGATATTTATCATTGGTTAATTTACTCACCTTGAATAGTAAGAGTTAATTTCCTGGATCGTGGTTGATTTCTGTGCTCACACAAATAGATATCTTGCCAGGTACCCATATTTACTTTGCCATTTTTGATCGGTATAGACAGTGAAGAATTAAGAAGTGCTGATTTTATGTGAGCGGGCATATCATCTGGGCCTTCATCATTGTGGACAAAATCTGGTAACCCCTCTGGAACAATTCTATTAAAAAAAGTTTCAAAATCTACTCGCACCGCTGGATCTGCGCCCTCGTTTATGGCTAAAGATGCAGATGTGTGCTTTATAAAAATATGAATGATTCCTA
>CAJWTA010000081.1 GCA_913046805.1 uncultured Fidelibacterota bacterium | reverse complement strand
CTTTAAAAGCTTTGGAGCCTGCTGTATCTATGGCATATACTGCTATAAGCCAAGACAACCCTTTTGAGCTTTTGGGTTCTTTATTAAAAGGGTACAATTCTGTTCAAGCTCTTTCTAAATATGAATTGGAAGCTGTTATGTATTTGATGTGCTTAAGAATGTGTGTAACTATAAATATGTCTGTTTATCGGAAAAAACTTTTTCCTGAAAATGACTATATTTCGATTTCGGAAAATAATGCAAGAAGCTTTTTAAGATTCATTAGAGATGATGATATTCATCAATGGTCAAACAATTTATGCGAATATGTTAAATCGTAATCAGCTTTTAGAACTGAGAAAAAAATATCTTAGTCCGTCACTAAGCCTATCCTACGATAAGCCACTTCATATAGTTAGAGCAAAAGGCCAGTTTCTTTATGATTCTAAAGGAGATCGTTATTTAGACGCTGTTAACAATATTCAACATGTAGGTCATTGTCATCCCAAAGTAGTTAGTGCTGCAAGTGAGCAATATGGCATACTAAATACAAATACTCGCTATCTTGATGAAACTGTTATCAACTATGCAAAAGACTTGACAAATTATCTTCCAAATGGGCTAACAACGTGTTTTTTTACAAACTCTGGGAGCGAATCAAATGATCTTGCTCTTAGGCTAGCACGAACCGCTACCGATTCAAAAGAAACAATTGTGCTGGACGGAGCATATCATGGTCATGTTTCATCTCTTATAGATATTAGTCCATACAAACACAACTCTAAAGGGGGCTCAGGGCCGCCAAGCTATGTTCATACCCTTCCGATGCCAGATTCATACCGAGGAAAATATAGAGGTGATGAAGCACTTACTGGATATATAGATGAATTAAAAAATATACTATATTCAATTAAAAAAAATGGGAAAAATATTTCTGCATTTGTAGTTGAATCAATAATGGGTTGTGGTGGCCAACTAATCTTGCCAGATGGATTTCTCGAGCGTGCATTTGAATTGGTCCGAGACGAAGGAGGAGTTTGTATAGCAGATGAAGTTCAAATTGGTTTTGGTAGAGTAGGTTCAAAATTTTGGGGATTTGAAACGGCAAATGTTCAGCCTGATATTGTAACAATGGGGAAGTCAATGGGTAACGGTCATCCTTTATCGGTCGTTGTTACGAAAAAACAAATTGCTGATAAGTTTAACAATGGGATGGAATATTTTAATTCATTCGGGGGTAATCCGGTATCATGTGCAGTTGGTAAAGCGGTATTGAATGTCATTGAGGATGAAAAGTTGCAGCAAAATGCTCACAAGGTTGGGGAATATCTTCTAGAAAAATTAAAGCAAATTCAGGGTGAATTTCCTTTAATTGGGCAAGTACGTGGAATGGGTTTATTCATTGGTATTGAGCTAATTAAAGAAAAATCGAAACTTATCCCTGCGCATGCAGAAGCAGAAAAAGTTGTGAATGAGATGATGCGAAAAAGAATTTTGTTAAGCACAGATGGTCCAGACCACAACGTAATTAAGATAAAACCACCCATGGTTTTTAGCACTGAAAATGCAGATGAATTAGTATTAAATCTTTCAGAGGTTTTAGGTAATATGTAGTATGAATAAAAAAATAATTTATACATTTTTACCAATTTTATTTGTTCTGACTTCATGTGGTAAGCATGGAAAACTTGAATGGGAAAATCCATTAGTTTTTTCAATCAACAAGCTCCCGCCTAAGGCTCACTTTATATCTTATGAAAGCGAAAAGTTGGCCCAAATAAATAATCCCGTTGAATCTAAAAACTTTATATCCTTAAATGGTAAATGGAAATTTAAATTTTCAAAAAACATTAAAGATAGACCCAAGAATTTTTATGAAATGGGACACATTGCAGATGATTGGCAATCGATAATGGTACCAGGTAGTTGGGAGTTGCAAGGTTGGTCCTATCCTATATATCTTGACGAAGAATATCCTTTTCCAGCGAACCCGCCATTTATCCCTCACAAGCTTAATACTGTTGGTTCATACAAGAAAAAGGTTGTGATTCCTCAAGACTGGCTAAAGAAGGATGTTTTTTTAAAGTTAGGCAGTGTTCGTTCAGCATGCTATGTTTGGTTCAATGGAAAATATGTGGGGTATTCGCAGGGTTCAAAAACTCCATCTGAGTTTGATGTTACTGAATTTGTTCAAGCTGGCAATAATCAGGTGTCAATTCAAGTGTATCGCTTTTCTGATGGTTCATATCTCGAGGGGCAAGACACGTGGAGAATAAGCGGTTTGGAAAGGGATGTTTCAATTTATGCTCGAGATAAAATAAGAATAGATGATTTCACTATTAATGCATCGTTGAGTGACTCCTATAGCGAAGGAATATTTTCGATTGATATTGACATACTTAACAGAATGAAGCTGGATAGGAGCGTAAGTATTCGTGCTAAGCTATCGGATCCCATGCGACGCAACAGAACAATCTTTGACTCAACAAAAATCACAGTTACTGACTCATTATCAACTATTTCAATAAAGCATAAAGTTCGAAGAGTAAAAAAATGGAGCGCAGAAAAACCCTATTTATATCGATTGCAGCTCTATTTAATGGAGGATGGAAAATTATTAGAGACCTTTACTCATCAAGTTGGTTTTAGAAAAATTGAGATAAAAAATGGAAAGTTTTTGATTAATGGCAGTCCACTAATAATTCGAGGAGTTAATCGACATGAGTGGGACCCTATAAAAGGTAGATCTATTACGGTAGAATCTATGATGAATGATATAAAACTTATGAAACAAAGCAATATTAATGCAGTTCGAGCATCCCATTATCCAAATCATGAGCGCTGGTATGAGCTTTGCAATGAATACGGGATTTATGTTATAGATGAGGCTAATATAGAATCGCATGGAATGGGTAAGCACCCAAAAGGTTTCGGTTACATTGCAGACGACCCCGCATGGTTAAATCAATGGATTGATCGCGCAAATAGAATGTATGAAAGAGATAAAAATCAGCCCTCCATTATAATGTGGTCAATGGGTAATGAAGCTGGAGATGGTAAAAATTTTGAAAAACTGTATGATTTTTTGAAATCAAAAAAAGATTCTAGACCCGTTGTTTATGAACCTGCAGAAGAAAGAAACCATACAGATATTGTTTTCCCAATGTATAGCTCTGTAGATGAAATAAAAAAATACGCTGAATCAAATAAAAACAAACCTTTAATATTATGCGAATATGCCCACGCGATGGGTAACAGCGTTGGAAATCTTACTGACTATTGGGATGCAATCAACAATTACGAAAACCTTCAGGGAGGGTTCATTTGGGATTGGGCAGATCAGGTTATCGCACAAACAGATAAAAATGGAAAGGATTTTTGGGGTTATGGGGGAGATTTTGGCAATGAGTTTGCAGAGAATGATTCGAATTTTTGTGCAAATGGCCTCGTAGCTGCTGACAGAAGTTTAAATCCGCATGCTCACGAGGTTAAGAAAATTTATCAACCTATTTTATTTGAACCAATTGATCTAAAGAAGGGTGTTATTAAAATAACCAATAACTATAATTTTTTAAATTTTGATAATATTGATTTTACTTGGTTTATTAAAGCAGATAACAGAACTGTCTCTTCTGGGAAATTGAGCACATTGAAATTGAATCCCGCAGAGTCAAAAGATATATTTTTTAATACTTCAAACATAGTAAAAGCCCCTGGAGTAAGATATTTTCTAATGATAGAAGCAAAAACTAGAAACGCTGAGCCGCTGATTCCAAAAAAACATAAAATAGCATGGGGACAATTTGAACTTCCATTTTATAAACCTCTTGTAAGTAATAATAATGGAAATAGTTTTGATATCAAAACTATTAAGACAGTTGATGAAATTCAGATATCAGGCCCAGCCTTCAACCTTGTTTTCAATAAAAATACAGGGTTTCTTGAAAAATATTCATATGAGGATACCGATTACCTGCAAAAGCCCATTGTTCCTTTCTTTTGGAGAGCACCAAATGATAATGATTTAGGTAACAAAATGCCTGCCCGTACTCAAATATGGAAGGGCGCTGGCGATAGAATGAGATTAATCGCTATGACTACCGATGAAAACCAGGGAAAAGTAATCATTACTACTACACATAGTGATAGCGTTTCAAAATCTTCGGTAGAAACTGGGTATACGGTAGATTCAGATGGTGCAATAAAGATAAAAAGACAGATCAATATCACAGATAATAGCCTCCCTGAGATCCCTAGGATCGGTGTTAAGTTTAGCCTAACTGGCGAATTTAAAAACGTCTCATGGTTTGGCAGAGGTCCACATGAATCTTATTGGGATAGAAAGCAGTCAGCTGCTATTGGATTCTACAGTGGTTCTGTTTGGGATCAGACCTTTCAATATGTTCGACCCCAAGAAACTGGAAATAAAACCGATGTTTATTGGATGGCCCTTGAAACAGATAAAGCTGGTTTGATGGCAATTGGATTACCGCATTTTGATGGCAGTGTTCATCAATATCCATATGAAGATTTAGATTACTATCCAGGATCACAAAAGCACGGCAAGCTTGACATTGTTTCTAAAAATCAAACAGATTGGCTTATAGATTATAGACAAACGGGGGTAGGTGGTGATAATAGTTGGGGTGCAAAGCCTATGAAAAAGTACACTCTTTATCCTGGGCTTTACGAACATTCGTTTATTTTGATACCGTATAGGGTAGGTTCAGATCTTAATAGGGTTTCTAAAAGAAGAATTTAATTGAAAACATTTTTAAAGACTAGATAATGAATACAGTTTCAATTGTAACATTTATTTTTGCAACTATTTCA
>CAJWTA010000080.1 GCA_913046805.1 uncultured Fidelibacterota bacterium | reverse complement strand
TCTTCTGAAAGAGCAAGTACTTGGGGGAGGAATTTTTTTTGTAAATCATCCGGTAGTTTTTTGTGGTACCAAGCTGTTGCTGTAAAATAAGGCAACCGTAATGACGCACCCAAAGGACCGGTTCTTCCATCGGATTGAGGTCTTGATGAGTGAATTCCAAGCTCGGTTGGGGATACTAATATGACCCCATTTAAATACATCCACTGCTTATTTTGTAGTGCCAAAGCCAATCCCGAAACACGTATAGTTCCGTAGCTTTCACCTATAAGATATTTGGGCGATTCCCATCGATTATTACGTTGTATAAAAGTATTTATCCACTCTGCCAGATAATCTATGTCCGCCTGAATACCAAAAAATTTCTCTCTTTTAACCTTATCACCAGTCGCTCTTGAATACCCTGTATTGACAGGATTTACGTATACAATATCAGTTACGTCAAGCACAGAGTATCGATTTGGTTTTACCCCATAAGGTTGGAGCGGGTAACCCTCCTTGTCAACATTTAAAACCATTGGACCTGTATAGGCCATATGCATCCAAACAGATCCTGACCCGGGACCGCCATTAAATGAAATCATAATGGGTCGCTTTGATTTATTCGCTACATCTGTCCTTTCGTAATAGGTATAATGCAGTCCTGCAATGGGTTTATTTGATGTATCGCTCCATAACGGTTGAGTGCCAGTTGTAACACTGTATTCAACTCTTTTACCTGAGATATTGGTTCTGTGATAAGTTACTACAGCTGTATCAGCGGGAAGTGTTCTCATCTGAGCGAACAGTGTTCCGATGATAAATAAGATAGAAAGTTGCTTAAGCTTCATATTTTACCTTTGGTTTGTAGGTTTATAATTTAGTCTAAGTTGTAAATTTCTATAAGATATTTTTTATCTTATTAATTAAATTGTTTTTAGATGTTTTTTATAAAAAATACCCATAGTAGAACCCTTATATATATAACATGTTTTTTAATGTTCAACATGTGCACAAAAAAAATAAAGCCAATAGAAGACACATTGGCTCCATTCGAAAATGCTTTAATTTTAATCTCAATGGATGGTTTCAGATGGGATTATCTACAATTTGCTAATACTCCATATTTAGATCAATTTGCCAAAGAAGGTGTACAATCTGAGGGAATAATCCCCCCCTTTCCAAGCAAGACCTTTCCAAGCCACATAACGCTTGTTACAGGCAGACACCCACAAGAGCATGGAATTGTATCAAACAGAATGTATGATCCTGTCTTTGATGAATACTATTATATTGGACAAAATAGTAAGCCAGTGCTCGATGAAAAATGGTATGAAGCAGAACCAATTTGGGTTACATCG
This sequence comes from uncultured Fidelibacterota bacterium, assembly GCA_913046805.1. Next base: position 3,531 of record CAJWTA010000080.1, on the reverse strand, counting down.
GAAAAGCAGAACAAGAAAGCCATGACTATGTTTTGGCCTGCATCAGAGGCAGAAATAATGGGTGTTCGCCCATCTGAGTATTTTATTTATGATGAATCCATATCTAATTCTGAACGAATCGATCAAGTTTTAAAATGGGTGGATTATCCTGAACAAAAAAGGGCGAATTTTTTTTCACTATATTTTAGCGATATAGATTCAAAAGGGCATAACTATGGTCCTAACAGCAAAGAGGTTAGTGAGACAATTGAAAAAATGGATAAACTTATAGGTGAGCTGATAGATGGTTTAAAGGATAGAAAAATATATGATGATATAAATATTATCATTACCACCGATCATGGAATGGCACCTACATCAAGTGATTCTGTTATTTTTCTAGACGACTATATTAATTTGAATGATGTTGAGGTAATTGATTGGGGTCCTGCATCTGCAATTTTACCCAAAGTAGATAATCAATCTATATACTCTAAGCTGTTGGGTGCCCATCCAAAACTAGATGTATTTATGAAAGGAGCTCTTCCAAAAGAACTTCACTATAACGCCCATAGACGTATTCAACCAATAATTGCGATAGCGCATGAACACTGGTCTATCTCAGACAAACAAACTTTCGCCTCAAATCCAGACAGGTACAATGGAGGAAATCATGGTTACTATTCATCCTATGAGTCAATGCGTGGTATATTTTTAGCAAGAGGTCCCGAATTTAAAAAAGGATTTAAAGGGCCAGGGTTCAGCAGCATACATCTATATGAATTGATGTGTTATTTACTTAAGATTGAACCTGCAGATAATAGTGGTTTTTTAGATTCTACTCAATTTTATCTTACCACTGAATGAGGAGCTATAAATGGATTCTAAACTAATATGGTTAGCTGGATTTGTGGGTTTATATTGGACATATTGTCTTTACTGGGGTTTCAAAGGCGCTATATCCGCTAAAACTTCATCCGATTATTTTCTAGCTAGTCGATCTCTTGGTGTATGGGTATTTGTTCTTGCAGCCACAGCAACAAGCTTTAGCGGTTGGACATTTGTTGGCCACCCTGGTAAAATATTTACGGATGGTTTGCCTTATGCATTTGCCTCATTCTACGCTCTAACTATACCTTTTACGGGCGTCCTGTTTCTAAGACGGCAATGGGTTTTGGGTAAAGCATATCGCTATGTTACTCCAGGAGAGATGTATAGCGATTATTATGGCGGTAATGCCATTAGAATGCTAACGGTTTTAGTTGCTTTTCTTTTTAGTGTACCATACCTAGGTGTTCAGCTACGTGCATCAGGAGATTTATTTTTTGTTTTAACCGATGGATTAATAGATGCAAATACTGGCATGATCGCACTTTCCACAGTGGTAATGATTTATGTAGCTTCCGGTGGTTTGAGATCGGTAGCTTTTGTTGATTGCGCTCAAGCAATTTTACTTGCGGTTGGGATTATGATTCTTGGAGGTGTTGTAATACATTATGCAGGTGGTTGGTCGGGTTTCACGTCTTCATTCGCAGAAATAGTACGTAACGATATAGCTTCCGGTGAAAACCTTACCTCTGATGGATATTCTAAGAAAGTAGCGCTACCTGGTAGCATACAATTTGTTTCATCTGGGTCCCAGTCAGTTGGTGGATCATGGACAGGTATTATGTGCATGACTTATATGTTTGCGCTTATGGGAATTCAATCTTCTCCTGCTTTTTCAATGTGGGCTTTTTCAAACAAAACCTCGCGAGCGTTTAGATGGCAACAAGTCGTTGCATCGTCAATCATAGTGGGTATCATACTGTTTACGTTTACTATAATTCAAGGATTAGGTGGTCATGTTTTGATTGAACAAGGTATAATTGAAGGCGCGACAGATAAAAATTTAATTCCACAGTTAATCAACCTCCTTTCTCAGAGTGCTCCTTGGCTGGTTGGTCTTTTAGCTGTTTGCGCGCTCGCAGCAATGCAAAGTACTGGCGCAGCATATATGTCTACTTTTAGCGCAATGTTTACTAAAGATATTTATGCAAGATATATATCTAAGAGAGCTTCTGATAAAGAACAAAAGAGTGTTGGAAGGTTTTTTGTAGTGTTCGTTACAGGAGCCGCCTTGGTAGTAGCAGCAAACTCCAATCAGGCAATTGTTATGTTGGGCGGATTGGCCGTTGCGTATGGTTTTCAGATGTATCCATCATTAATTGGTCTATGTTATTTCAAAGGATTTAATAACAAAGGGGTAGTTGCCGGATTGATCGCTGGATTAGTTGCAGTTACGCTTACTGACAAGACATCCGTTTGGTTTGGTGTTCCCTGGGGAGCATTTCCTTTTACGATTCACAGTGCAGGCTGGGGAATATTTTTTAATCTTGTGATCACTTTTTTGGTATCTAGACTTACTAGAGAAACCGAACTGGAAAAAGACAATAAAAATAGAATTCATGAATTGCTAACAACAGTAGCTGGTTTAAACTTTTATCAAAAAAAGAAGGTAAGATTAGCTTGGGTCCTTACATTAATTTGGTTTTTAGTTGGTTTTGGACCTTTTGCAACCATAGGTAATGCTATTTTCTCAGATCCAAATTCTCCTAGTCTTTGGGCCCCTTTTGGATTACCATCATTATGGGTATGGCAAATCATATTTCTTGTTTACGGAATATTTGTAATGTGGTTTTTAGCATTCCATATGGGTCTTTCTAAACCAATAGACCCCGATAGAGTTGATAGGGTTGCTAAGTCTCTTATCTAATTTACTATTTTAAGAAAATGAAAATATATATCCATAAGCTTTTGCTATTTATTTTATTTTCACACAATTCATACGGTCAAATAGGAACGTGGATGGCTGGCGATAGACATCATCCAGAGTTAACCTGGAGAACCGTCTCTACAAAAAGTTTTAATATTCACTATCACGACGGATTAGAAAAAACCGCACGCAAAAGCGCAAAGATCGCTGAAAACGTAATACCAATCCTAATGGAGCAAATGAATCTTGATACTATTCCTAAAATAGATATTACACTTACACGTGAAGACGAATTTGAAAATGCATTTGCTGTCAGATCTACTTATCAAACCTTTATTTGGGTTGAACAAAATGACATGACATTGTGGTTAGAAAAAGATAAATGGTTGGAAACGGTCATTGCGCACGAACTGCAGCATGTTCTTTTCTTTGAAAAAACTAAAACATGGATTCCCTCACCTATGGATGTGTTTACCCAAAATATTCCTGCTTGGGCTGTTGAAGGTATTGCAGAGTACATGACGGAAAGCTGGCGACCATATCGGGCTGAGCTAGAACACAAAAGACATGTAATTGTAAATCCTAACAAACGAAACATTTGGGATCCTCATGCTGACGGGTTCTCAAAGCTTCTTTATTGGTCAGACCGCTTTGGTGACTCCACTATAGTTAAGGTTTTAGAATATCGAAATGAAGCAGGCTTATATAATTTTGAAGAGGCATTTAAAAAAATAAATGGAATATCTGTAAAGCGATTTGTTGAGGATTGGCGTATTCTTATGAATACATATTACTAT
>CAJWTA010000079.1 GCA_913046805.1 uncultured Fidelibacterota bacterium | reverse complement strand
CGATCTTCTTACTATGAAAGTTTTTTTCTCTGATGACCTCCCTGGTGAATACGCAAATAACAGACGCTATTTGCAAGATATTCTTGAAGAGTATGCTGCAATTTCAAAAGGTAACATTAAGTTTGAGTTTGCTCCACAAGATAAGCTAGAGGAAGAAGCTCAAAAATCTGGAATAATGCCTCTTCAGCTTCAAGTTATTGAAAATGATAAAGTTGAGGTAAAGAGGGTATTGATGGGCATGGCAATACTTTATGAGGACAACAAAGAAGTTCTTCCTGTTATTCAAACTACCACTGGATTAGAATACGAGATAACCACAAAGATAAAGCAGCTTGTTGAAACAAATAAACCTTCAGTGGCAATTGCTCAATTTGAAGGACAAAACGAGCCATATCAAAGCATCCAAAATATTCTTAGGCAGCGGTACGATGTAAGCTTGATTAAGCTTAGTGAAACTATACCCCTAAATATTTCAGCAATTTTAATTGGCGGTATTACAGATTCACTTAGTTCAGTTGAAAAAAATAATCTTTCTCAATTCATGGATAGAGGGGGCAACATGTTTGTCTCTCAGAATAGAGTTAAAACGAATTTACAGATTCAACAAGCAGTTCCAATTAAATCTGATTTTTTTGATTTTTTACAAAAGTATGGATTTTATGTGGAAGAAAATTTAGTTACGGATAAGATATGTGGTAGGGTGAATGTTCAACAGCAAATGGGCCCAATCAGGATGAATGTGCCTATGGAATATCCTTTACTTCCAATCATCAGGAGCTTTAATGAGAATGAGTCAATCGTCTCCGGTTTAGAGCAAATGCAATTAATTTTCCCTAGTGAAATCAAGCAAGACTCAAGCTCTTTTGGCAATGTTGAATTTATACCTTTATTTTTTACTTCTAAGGAATCAGGTGAACTTAAAGGTTCTTATAATTTGAGTCCTGACCCTCAACAAAATCCATTTATGAGAATGTTCAATAAGTCAAATCAAATTTTAGGTGCTCGAACAGAACTTTTAAATTCCTCAGGTATAGTTAATCAAGTGGTACTGGTTAGTGATTCTGAATTTATGGCTGATAACGGTGGTGGCCGTTCTCCAGAAAATCATATTTTTATTTTAAATTCTATTGATTACTTGGTAGGAGATCAAGATTTGATTGCCCTTCGTTCAAGAGAAATAACCTCGCGACCATTAGAGGATCTATCGGATGCGTCAAAAAAGACATGGAAATGGGTAAATATATCTGCTCCATCTTTGCTTGTGATTGGATTTGGATTGGTTCGAATAAGAAAACAAAAAAATAGAAGCAATGTCTTGGAGGAGCTATATGGGTAAAGAAATGAAATGGATGGGCATTATTTTAATGGTGATGTGTGTTGGATATTTGATCAATAGTTTACAGCAAGGCCAGTACAATTCAAAAAGCGATCGTATTTTTAGCATTGACAAGGCTGATGTATTTTCAATAGAGATAACAAAAGAAAATGAAACTATTTCATTAACGTTTGACGGAGAATCTTGGTCTATGCCAAACCACGATTCATTAACGGTTAAAGCTAATACGGTTAATAGTTTTTTTACAACTATGCTCAATCTTGAGAAAACTTCTTTGGTGTCGAAAAATCCAGAAAATTGGAAAAAATTTATGGTCGACGACTCTAGCGGCTCAAAGCTAAGATTTTTCGATTACGAAAATAATGTTCTTTCTGAAGTAACAATTGGAAGATCAAATGCAGAATGGTCATCTAGCAATATTAGGGTAGGAGATGGACCTGAGGTTTACCATACCAATGAAAATGTAAGTTGGCAAATTAATCCATCGCCAACGTATTGGGGTGAAATTATTAAAGACGATAGTACGTCTTTAGAAACAGATAACTGATTATTTTATTTATTGTATCTACAATTTTATTGTATGTTCGGTTCCAATTTTATCTATGAAAATAAATTAGAGCGAGGGAATTTTAATGGAAGATAATATAAAAAGCATTATAACCTGTGATTTAGATGGTAAGGTAGAAACTTTTTCAGACGGTGCTGAAAAATTATTTGGTTACTCAAAAGATGAGGTCATAGGAAAGATGCGCGTTAGCGACTTCAGTCCAGGTGAAGTGGTGCTGGGCCATGTTATTAACTGGCTGAAGATAGCTGTCGAAGAAGGCCAGTGGGAAGGGGAAACCGTTTTCCTTGGCAAAGATAAAAATGAAATTCCTAGTAAAATTAAAATTACCCCGACAAGTAAAAATGGTGAACATATTGGCTATTGCGGTGTAACTACTCCGTTAAAAGATAAAACGCCCGACCAGGTTCGACCTAAAATTAGTTTCTTTACCAAGATATTTAAATGGATGGTCATTATGAGGCTCCCTTTTCTTAGCGCCACTTTTGTACCTATTTTTGCGGGAGCAGCAATTACATCAATGCTTGGCGAGCCGGTAAGTTGGAGCTGGTTAGGCTTAACTCTATTGGCTGGGGCTTTTCTTCATATTGGAACCAATACATCTAATGATTATTTTGATCATAGAAGCGGCACAGATGCATTGAACTATAATTATAGCAACGAAGGTTTGAATGGCGGAAGTAGAAGCATACAAATGGGTTTAATCACTCCAAAGGGAATGCTTACTCTTGCGATTGTAACCTTTGCTTTGAGCGCAGCTGTCGGTATACCGCTTATTTTGAGATCTGGTATGCCAATTCTTTGGTTGGGTCTGATTGGTTTTTTCTCTGGACTTTTTTATACAGCACCTCCGTTTAAATTTTCTTCAAGAAAAGGTATGGGAGAATTTTTGATTGGTCTGAATTTTGGACCTTTGATGGTTGCTGGAAGTACGCTCGTTCAAACAGGAAAATTGATCCCCGAATCGTTTTTAGCTGGAATTCCAATTGGTCTTTTAATTGCTGCAGTGGTGTATATGAACGAATTTCCAGATCATGAAAGCGATAAAGCTACGGGTAAAAACACATTAATTGTGGTCTTTGGTCCTGAGAGAGCAAGAGCAGGTTATGTTGCATTAGTTGCATCCGCTTTTATTAGTATTGTAATAATGGCTATAAATGGAACTCTTCCAATGTTGTCATTAATAGCGCTTTTAGCAGTCTACTTTGGATACACTGCAACTAAAACACTCTATAAATACTACAATAATAGATTATTACAACCTGCAAATTGGGGCACGATAATTATGCACAGCGTTACAGGGATACTTTTCACTATTGGCATCTGGTTTGGGAATAGTATCTAAGTAAAATTATTAATTGGCGCTTGTTATTATGATCTAAGATAAGAAGCGCCATTAACATCAATAATACATCCTGTTAAAAATTCATTATCTCCTAAAGCAAGCCAAAGCGCCGTTTCAGCAACTTCTTCAGGGGTAGCCACTCGATTTAACGGACTTTGCGCTTTCACTTCATCCGTTATTAAATTTTTTACCCTGTCAGTAGCAACAAACCCAGGTGCAATCGTATAAATGAATATCTTATCTTTGGCTAAAGCCTTTGCCATTGACTGCCCTAATGAATTTAAACCAGCTTTACTTGCACCATAAGCTGGAGCACTGGGTTCACCTCTAAAAGCGCCCCTCGACGATATGTTAATAAATTTTCCACCATTATTGTTAGCCATCTGTCGTGAAGCGAAATAAATGATGTGAGCGGGTCCAAGTAAATTTGTATTTATAGTGTTATCCCACATTTTTTTCCAATCTTCAAAAGATAAAAAGTCGATGTCATGGGTTTTAACGACTGCAGCATTGTTTATTACAACATCTAGGTCATCCATTTCGCCAAACATTCTTTCAATGTCATTTGTATTTGATAAATCTCCTTGAATTATTTTATGCTCACTACCAGGTAAATTATCCTTTATAATTTCAGCTTTTTCTTTATTAGAGTTGTAATGCAAAATTATTTGAGCATTTGCAACCGCAAATGAATTGCAAATAGTTTTTCCTATGCCACCAGTAGCTCCGGTTACAAGAACGGTTTTGTTTTTAAGATTATCAATCATTTGATAGTGTTTTAAAATATGCGACCAATGCAAAAGTTTCAACGAGCATCCCAACTAATAAAAAAATAATTGAAAGTGTTTTTAGAAAGGGCATATCGACCATTACAAATATCACATAAGACATGATGCCAGCAAAAAGTATTTTTTTCCCTATCTGGTGATAGGGATTCAGCGCGTCAATTCGTTCCATGCTTTTTGGGTATTCCTTCTCAACCCAAGCATCTAGTTCTTGTTTTTCTTCAGGTGACATTCTCATTTTAATACTCGATTTAGTCGACTAGTGGCTATTGATAGAACTATCGCAACACTCACGTCAGCTATTGGCCTTGCTCCAGGAAAACCAAAATTCCATAATATGATTCCAATCAACCAGATGCTGTATGTTTTTAAATTCACAATCTTTTATTTTTATCGAACTTTGCCCCAACGGGAGGTCGATATTCTTGAAATGGTATCATAAGCATCGTTTTAATATCTTCAGTCTCTTTTTTGGTCATATGGGTATCAATTCCGTAATTGAGCTGATTCATATCATTTACTTTTATAGAGGTATTAAATAAATGATCCCAGATAGAGAATATATTTCCATAGTTTCGATCAGTATGAGGTAAAACATAATGATGATGAATCTTATGAAAATTTGGTGTCACAAAAATTTTAGAAATGAAAGGGTCTAGTTTCTTTATTTCTTTAATATTGGTATGTGTTAAGTGTGCGAAGAATCCGGATATGGTTTGGTAGAGCATCACAATACCAAACGAAGCTCCGGAAAATAATACTGCCATCGAGGTGAAAAGTAGTCTGAAGATACTTTCGCCTGGATGATGACGTAAACCAGTTGTAACATCAACATAACGGTCTGTATGATGTACAATATGGAATTTCCACATCCACTTAACTTTGTGTTCCATCCAGTGTACAAGCCAGGCACCAATAAGATCAAGTATAAGGAGACCGATAATTACTTCGGCCCATAATGGGAG
>CAJWTA010000078.1 GCA_913046805.1 uncultured Fidelibacterota bacterium | reverse complement strand
TAATGCAGCATAAATTTCTTTTTATAATCATCATCCATGCTATCAATTATTTGTTCATCCTTGGGAGTACCCATGGTTAAAACCACTAAAGCCTGAGTCTCACCTCGAGTGAATAGTGCAGAGCCATGTGTTCTGGCAAAAATTCCAGTGTCAATAGAAATAGGTCTTATATCAGTAGTAGACCTACCATCTGATCGAACCTTTTCAGTTAGAATTTGTTCACGAAATGCTAATTTAACCTTATCATCTACATAGCCTTTAATTTCCTTTTCAGAATCGGGATGGCTTTCGGCAAAAGCAACTTGCGCTTCATTATGAATTTCTGATATCGTTTCCTGTCTTTGATGTTTATCTGCAATTTTAATTGCATCATCAACTTTAGATGATATCAGGTCTAAAATACTATTTTTAAGCTCAATGTTTTCATTGTCTTCAGGTATAGGTCTTTTAATTATATCTAGTTGATCAGCGAGTTCTTTTTGAAGAGCAATCATTTCTTTAATTGGGTCGTGTGCGAATTTCATCGCATCAATAAACTCTTTTTCAGTAATTAATTCAGCTTCTCCTTCAACCATTACTATAGTTTCTTCGTTTCCTGAAACAATAATCTCCATATCTGAATCTTCCATTTGTTCTTTAGTAGGATTCGCAACAAAATTACCATCCACTCTACCAACTCTAACTGTGGAAATTGGACCATTAAATGGAATATCTGAAATTGTAAGTGCTGCTGAAGCTCCAATTCCAGCAAGGACATCTGCCATATTTTCACCATCGCTAGACATAGCTGTTATGATTACCTGTGTTTCGTATTTAAAGGATTTTGGAAATAATGGCCTAATGGGTCTATCCGTAAGCCTACTTGTTAGTATTTCATTTTCAGAGGGTCTTGCCTCTCTTTTGAAAAAGCCACCAGGTATTTTACCACCTGCATAATGACGTTCTCTATATTCTACTTGCAATGGAAAGAAATCTATATCTTCACGCATTTCTTTTGCTGCATTTACAGCGACTAACACCGATGTTTCACCGTGTGTTACTATAACAGATCCCGCTGATTGTCGTGCAACATGACCTGTCTCAATAGAGAGCGTACTCCCATTGAGATTCATTTCTACTTTTTTCATTTAAAACCTTCTTGAGTGTTTAATTACGACGTATGGATAATTCTTGAGTCACATTTAAATAGGACTCAGGATTGATGCGTCTAAGATATTTTAACAATTTTTTTCGCTGTGAAACTAACATGACAAGCCCTCTCTTTGAGTGATTGTCTTTTTTATTCTTTTTAGCGTGCTCTGTGAGCATTCTTATTCTTTCAGTCAAAAGCGCAATCTGCACCTCTGATGATCCGGTATCTTTTTCGTTTTTACCGAATTTTTTTACAATGTCTTGAGTTTGTTTTGATGTTATTGACATTATTTCTCCTAATTGTATTTCTGTATCAATCTCATACAGATTTCTTTGTCTTTTTCTAATTGTTCTATTAATTCTTTAGGGTCTGAAAATTTCTTTTCATCTCTAACCCTCTCTAAAAATTCTACCGTAATCGTCTTACCGTAGATATCATCGACCATCCCTTTAAAAAAGTGTGCCTCCATAACAAAATCAATCTCATCGAAGGTAGGTCTAGTTCCTAAATTACACATACCGTATAGATTAATGCTATTAATCCTTCCACGAATGAAATATACACCATTTGCTGGAATTAATTGATTTTTTTCTACAGGTAAAAAATTAGCAGTAGGAAAACCTAGTCCCTTACCTCTACCAGATCCAGCAACAACTTTAGCTTCAAAGCCAAAGACCCATCCTAGTTCAAACGATGCACGTCTAACAAAACCGTTTTGGATTGATTGTCTTATGCGAGTACTTGAAATAATCGTATCGCTGTCTTTTATAGGTTCAACTATTTCAACTTGATATTTTTTTTCATCGGATAATTTTTCTAAAAATTCAGGTGAACCTTCTCGGTTAAAACCAAAATGATGATCATGGCCAACAATTATCTTCGATGCATTTAGACGACCAAGAATTATGTCATTTAAAAAATCGTACGCAGATACCTTGGAAAAGGTCATATCGAACGGAATTACTAATACGGCATCTAAATTGAAGGATTTAAGAAAATTTAATTTCCTATCTATGTGCATTAACATCGGTATTTTATTTTGGGGTTGCAAAATATGTCTGGGGTGTGGATCGAAAGTTATTAATATTGATTTGGTGTTTTTAAGCTGTGCGTTATAAATAACTTTTTTAATAATATCTTGATGTCCTCTGTGACAACCATCAAAAGTACCAATTGTAACAATTGATTCGGTAAAGGATGGTATGGTATTTATTTGTCTGATAATTTCCATAGCTTTTCAAAATTGTCGATACTTTGAGAATTTGACACTTCATAATCACCAACACTTGTTCTAATCAACTTGATTAAATGACCAACAGTTTGCAGATTTTTTGCAATATCACTACCTAGTACTCTGATATAGGTTCCTTTAGAGCAGGTTACAGAGAAATTGATCAAATCATTTGAAAAATCATTCAATCGAATATCATAAATTGTGCAAATGATTTCTTTACGTTCGATTGTTATATTTTTTCTAGCAAGCTTGTAAAGCGGTGTTCCGTTAATTTTTTTTGCTGAATACATAGGAGGCTTATGAATATAATCACCTAAAAATGTATCCAAGGATTTTGTTATTTGTTTTTTAGTGAGCTTTGGCACAGCAGACTCTTTAACCACCTCTCCTTCGTTGTCTAAAGTATCTGTTGCACATCCAAGCTGGATAATAGCTTGGTACGATTTTTTCTCTGAGGAGAAATTTGATAAATTTTTAGTTCCTTTTCCTGTGCCTATTATTAATACACCTTCAGCAAATGGGTCAAGGGTTCCACCGTGACCTACTTTTTTATGCCTCGTAATTGATCTTATTTTTTTTACTACATCAAAACTGGTCCATCCAACAGGTTTGTAAATATTATATATCAAGTATCGCTCTTTTTTAGCTTATTAAAAAGCTCATCTATACGCTTTACGTGTAATATAGAATCGTCATAATAAAATTTCAACGAGGGTGTAAATTTAATAGTTAATTCTTGACCTAAATATCTTCTAAATGCTTTAGATTTCTTGTTTAACTCTATAGTAATGTTCTCAATATTTTTTTTCTTGTTTACGACACCAAAAAAAATTTTAGCGTGTTTCAGATCTGGAGAAACAGTAACCTTTGAAAAAGTGACAAAACCAAGATAGGATAAGTCTATATATTGATTTTGAATCTTGCCTATGATCTGATGTATTTCATTTGCGACCCGATCTGTTCTTTCAAAGGGTCGTTCAGGTTTCAATTAAGTTCCAAGGTTCGCTTAATAGATTTAATTTCATAGCAGACAACAATATCGCCTTCTTTAAATTTTGAAAAATTATCGATTCCAATACCACACTCAAAACCTTCTTTCATTTCCTTGGCATCATCTTTTATATGCTTAAGGGAAACAATCTCCCCTTCGCTAATTTCTTCCTCCTCACGAATGACTCTAGCCCTTGCATTTCTTTTTATAAGCCCCTCAGTTACTTTTGAACCTGCAATAAAACCAATTTTAGGGATTTTAAATACCTCTTGAACAAATGCTTTACCAAGCACCTCTTCTACTTTTTCTGGTTCAAGCAGTCCTTCAAGAGCAAGGGTAATTTCTTCTACAGCTTGATAAATAACACTATAGCTTCTAATATCAACACCTTCTTGCTGTGCTTGAAGCTTTGCATTTGCTGATGCCTGAACCTGAAATCCTACTATTACAGCTTTAGAAGCAGCGGCAAGTAAAACATCTGATTCTGAAATTGTACCAACAGATTTATGAATAATTTGAACTCCAACTTCATCGTTTGATATTTTACTTAATTGCTCTGAAAGCGCTTCTATTGAGCCGTCAACATCACCTTTTACAATAATAGGCAGATTTTTTATTGATCCTTCTTTAATTAACGCAGACATAGCATCTAATGATTGAGCGGTAATCTTTTTTAAATCAATTTCTCTTTTGAGTCGTTGTCTGTCAGAAACTATTCTCTTTATCTCTCTTTCGCTTTCTACAACTGAAAATATATCTGCGGATTGGGGCACCTGGTCAAAACCTAATATTTGTACAGGCGTTGATGGTGTTGCTGTTTTAATTCTTTGACCCCGTTCATTCATCATCGCGCGTACTTTACCTGCAATATTATTACATATGAAAGGATCTCCAACATTTAACGTCCCTTTTTGGATAAGGACTGTTGCAATAGGTCCGTGGCCTTTGTCTAACTTCGAATCAACAACTGTTCCTCTGGCTAAAGTTTCCTTATTAGCTTTTAATTCCAAGAGTTCACATTCAATAATCATTGAAGATAGTAAGTCATCCACACCTTCACCAGTTTTTGCAGATATAGGAATGGCCTGAATTTTTCCACCCCAATCCTCTACTAATACATTATTCTCAGATAGTTCACGCTTAATTCTTTCTAGATCAATGTCGGGTAGATCAATCTTATTTATTGCTATAACCAATGGGACATTCGCTGCATTTGCATGGTCAATAGCCTCTTTTGTTTGTGGCATAACACCATCATTAGCAGCAACGACTAAAACTACCATATCGGTTACTTTAGCACCTCTTGCTCTCATAGCTGTAAACGCCTCGTGCCCAGGGGTGTCAAGAAATGTAACCATTTTACCATCATTCATTGCAACCTGATATGCTCCTATGTGTTGAGTAATACCACCAGATTCACCAGCTACTACATTACTTTCTCTGATGTAATCGAGTAATGATGTTTTTCCATGGTCAACATGGCCCATAACAGTTATCACAGGTGGTCTATCTATGGCTTTCTTCTTATCTTCTTCAGAATCTTCAAAATCAAATAGCTCTTCACCAATATCTTCTAATTGTTTGGCTGCATAGCCAAACTCCTCGGCTAACAACTCAATTACATCCCAGTCCAATCTTTGATTAATCGTAGCTAAAACCCCTAAACCCATACATTTTTGAATTATTGTATTTGAAGGAACTTCAAATATTTTTGATAATTCATCAATATTTGAGAATTC
>CAJWTA010000077.1 GCA_913046805.1 uncultured Fidelibacterota bacterium | reverse complement strand
TTGAAAAAACACTTATCCCAATTATAGAAAAAGCGATTATGGATTCCAATCTTGGTCTTACTCCGAATAATAATGGAAATTCAGTTTTGGTGCCGATTCCAAGCTTAACTGAAGAGAGAAGGCAAGACCTAATTAAATACGTCCACCAGCTCATTGAAGATGGAAGAATTGTGGTTCGCAATGTTCGTAGAGACTCAATTCAAAGTATTAAAGAGTTTAGTAAAGAAGAGCACATTTCTGAAGATGAATCTCGAAGGCAAGAGACGGAAATACAGACATTGACTGATAATCATATTTCAATTTTAAATGATCTTCAAGAGGCAAAAGAAGGTGAGTTGAAAGAATTTTAATCTAATATTCTTTTTACTGTAAATAAAAAAGGCCATTCAAAATGGCCTTTTTTATTTACAGTAAAATATCTTAAAAATAAGATAATCTCATTAGTCGCATTTTGACCAGCCGCATTCCCTGCACGTTAAACATCCACCTTCATTTACTACATTTGCAGAAGTTCCGCAATCTTTACACTCATAGGAATTTTCTTGAGCCGTGTTTTCTTGGGCCATCGTAATTCGAACTTTTTCTTTTACTGGGCTACTGATATTATCTGCTCTATTCTCCTTTAAATAATCATCGAGTGCTTTACCTATTGCATCAGGAGTAGAAAGTATGAGACGACCACCTTCCCACGTGGGATTTGGCCCAGAAATACCTTTTAGTTGTTTTACGATTGCATTTGGATCCAATCCTGATCTGAGCGCTAGAGAAATCAATCTGCTGATTGCTTCTGATTGGGCGGCCGCGTTACCCCCAGCTTTTCCAATCGCTGTAAAAACTTCACACAGGCCGTTCTCATCTTGATTTATTGTAATATACAGTGTGCCTTCTCCAGTACGTATTCTTCGCGTAATTCCATTAGTTTCGACTGGTCGCAACCTTGGAGTTTTTTCATTTGACAAATTAGTAGCTACGTGACTTTCGGCATTGGCATTATCGTTTTCTTTTTTATCTTCAGTAATCAGAATACCTTCGCGTGAACCTTCCCTATATACGGTTATTCCTTTTAGGTTTGCTTTGTATGCAGTTAAATAGATATCCGCTACTGTTTCTTTCGTGATTTCTTGTTTTAAATTAACCGTGGAGGATATTGAAGAGTCAATGTACTTTTGGATTACGCCTTGCAACTTAACTCTAAAATACGGATCAATGTCATGAGCTGTAACTACATGTTCAGGCAGGTTCTCATCATCTCCAAAAAGTTTTTCTATGATGGGATGATATACCTTGTATTCATCAAATTCTCTTCCGAATCCATCATTCTTTTTGACGCGTCTCTTATATGAAGTTGCAAAGATTGGCTCGATTCCTGATGTTACTCTCGCTACAATTGCTCCGCTTCCAGTGGGTGGAACAGTAAGTACAGTTGAGTTTCTAATTCCATCATCTTTGATTTTATCGCGTAGGCTTTTTGGGAGATTTTTTACAAATTTGCTTTTTCTATACCCATTCCACTTAAAATGAGGAAATGAACCTTTTTCTTTTGCAAGCTCAGAGCTTGTCTCATAAGCTGTATCGCAAAATATCTTCATAACTTGATCGATTGTTTGAAGAGCGTCTTCACTATCGTATTTTATTCCCATTCGAACTAACATATCACCCAGACCGAGTATACCTAAGCCAACTCTTCTGTCATTTTTTGCATTCTCTTTCTGTGTGTCAAGAGCATGACGATCCAAGTTGTAGTCAATTACGTTATCTAGGAAACGGGTTGCTATTCCAACGGTTTCTTTAAAATCTTCAATCTTAAAGTTACCTTTATCATCAACATATCTATCGAGGTTAATTGAGCCTAAATTACAGCAACCTCCATCTGGCAGGGGTTGTTCTGCGCAGGGATTTGTCGAAACCAATGGACTACAATATTCGGCATTGTGATAATCTGTCATTGTATCCCAAAAGAGAAGACCGGGTTCTGCACTTGAATGAGCACAATCAATAATTGTTTCCCAAAGCTCTTTTGCTTTAACCGTTTTGTAAACTTTATCTTCATACTTAAGATCAAAGTCGGTGTCGTTTTCAACGGCTTGCATGAATTCATGAGTCAGTAGCACAGAAATATTAGAGTATTTTACCATGTTAATATCATTCATCTTTATCGATATAAACTTTTCAATATCGGGATGATCGATTCGAAGCGTCTGCATGTTTGCGCCTCTTCTACCATGCTGTGCAATAGTATTGGTATTTTCGCTAAAAAGATTCATAAAACCGACAGGTCCGCATGATTCACCGCCAGTACCATTTATAGCATCACCTGATGGGCGGAGAACGGATAGATCGTGGCCGCAACCACCTCCAAATTTGTAAGTCCGCGCTTCTTCTTGAATAGTTCTATAAATGGAATTTATAGAATCATCTTTAATGCCAACTACATAGCAATTGTTGAGAGTCGTTGTGATGTCTTCACGGCCCGCACCATGCATAATTCGTCCCCCAGGAGTAAACTTGAAATCTTCTAAAATTGAATAAAATTTCTCTTCCCATTGTTTTTGCAATTTTTTTGTCTTTTCTACGCTTGCGAGAGCTTTTGCTTGTCTTTGCCAAAGTTCGTAGGGATGGCTTTCCCAGGGAGCAAGGTATTTATTTTTTAAAACATCAGCACCAAGCGTATCACCATCATAATAATTTTCTATGTGATAGCGTTGAGGGACGCCATTTTCATCTTTTTCGTTGACTTCTTTTGTTAATTCTCTGACCGTTTCTTCAACAATGTTGTTTATTTCGTCAGTGTTCTTTTTTCCAGATGGAAAATTTAGTTCGATCGCTTCTGCCATATCAGATTTCCTTTTTGGTATGTGGATACAGTTATAAAAAAACGAGGTTAATTAGGCTAGCATTTAAAAAAGTGATAATCAATAGGGTTGGCATGATGAATATATAAATCCTGCTAAAATCCATCAAGAAGAAAAGTTAAAAAAAACAATTTTAAGACGACAAAATTTTATTGCGGATGCATAGTCATATAAAAATTAGATTTTTTTTGAAGAAAATTAGGTAATAAAAATTTTGATTATCTATTATTTTTTTTCTAAAATTTTGTACAGATGTCTTCAGTAAAACCTGCTAATAAATACATTTTTTGGAATCATCGCTCAGGCTATTATTTGAACATTGACAAAAGCACACTGATACAAACATATAAAAGAATTCCATATATTGGAATTAAATTTAAACAATAGTTGGAGATAAAAATGTCAAACATTCAGCCATTTCATGTAGCATTTCCAGTAAATAATCTTGAAGCTGCAAAAAATTTTTATGTCAATACCTTAGAGTGTCTTGAAGGGAGGTCTAGCTCGTCATGGATCGATTTTAATTTATTCGGCCACCAGATCGTTGCTCACCTTAGCCCAGATGAAGTTCAACGTGCAGAAAAAAGCGATGTTGATGGTAAAATGGTTCCCGTAAGACACTTTGGTGTTATTTTAGAGTGGGATCAGTGGCATGTATTTTCTGAGATGTTGCGATCCAAAGACGTCGAATTTATTATTGAGCCTTATATTAGGTTTCAAGGTGAAAGCGGAGAGCAAGCAACAATGTTTTTTTTGGATCCTAGCGGTAATGCGCTTGAATTTAAATCCTTCAAAGATCAGTCATATATTTTTGAAAAATAACTAAAAGAATTAATTGTGCCAAATTATCAAGTAGCTATTGTGGGGAGACCTAATGTGGGAAAGTCAACGTTCTTTAATAGGCTTTTGAAACAGAGGAAGGCAATCGTTGGCTCTGAGGAAGGTATTACGCGTGATCGCATCTATGGAGAAGTTGAATGGTCAGGTCACCACTTAACGTTCATTGATACCGGAGGATACATACCTGAAGATGTAGATGTTTTTAACAGCGCAGTTCGAGATCAGGCCTTGGCTGCAGTGTCTGAATCAGATTTGATTCTTTTTATGGTTGATGGTAAAGATGATCCTACGGCTTCAGATAGATCATTAGCTCACTTAATAAGACAATCAGGTAAAAAGGTCATTCTTGCTGTAAACAAGTGCGATAGCCTCGATCACGATAAGCAGGTGTATCAATTTCACGAACTTGGAATTGATCCCCTTTACCCAGTATCTGCATTAAATGGCAGATTAACTGGAGACTTGCTGGATTCCGTTTTAAATAGCCTTAAAATAAGCTCGCTTCCTAAAAGTGTTGAATCGGAGGATGGTATGCGAGTAGCGATAGTAGGAATGCCCAATGTGGGAAAGTCTTCAATAACTAATTCGCTGCTACAAAAAGATCAAGCTATTGTAACACCCATAGCAGGAACCACGAGGGATTCAATAGACTCACGACTAAGATACTATGATAAGTCAATAACATTGGTTGATACCGCTGGATTAAGAAAAAAAAGTAAGCTAGATGACAACATCGAGTTTTATAGCAACGTAAGAACTCGAAGGGCTATCATAAGTGCTGATGTGGTCTTGGTTGTTATTGATGCTAATAAAGGATTTACAAAGCAAGATAAAGCTATTACAAATGAAGTGATTAATAAGGGAAAGGGAATGGCAATAATCGTAAATAAGTGGGATTTGATTAAAAAGGAAACCAATACAATGAGAGATTTCTCTTTAGAGATGTCATTACAGTTTAAATCGCTGACGCATTATCCAGCGCTGTTTACTTCAGCCAAAACAAAGCAGCGGATAAGTAGTATTTTAAAAGTAGCGGCTAAAATATATGAACTACGACAAACTAGTATTAGCACTTCTGAACTAAATAAATTTCTACAAAAAATCATTAAACTTCAATCTCCTCCAGCAACAAAAGGCAAAGCAATCAGTCTCAAATACATGACCCAAGTTAGCTCCGCTCCACATCTTTTTGTAATTTTTACAAACTACCCAAAATTAATTACGTTAAGCTATAAGCGCTTTGTTGAGAATAAGTTGAGAGAAAGTTTTGACCTAGAGGGAGTTCCAATTCGAATTTCTTTTAGAAAAAAATAAAAAAGCGAGCGCGATATACACCAAGGAGGTTAATAGAGGTAAGAGATATCTGGTAAATATTTATCGCACTCGCATAAAATTAGACTCCTTTTTACTCTAAAAGTTTCAGATTATTTAAAATGTGTGAGATGAATCACAAAATAGATTTGGCTTAAGAATAAAAAACGTCTAACTTCGCACAAGAGTTACTGTTTATTTTTTAAAAAATTCATGACGCGGGGTGGAGCAGTCTGGTAGCTCGTCGGGCTCATAACCCGAAGGTCGTA
>CAJWTA010000076.1 GCA_913046805.1 uncultured Fidelibacterota bacterium | reverse complement strand
AAAGATGTTGAAATGAGCAGGTATTATGAAGACGCTCGCAGACTTGCTAAAAAATTCACAGAATGGAGTAAAGGGCTTAACAGCAAAAAATCTCGCTACATCATAACATCTGGTGGTGGAGGTGGAATAATGGAAGCAGCAAATAGGGGAGCAAAAGAAGCAGATGGAATTTCCGTTGGATTAACCATATCACTTCCTTTTGAACAAACTAGCAACGAGTACATCACAAATGGGTTAGATCTTAAATTTCATTATTTCTTTATGAGAAAGTTTTGGTTCATTTACTTAGCTAAAGCATTAGTAGTATGGCCTGGTGGGTTCGGTACATTAGATGAAGTGATGGAGCTTTTAACATTGATCCAAACTGAAAAAATTAAAAAAAAGTTACCTATCGTTCTTTACGGGTCTGAATTTTGGAATAATGTAGTTAATTGGGACTACCTAGTTGAATGTGGTACCATTTCACAATCTGACTTAGATCTCTTCCATATTTCAGATGACATAGATGATGCGTTTCATTTCATTGTGCAGTACATTGAAGATAATAAACTAAAAGGTCCTAATTTTTAACATGCGAAAAATTTTAGTCTTAGTTTTTATACCAATTTTTCTATTCGCCCAATTAAAACCTGTTGAAAATCTTCAAAAAAATGCTCCGAGAGTTTGGACTTTAACTAATGCAATGATCCATACTGCCCCTGGTGATTTTATTAAAAGCGGGTCCATCGTCATTAGAAATGGCAAAATAGAAGCAGTAGGCAGATACATCAAGTCGCCAAAAGATTCCTATGAAATAGATATGCAAGGAGCCCACATATATGCAGGTTTTCTTGAAACATGGCTTGAAACAAAATCTTATGATTCAAAATCAAAAAGTAAAAGAAAACATTGGGACTCAAAAGTAAGACCCGATTACAGAGCTGTTGACAACATAGAAATAAAAGATAAAGCATTAAAAGAGCTTCGAAGCTTAGGATTTACAACAGCTCACATCGCACCGGACCAAGGAATTTTCAGAGGACAAACAGGTGTAATAAGCTTGTCAGATCAATTGAACCCAATTAATTCCTCAGTCGCACAAGTTATAGATTTTAAATACCGGGCAAAAAAAAATAGAGAATACCCTAGATCCTTATTAGGGGTAATTGCTCATATTAGACAAACATTTTATGACTCTGATTGGTATTTAAAGGCTCAAGAAATTGTACAGGAATATCCATCTGAGAACGAGCCCATATCTTCGAACTCATCTTTAGAGAGTCTCGGCCTGTCTAGAGCCTTAAACAAACCATTTGTTTTTATCTCATCAAATGACAACTCTTCATCTAGAGCAATTAATATAGTAAAAGAATTCAAACTTTCACCTTGGATTTTAGGCAGTGGATATGAATACAGGGTTCTTGATTATTTTGATGAAGTAAAACCTTTTTTCATCATGCCAATCAACTTTCCAGCAAAGCCAAATGTCACAAAACCAATGAGCGATCTACAATTTTCTACTAGAGAATTAAAGCATTGGGATATGGCTCCTGACAATTTGCTTTATCTTACAAATTCAGAATTTGACTTTTCAATTACTAGTCATGGCCTCAAGAAAAAAAATGATTTTCGCAAAAATCTTCAAAGAATCATTGAAAGAGGCTTAAATAAAGATATTGTTTTAGCAGCACTGACAACCCAACCTGCTGAAGCGCTTGGGCTTGAAAAATCATTTGGGAAAATAGCTAAAGGGTATAATGCAAACTTAGTTGTAGTTGATGGAGATTATTTTGATCATAAATCTAAAGTAGTTAGTGTTTGGATTGATGGAGAAGAAATATTTATTTCATCAAGAAAAGTCCCATCTTTTTTAGGAACATGGTCTCTTAAATACAAAGGGACTGCTTATGATTTAGAAATCAAAGACCTTCTTAAAGGTCAAACCAGTATTGCTAGTAATAAAATTTACAGCGGTACAATTAGCTATCAAGGTAGGAAAACTGATTTATACAATATAGATATTTATGAATCTTCAATTTCTTTTTCAGTCGATGGCGCTAATCTTGATCAAAAAGGTACATTAACATTTAACGGAGATTTGACTGACTCACAAATCATTGGAACTGGAAAGGGTATATCTCAAGAATCATCACCTTTTCAAGCAGACAAAAAGAATAAGGATGTAGAAAAAAATTCTAATTTAGAGCCTGCAAGTAAGTTATCTGTATTTAAACCTGAAGGTGCTTATGGTCTAATAAAAAAACACCCAAAACCTAATGCAGTACTTATTAATGATGCTACACTTTGGACATGCGGACCAAAAGGCACTTTAGCTGAATGGGATATATTATTTGTTGATGGAAAAATTGAACAAGTTGCTCCTGACATAACAGTGCCACAAGGAAGTGCAATCCTAATAGAAGGAGCAGGAAAACATGTAACCCCAGGTCTAATTGATTGCCATAGCCATTCTGCTGCAAGTAGTATTAATGAAGGTACTCAGTATATCACATCCGAAGTAAGAATGAGAGACGTTTTAGACCCTACAGATATAAATATATACAGGCAACTTGGCGGCGGGTTAACTACTGCTAATGTTTTACATGGCTCAGCAAACCCAATAGGAGGACAAAATGCAGTTATTAAACTTCGCTGGGGCAGCAACGCAAACCAACTTTTGTTTAAAAATGCACCAGAGGGAATAAAGTTTGCATTAGGCGAAAATGTAAAACAGGCTAATTGGGGTGGCACAAACCGGTACCCACAGACTCGTATGGGTGTAGAACAAGTAATGAGGGATGCTTTTAGAGCAGCTCTTGATTACAAACACGCAAATGATAACTATATGCGCAATGCAAAATATCAAAGAACAAAAATACCCCCCAGAAAAGACCTAGAGCTTGACGCCCTTGTTGAAATACTTGAGGGTGAGAGATTAGTTCATTGTCATTCATATCGTCAAGATGAAATTCTAATGCTCACTAGAGTAGCAGAGGATTTTGGCTTTAAGATAGCAACCTTCCAACATGTTCTTGAAGGGTATAAAGTTGCAGATCGGCTCGCTGAACATGGTGCTGGCGCTTCAACTTTTTCTGATTGGTGGCAATACAAATATGAAGTAATCGATGCAATACCATATAATGGTAGTATGATGGTAAAAAGCAATGTTCTAGTATCTTTTAATTCTGATGACGATGAACTTGCTCGAAGATTAAATACAGAGGCCGCTAAAGCTATTCAGTATGGTAATCTAGATCCTAACGAAGCTTTAAAGTTGGTAACTATAAATCCAGCAAAACAATTAAAAATTGATAAATACGTTGGTTCTTTGGAACCCAAAAAAGATGCTGATTTTGTTATCTGGGATGGTGAGCCACTATCTATATATAGTAAAGTTGAAGAAACATGGATCGATGGCATTAGATATTATTCTCAGAAAGATAATAAGTTACTTGAAGAAAGGGACGCAGAGCTAAGGAGCAATATCATTCAAAAAATATTATCGACGAAAGGCCCAAGTACCTTTAGTAGTAGCAAGAAATCATCGTCAATGCACAATGGTCATAAATGCGACATTTTAGATAATACAGGTGTTTATGATGATTAAAATAATATTCACCTTATTCCTATTTAGTCTTGGGATTTCAAATGATCAAATTCCTGGAGAAGATCAAAAAAGACCAATTATATTAAAAGGAGGTATTCTACATACGGTATCTACAGATATTTTTGAAGGATACGATATACTTTTTTCAAAAGGTAAAATTGTTAGAATAGAAAAAAATATAATGGCGTCTCCAGAAACAGATGTATATGATGTTTTTGGTAAACACATAATCCCAGGTTACATCGCGCCAATTACTAGAATCGGATTAGTAGAAATTGGCTTAGTAAAACAGACTAGAGACTTTGCTGAAAGAGGATCGTTCAATCCCAATGTAAAGGCAAATGTAAGCTACAATCCTGATTCTGACCTTATACCTATCACACGTTCAAACGGAGTCTTAGTTGTAAACTCAGTTCCTGCTGGAGGTCGCATATCTGGCCAATCATCTGTAATGATGCTTGATGGATGGACATGGGAACAAGCTACATTAAAACATCCATCTGGACTACACATTAACTGGCCCTCAATGAGGATAAATTATGGAGCAAATGTAAAAAAATCTGAAAAACAACAAAAAGAAGAAATTCAAAAATCAATTAGAGATCTTGACCACATGGTCCGTGATGTTAGAGCATACTTTCAACGTATAAAGCAAAGAAGCCGTATCGCAGGCGAAAGACAAAAGTCAGACCTTAGGTTAGAGTCAATGATACCATTTGTAGTAGAAAAAAAGAAGATCTTCATTCATGCAGATGAGGCAAGACAGATAAAATCAGCGGTTGAGTGGGCCAAAAAAAATGACCTTAAAATTATTATTGTAGGAGGCTCAGATAGTTGGCGACTAACAGATCTATTGGTTAAAAACAACATACCAGTAGTTATTGACCAAGTAGAAAAGATACCTACTCGCAGATTTGAGCCAATCCATTTGCCATACAAGTTACCCTTCCTGTTAAAGCAAGCAGGAGTACAGTTCTGTTTAAATACGATCATTGGTTACCCGCATGATGGCAATATACGAAATCTTCCGAATGAGGCTATGCGAGCCGCTGCTTATGGATTGGATAAATCAGAAGCATTACGTTCTATTACTTTAAGCACTGCCGAAATTTTAGGAGTTGATGATATGATCGGCTCATTAGATATCGGCAAAGACGCAACATTTTTTATATCTGAAACACCACCAATGGAAATGAATCCAAAAATTCTTATGGCATTTATTCAAGGTAAGGAGGTGGATCTCAACAACCATCAAAAAATGCTCTATAAAAAATATCAAGAGAAATATAGAAGACAAGGTCAACTAAACCAATAATAAGCAAATTTCTGCAACGCTTGTATGCCGTCCAACAATATAAATATTAAAAGTGTAGCTGTAATTGGAGCAGGGGTTATGGGTGCCCAATTAGCTGCACTTTTTGCAAACAAAGGCATTAGATCATATTTATACGATATCACAACTGATACTGCTACTTTAGGAAAAGATCGGTTAAAAATAATTAAACCACCGCCGCTTGAGCAACCTGAGAACATTGAACTAATTCAAGCCTGCAGCCTTGATAAAGACATTCATAAAATTAAAAAAGTAGATTGGATCATCGAGGCAGTTCCAGAAAAAATTGAAATTAAAATTGAAGTATTTAAAAAAATCTCTCCATTTATACATAATAAAGCAATACTATCATCAAATACATCTGGCATTACGTTAAATGAACTCATTAAAAACCTACCAGAAAACTTAAAAAGTAGATTTTTGATTACGCACTTTTTTAATCCACCAAGATATATGAAGCTTTTGGAGATCGTAAAAAATGAGCAGACGTCATTAGAAATATATAACTCATTAACAAGTTTTTGCAGTTCAATACTAGATAAAGGAATAGTGCCAGCTAAAGACAATCCAAATTTTATTGGCAATAGAGTTGG
>CAJWTA010000075.1 GCA_913046805.1 uncultured Fidelibacterota bacterium | reverse complement strand
AGTTTTGAAATTTGAGACTCATTTTTAAAGTCGGAATCACCAAAATGAAAAGCCGAGTAGATCAAAAAAATTAAAAATATAATTTCAGGGAAAAGAAAAAAAAGAATGTAAAAAACAGCGGCAATGAATAGATAAATTATAAGCGATGAAACAAAAATTTTCGTTTTGAATATATTTTTAAGTATGAAAAAATCTAAAGCACCATGCGGAAGGCCACCTATTAATAGGATAGTGGCAAATATGAACACAGTTAACTCGGGGTCATTAGAAAAAAGCTGATCTAGCAGTATCATCGTAAAAGAAAGTAAAAGATAGATTTTATAGTTAAATATATAGGTCATGGCTGTTTATTAATAAATTACTACAATTAAATGATCCTAAGCTTTTTGACATTTTGGACAATAATAAATTCGTCTACTAGATGCTTGGTCTTTTAAAATAATATCTTTACATATATAGCAATGCTGACCTTGTCTTGCAAAAACCATAAATCTTCTATTTTTAACAGTTTTATCAAGTTTTTTTAGCATTAGATCATCGTAAAAAATCGTTTTTCCTTTTTGCTCGTATGCGCGCACTGAAACATCTTTAATATTAGTTGCGAGCAATTTATTCTGATCCACATTCAGTATGCTAGATTTATCATTATACATGCATTTTGAATAGAATAAGATTTCGCTTCTTAGGTAATTACCTAAGCCTGAAATAAAAGCTTGGCTTAAAAGTAAGCCTGAAAATTGTCTATTTTTAAATTTATTGCTTGTCAATCTCTTATAGATTAGATCAGCTGTTGTCGAGTTATCCAATACATCGGGACCTAAGTTTTTTATATATGGATGTTCATTCTCCTCAATGGTTTTGTATGCAGAAATGTCCGTGGCTGACCATAGTCTGATGGCTTTTTTTTCTGTACAAAACTCTATTCTCAACGATCGATTATGATGAATTTTGGAATTAAGCCTATTTGAAGTCCAACGGCCATAAAGCTGATTATGCGTAATAATTGAATAATCATTATTTAATCTAATGACCACAGCCTTACCCTTTGAAAGAACTTCCTTTACAGATAATCCGCTGGTTGGAATTGAATCAAGAGATTGGTGATAAAATTTAGTAGATATTATTTTTTTATCCACAAGGTCTCTATTGATAGTGTCAACCATTCTTTTTGTTTCAGGTCCTTCAGGCATTGTATAAATTTAAATCAATCATAATAGTAAAATTAAACGTATTTATATGTTAGATTAAATTTTTATAAAGGTTATGTCTGATAAATTTAAAATAAACCAATTTTCAGAAGAAGATATTGATCGCATAATTCAGATGGCGTGGGAAGATAGAACAACTTTCGATGTCATCGAAAAGCAATTCGGCATTAATCAGGATATGGTTATCAAGATAATGCGAAAACACATGAAAAGAAAATCGTTTGAACTGTGGAGAAAAAGAACTTCAGGAAGAAAAACAAAACATAAATCTTTAGGAAGTGTAAAACTACCTCGATTTAAGTCATCTGATCAAAAATAAATTTTTAAGTATTGTAAAAGAAGAGGATAACAATGAAATTTAAAAAAAACTATTTATTATTATTATTTATTGTTTCATGCTCAAACGAAGCTATTGATCCTGAGCTTGTCAAAAATGAATCAAAAAAAGCCAATGATTACTTTGACGCTATGTTTGATGCATATGTAGATAGAAGCCCAATGCTTCAAACCAGGCTAGGCATAAAAAAAGATTATGATAAATGGAGTGATCTTACAAAAGAGCGTGAAGAGATTGAGCTTGAATATTCAAAAGAATCACTGAAATGGCTCAAAGACTCTATAGATGTTAAGCTTTTAGACACAAATACAAAGTTAAGTTTTGATCTTTACAAGCAGAGTCTAATTGATCAGATTAACGATTATAAGTATAGGCTTTATGATTACCCTCTTAATCAAATGTTTGGCATGCAATCTGAAATACCTGCGTTTTTAATAAACATGCATCGTATTGGTTCAGTTGAAGATGCAGAAGCTTATATTGCCAGGATAAAAGGTATTAAGTCTTTAGTGGATCAATTGATTATAAATGTAATTGAAAGGGAGGAAGCTGGAATTGTAGCTCCTAAATTTGTTTTTGACCATGTTTTGTTTGATTCTCGTAATGTAATTACGGGTTATCCATTTGAAGGTGCAGATACTTCTGCAGTTTTTAATGATTTTTATTCTAAAATTCAAGGATTGGATATATCAAATTCAATGAAGGATATATTGCTGGCTAAAGCAAAAAAAGCAATGATGAACTCCTTATTACCTGCTTATGAAAAATTAATTGAAATTGTATTACGCCTTCATACTACGCACAACGAAAAAGATGGAGTTTGGAGATGGAGAGATGGAGGTAGGTTTTATCAGACAGCACTCAACAGAACAACGACCACCACTATGTCTGCGGAAGCTATACACCAATTAGGATTAAGAGAGGTGGATAGAATTCATGCTGAGATGGAAAAAATTAAAAATGACGTTGGTTTTAATGGCTCATTGCAAGATTTTTTTAAAGAGATGAAGGAAAACGAAAAATTTTACTATCCAAATACTCAAGATGGTAAAGATGCTTATATTAAAGAGTCAGTTAAGTTGATAGATGACATGAAGAAAAAACTTGATGAACTTTTTATAACTAAACCTAAAGCCGATATGATTGTAAAGGCAGTAGAGTCTTTTAGAGAAAAATCTGCTGGCAAAGCATTTTATCAGCGCCCTGCACCTGATGGGTCAAGACCTGGCATTTATTATGCTAATACATACGATATGAAAATGATGCCAATATATCAAATGGAAGCTCTTGCATATCATGAGGGCATACCGGGTCATCACATGCAACTAGCTATTTCACAAGAACTTAAAGGGATACCTAAATTCAGGAAATTTGGAGGATATACGGCTTATATTGAAGGGTGGGGTTTATACTCCGAATTTCTACCAAAAGAACTAGGGTTTTACTCCGATCCTTATTCAGATTTCGGTCGACTTGCTATGGAATTATGGAGATCGTGTAGGCTTGTTGTAGACACTGGAATTCATTTTAAAGGTTGGACTAGAGAGGAGGGGATAAAATATTATTCTCAAAATACACCGAACGATATGATGGATTGCGTTAAAATGGTTGAAAGGCATATTGTTATGCCAGGTCAGGCAACTGCTTATAAAGTAGGTATGAATCATATACTCAATCTTCGCAAAGCATCAGAAAAAAAACTCGGCGATAATTTCGATATAAGACAATTTCATGAAGCAATATTGTACAATGGACCCGTTCCTCTGAGTGTTTTGGATAAACAAGTCAAAGATATAAAAAAATAATTTATTTATTTATTAAGTAAACAGCAGTTGTTGAAAGTAGACCACCAAAAATTGTACTAACCTGAATTGTCTCTCCAAGAAAAAAAGAGGCTGAAAGAACTGCGGAAAAAGGAACAATAAACATAAAAGAAGAAGCTTTTTGAGACCCTATTCTCATTGTTGTAATAAAGTACGCCGTCGTTCCAAGCCCGAGTGCTATTACAGAAATTAATATAAAATTATACCAAAAAAGTAAGTCGTATTTAAAAATAGCATCAATTGAATTTAATGGAAATATTGGTAAAGCTATTAGCATCGCCATTCCGTATACCCAAAAACTAAAATTAAGAGGATGAAGCTCTTCACTGGTTTTTTGCGCAAAAATTGTGACGCCAGACCACAGAAAAGCACCAAGTAAAAAGTATAGATTACCGGAGGATACTATGTTAACTATACTTACCTCCCAAACCCGAATGAGCAAAATTCCCCCGATTAAACCAATAAGCAATCCGCATATCTCTTTGACATGAGTTTGTTTGTTTAAAAATATCATACTTAGAACAAAGGTAAATAAAGGACTTATGGTGGGAACGATTACTCCCCCAAGACTAGAAAGTCCAACTTGAGTACCTTTCAAATAGTTAAAGTTATAAAAAACAATCAACGTGCTTGCTGCTATAACAAATTTTAAAGATTTTTGAGGAAACTTTAACGGAACTTTAAGGAGCTTCATGATAGCTAGCATTGTTAGTAGCGCTAATACAAATCTCCATACAATTAGATCGCTAGGGTCTCCATATCGACCAACCACTTTCGCTGCTGGCCATGATACACCCCAAGATATCATTCCAACAACCATAATCACATATAAATAAGAATTTTTAAGCTTTATCAACTAGCATTTATAATTTTAAGAGTGCCTGATTAAAATCATTTTTAATATCATCTATGTGTTCTATACCTACAGAGCATCTTATTAAATTGCTTGGTATGCCAAGCTCAGCTCTTTCCTTAGAAGTATTTTCGACATGACTAGTTGTCTTCGGTGGACCAACAATAGTATCTAGAGATCCAAGATGAGCTGCAGCATGAGCAAATGACAAATTTGATATAAAAATTGGTATCATTTTTTCATCTTTCACTGAAAAACTTAACACTCCACCGTATCCTGACATCTGTTTTTTTGCTATTTCTGCACCTTTGTGATTATTTAGGCCTGGATAAAAAACATCTTCTATCTTATCGTGATCACAAAGCCAATTTGCGAGCTCAAGAGCGTTTTCATTATGTTTGTTCATTCGTAATGCTAGTGTTTTCATTCCGCGCAAGATTAAATATGCGGGATTTGGATCTAGACATGCTCCATTTATCTCTCTGAAATGAAAAATTCTATCTATTACTTCTTTGTTTCCGCAAACCAAGCCTCCTAATGCATCAGAGTGACCACACAAAAATTTAGTAGCGCTGTGCAACACAATATCGGCACCAAATTCTAAAGGGTTTTGGTTTATAGGTGTTGATAAAGTATTGTCTACAACAGTTATTGCTTGTGATTTTTTTGCAATGGATGATAGTTTTCTTATATCTTGAATTTTTAGGGTTGGATTAGTTGGTGTCTCTAAGTAAAGCAGATTACAATTTTTTTTAATTTCGGTTTTGAAGATATCAGTATTGGTTGTATCGCAGAATTGAACATCAATATCAAATTTTGGAAGGTACTCCATAAATATCTTACTAGTACCTCCGTAAGTATCTCTTCCTACAATTACCCTGTCTTTTGGCTTTAGAAGAGCAAATAGAGTATTACTTATTGCTGCCATGCCACTTGAAAATGCGACAGCGGATTCTGCTTTTTCGAGTAAGGCTATCTTTTTTTCAAGAAATTCAACTGTGGGATTCGTATTTCTTCCGTAAATATGACCTTTTTTAGTTCCCTTTGCTACATCCAGCCATTCACTCATATTCTTATAATTAAAGGCAACACTGCTTATCGTAGGGGCTTGAGTTGAATTGTATGGGAACGGTTCAGTTTCTCCAGCCCATACAGCTTTCGTCTCAGGTTTTATCTTTTCCCATGAAATATCTTTCTTCATAGTAGTAAAAGATAATATTATTGTCATTAGCAAGGTAAGTAAATTTCAAAGAACAATAGAACTTATAGATTATGAACAAAATTAATAAGCTAAGTGTACAGAATG
>CAJWTA010000074.1 GCA_913046805.1 uncultured Fidelibacterota bacterium | reverse complement strand
ATCATATTTGAAGGTAGAGATGCAGCTGGAAAAGGCGGAACGATTAAAAGAATAACTGAAAATCTAAACCCTAGAAGTTGCAAGGTTGCAGCACTTGCAAAACCATCTGATAGGGAAAGAACGCAATGGTATTTTCAACGATATGTCGCAAATTTGCCAGCAGCTGGAGAAATAGTCCTTTTTGATCGAAGTTGGTACAACCGTGCTGGGGTTGAAAAAGTCATGGGTTTTTGTAGTGATAAAGAGTATATAGAATTTTTACAAACAGCACCTGATTTTGAGAGGATGTTAATTGGATCAGGCATCATTCTTTTAAAATATTGGTTCTCAGTTAGTGCTGATGAACAAGTTAAACGTTTTGAAGGTAGAATCAATGACCCCACTAAAGTATGGAAATTAAGTCCTATGGATGTAGAGTCTATAAATAGATGGGAAGACTATTCAAAAGCAAAAGACAATATGATGGAGCATACTGATACAGACTTTTCTCCATGGTATATTGTTGAATCAGATGTAAAAAAGAAATCAAGAATAAATTGCATATCTCATATTCTTAGTAAAATACCTTACGAAGACATTGAACATGATACTGTTAAACTTCCTGAAAGAACTCCAGCAGACTCTTACGAAAGACCAAGTAGGTCAAGATTTAACTACGTACCTGAAATTTTATAAAATTTAATTTTTTATAGCATTTTCGATTCTATTTAAGGCATTAATTAAGTAATCATTTGGAGGCCCAAATCCAAATCGAATAAATCCATCAAGTCCAAACCACTTTCCGGCAGTAAGAAGGACACTATATTTATCCCTTAAATGGTAAGTTAAGTCTTCACAACTTTCTTGAATGTTTAGTTTAGTAAAAGCGATAGCGCCAGCTTGAGGTTTATTTATACTTAGTTTCCCATTTAATGTATCCACCCATTTAACCAAGGTCTCTAAATTTTGATTTAAATGATCTTTAGTCCCATTTAGAATCATTTTACGTCTTTTTGTTTCTAAAACCTTAGAGGCAATCCAATCACTGTGATAAGCAATACTTATTGAAGTATAATCATGAAAAGCCCAAGCTTTTTTAATATACTCTACAGGCCCAACCGTCCACCCAATCCTCAAGCCAGGTAATCTATATGCTTTAGACAAACCTGCATTTACGATTGTTTTTTCATAGCTACCAAAGAAAGATGGGCATTCATCACCATCTAATTCTGCTCCCCTATATACCTCATCAGATAATATCCAACAGTCATTTTTCTTGGCTACATCTAAGATATTGTTCATGTTTTTTAAGGACACTATTGACCCAGTAGGGTTATTTGGATGACAGATGACTATCATTTTTGTTTTAATTGATACTAAATGTTCAAGTTTATTGATATCCCACTGCCAACCTAAATCTTCTTCTAATGGTAGCTCTTTAACATTAACACCTATATTTCTGGCAATACCCCTTATTTGTAAATAGTTTGGTGTCATGTATATAATCTCATCCCCTGGATCTAAAATTGTCATTATCGCAATGTAATTAGCTTCTGCTGAGCCCGAAGTAACTAGCACATTTGATCGCTTAGCCCCATCATATAATTTTGATATGCTATCTCTAAGAGTTGGCGTGCCATTTGTATGTCCATAGACTAATTCTTTTTCTAGTAGTGTACTTTGCTCTTCCACAGTTAAAATTTCTTTTAATGGAAGGGGATGAAGACCACTTTCAGATAAATTAAAGTCAACTTTGTGCTCAAATAGGGACTGATTTCTTTCTAATTCAAATTCCTCAAATTTCATGATTTTATTTTTCACACTCCTTGAAAACTGCCTTTGCAATTTGAATATCTTGAACGGCTACACCGGTTAAATCAGCGACCGAGTTTTCATTTTCGCCACAATGTAGCCTTATATTCTTTTTTAAAATATCACCTAATTCATAAATGTCACTTTTTTTGATAGCACCAGAACTAAATGCATGAGCGATTTCACCTCTTTCAATGCATTGCTCAATACTATCAGCTACAATTAATGATGAATTTTTTAAAATATTTTTATCTAGTTCATTCTTTTCAGGTGAATCAGAGCCTATTGCATTTATATGTGCTCCCTTTTTCAAATATTCACTTTTCAATAAAGGTGTTTTTGAGGGAGTCGCTGTTATAATTAAATCACAAGTTGCAGCAATTTCATCAGGCGATTTAGCTTTTTCTAAATTCCATCCAAAGAATGACATGTCATTTATATAACTATCAATGCCCTTTTCACTTCTACTCCACACTTTAACTTTTTTACAGTCTATGATTTCAGTTAAATATTCTAATTGCATTCTAGCTTGTATTCCAGAACCAATAATTCCAATACAATTAACTTTTTTGGGAGAAAAAAATTCCGCACAAATGGCACCAGCCACTGCAGTTCTCACATTAGTTAAATAACATTCATCGACAAGTATCCCAACCTCTTTACCTGTTTTTTGATCAAATAAAATCATAACACCGCCTTGAGAGGGTGGAATATTATTTTGAGAATTCCCATAAAACCCAGAGGCTATTTTGACCACATAATAATCATCATTTTGAATGTAGCCATATTTTATGTGCACATCTCCAGGTGGGTCATCAAATAATAATTCACCAACCGGAGGCACTACTGTTAGGCCAGATGAATATGCGATGAATCCTTCTTTAATTAATGGTAAAACGTCAATTTTTTGTAGCGCACGTTTAATTTCGGCAAGCGCATAAACTTTCATAAAATTCTTTTTAGCACATCCAAACTTATATTTTTTCCGCAGACAATAATTCCAACACGTTTTCCTTTTAATTCCTCTCTCATTTTAATTAAAGCAGCTACTGAGGTTCCAGCGGCTCCTTCAACAAGAACTCTTTCTTTTTCGATCATGTGAATGATACCTTCTTCAATTTCTTTTTCAGAAAGAAGAATTGAATGGTCAACATACCTCTGACAATAATCAAATGTAACCGATCCCTCCTCTACTCCACCAGCAGTACCATCAGAAATTGTGGGTACGGGATTTATTTTAACTATTTTACCTTCCTCTAATGATTTAATCATTACGGCATGATTCTCTGGTGATGCAGCAATGACCTCAATATTAGGCCATACTGATTTTAGGTATCCTGCTACCCCGCTAATCATTCCACCTCCACCAACTGATATTATTATCGCATCAAGGCTATCACATTGGGTTATAATCTCAGCACCAATTGTACCCTGCCCAAATACAATTTCAGGATCATTGTATGGCGAAATATATTCCCCTCCAGTATCTTTTGCTACTTTTCTAGCTTCAATTTCACCTTCCATGCAGTCTGTTCCGTAAACTCTAATCTCAGCACCAAAATTTTTCATATTACCTAATTTTGCTTCTGAAGAATTCTCTGGGACATATACAATGCATGGAACTCCAAGTATTTTTGAAGCTAAGGCAACAGCAGCTCCATGGTTGCCGGTTGAGGCAGCATAAATGCCAGAATCCCTTTGTTTTTCATTCAAAGTAAGCATTTTATTAATTGCTCCTCTAAATTTAAATGACCCCGTGTACTGTTGATTTTCCATCTTTAGCCAGGTTTCTACACCCGTTAAATTGGATATTAAACTTGAATGCTCAAAAGGAGTCTTCCGGACGTACTTCCCTATTCTAGATATGGCATTATCTATATTATTTTTTATCATATGATGTGTTCTAATTATTCCTCATATAAGCTATATGGGCGTACCCGATAATAACCATTAATTACATCATATTCCGTAACAAAATCGCGTCCACGGACATACATTTTTCCAGTTCGTTTATCAAAAATCTTAAGATCCACAGTTGATCCGCTTATATATTCATAACGATCAATACCAGTATTTATTGATGAAGAGCCTAAGAACATCATGCTACTGACTCCTATGGCAATACCAGTAAAAATTCCCATGCTATATTTTTTCATGTAAAACTCCTTTATCATTTATAATCAAAAGCTGACTTCTGCCTTTGTATTTTTTTTGCGATATAGTTGCTATGTGGGACTCTTCTGGTCTGTTTTATATCGCCTGTTGTTGTATCAAAAATAGTGTAGAGCACCTCATAACTTTTGTTTCCCAAATAATCCTCTTGCTTTATTAGCAGTGTATCTATTTGATATTTCCCATTGTTATTTAAATTTGGCGCAGGTGTAAAACCCATGATTATGGCACCAAATATAAGTAACAACATCGCAGAAATAAATCCAATGGCATACTGTTTCATGGCAATCTCCTTTTATGTTTCAGTTTTAAATTGATATATTTTTAAAGGTAAATATTTTTAAAGTGATTGGATGCGAAGCTAATCTTTTTCGATTATAAATTGTCATTAAAGGCACACTAATGATTAAAGCAATTGTTGCAGCCTTTTGAGATAATACTCTAACTGTATGAGGTTCACTAAAATATTTTGCTAATCCGAAGTCAGATATAATGATATGGCTACTTACAACCACAGCTACAATTGCAAATATAAATGAGAAAATAAAATAGCTACGTTTCATCATTACATAAGCTAACGCGTAGGAAATTATTGTGAGATTCATTAAACGAAATAACCAATCTGCAAAAAATATATGGGCATCAAGAAAAAGATCAGCGGGGGTATACCCAACGCCAGCGAAACAAATACTAGCAAGAAACCCAAAAATGCTACCAATCCTGGCAATGTTTTGAATCTTTGGACTTTCATCATATATAGAAGGTAAAAATAGAAAATAAAAACTAAACACAACGCTCAAAATAATTAACGAACTATTGAAACAATAAAACGGAATCGAATTATTATGACCAGCTACAGTTTTAATTCTGCCAAGATCACTTAAATAATTATTTGAAAAAGAGTAACCAATCGAGTTATGATCCAATCTATTACCCCCTTCATATGACAAAGCGCCAACGAAGACCAATAAAATGAAAAGTACTATAGCAACGGATGGTAGTATAAAAAATAATAATCTACCTTTTTCTTTCATGATATAGTATTAAATCAAATTAATCTTTGATAACATTACTATGAAGCGCAACAGTGGAGGATCTTTTGTACATAACTTCTTGGTTATCGATAAGCTGAGAGTTTTCTATCGTAACATTATCACAATCTTTAAAAGAAAATGCAAACCAGCTATTATCGTGAATGAAACAACTAGAAATTGTTAAACTTTTCACGCCAACTGCTTTCAAACCAATTGCGGCTTCTCCGCTTATCTCACAGCTATTTACATAAATGTTATTTCCTTTGTTGATCCTAACAACCTCAGAATCATGATCGCCTTTAATAGTGGGCTCGTGACCAAGACTAAGTCTTTGAATCACTATGTTTGAAGAATTATTAATTATGAAAACCGGTTGATGAATATCGTTTAATACTATACTAGAAGAAAGTGTACCCTGAATGGTGATATTAACTTTTTTATTTACAGTGATGGGTTTTGATATAATATGTACTCCCTCAGGAATTGATACAACCTGATTTTGCCTGGCTGAATTAATCATATACTGAATCATTTCATAGTTTTCTTCTGCTTGCCTAGATATTTCAGCAAGCATAGCACTATCTATTACTAACTCATCATC
>CAJWTA010000073.1 GCA_913046805.1 uncultured Fidelibacterota bacterium | reverse complement strand
ATAACACTATTTTTGTCATATGTACAGGATTTAAGAAAAAAAGTATTATAAACATAAACTAGGATGAGTATAAGGCAATGAAATCAATAAAAATATTTTCAAAATCTCAGTTCTCAGTTCTATGGTGGTCGGGTACTTTGTCAAGCTTTGGAGACTGGGCAACATTATTTGCTTCTGTTGCATTGGCAAGTTATTTAGGATCTGAAGGAGGCAATTCTGAGCTTACCGCCGTTATTCCAATTGTTGCAAGGATAATCCCTGCGCTCATGTCATCTTTTGCAGGAATATTGGCTGATAGGTTTAATAAAAAAAATGTGATGATCATATGTGATCTATCAAGAATGGTTATAGTTCTAGGACTTTTTTTTACAACTACTTTAATTCAACTTTTTCTTATAAATTTTTTATCTGAGATTTTTTCCCTTATCAGACAACCTTCAAGAGAATCAGTAGTTCCTGAAGTAGTTGACAATGAATATTTAGTTAAAGCAAATTCTCTGTTTACAGTAGGCACATATGCGTCACTTCCACTAGCTTCATTAGCTTTTGGTGTAATCTCTGATAATTCTTTAATCGAAGGAATTGTTTCTTATGGAAATGGTTGGAATGGATCTGTAATATTTGTAATTGATTCGGTCACTTTTTTAATTTCATCATTTTTGCTTTTGTATCTCAAAACAGATTCTCCAAATAAGAATATAGAAAAGCAATCGAATGTTCTTGGCGATCTTAAGGAAGGCTTAAATTACTTTCTTTTTGTTAAAGAACTTAGAACAGTAACAACATCGATATCGTTAAGTCTTGTTGGGGCAGGGGCTCTTTTTGTTTTAGGAAACACATACTTGACAGAGTCACTTAAGTTTACCCAAAGCTCTTTTGGTTTTATGATTGCTTCGTTTGGGTTTGGGATTATTTTTACAATGGTAATTTTAAGTTACTTTGTAACCTCGTTCAGTAGAATTCCATTTTTTATCGGTATAAGTATGGTAATAACTGGCCTCTCACTTTTATTTGCATTTAACTCATCAGAATTTTCAACAATCTTATTTTTTATTTTTATTTCAGGAATAGGATCAGGATCTGTTTACTTGTTAACTATAAGCTATCTTCAAAGCACAACGGATAAAAATTTAAGAGGAAGAGTATTTGGTAATTTTTATACAATTGGGAGACTGTCAATTCTACTTTCACTATTTATTTCTGGATTTGCTGCAAATTTTATAAATCAATATTTTGAGTTTGATGGAGTACTTTTTGTTTTAAGAATAAGCTCTGGATTTATATTGCTTTCCGGTTTAATTACCTTTGTTAAAGGGTACAGAACGATAATTAAAGATTTTGGATTTGAAAATTCCAATTTTAACAAGTTAAGATTAAACCTTGATACTGATGAAGATGAACCATTATGAATTGTGACTATGTAGCTTTTGAAGGGATTGATGGATCTGGAAAGTCAAGCATCATTGAACAGCTTTCAAAAATTCTAAATGAGAACAAAATAGAAAATAAGATAGTCAGAGAACCAGGCGGAACTAAAGTTGGTGAAGGTATTAGGGAGTTATTATTAAGCCATGACTACAAAGTTGACCCTCTCACAGAAGCCTTATTGTTTTGTGCTCAAAGATCTCAATTAGTAAACGAGCTTATAAAACCATCAATTCAAAATGAAATAAAAATTTTGTCAGATAGAAGTGCATATTCCTCTGTTGCTTACCAGGGTGTTGGAAGAGAATTAGGCTATGAAAAAATTTATCAGTTAAACGATATTGCTATTGGAGGTTTCTGGCCAGAAAAAGTTGTTTTACTTGATATTGATCCATTAGTCTCCTTAGATCGTCAAAAAGTTGCAGACAGAATTGGTAGTGACAAAATAGAGTTTTTTCAAAATATAAGAGAAGGATATTTGAGGCTTTCAGAAGAATTTTCGGAAAGCTTCTTAGTATTAGACGCTGAAAAAAATTTAGAAGAAAATTTGATGAAGATATGTAAATGGTTAGGAATTGACAAAGCTTAATAAATCACTTGAAAAAGAACTAGATGGCGTATTCCATGCCTATCTTCTGTTTTCAAACTCGTCAAGAGAACTTATCAAACAAGCAAAAAAATTTGCGGGCCTTATTGCGTTTAACGATGAATCTATAGATGCCCACCCAGATATAAAAATAGTTGAATCTGACAATCTTCGCACATTAGGCGTTGAAGATATTAGGACAGTTATAACACAAGATAATCTTTCTCCAATTGAGGGAAGATATAAGGTCGTCATATTTCCACCACTAAAATCTTTGACTGAGGAAGCATCAAATGCACTATTAAAGACAATAGAAGAGCCATCAAAATCAAGTGTATTTTTGATATTGTCTACTGGGAATTTTTGGTCTCACAGCAGAGATGATTCAAACAATATGATTCTCTCAACTATAAAAAGTAGATGTAGAACTATTTTTGTTGATACTGATAAAGATATAAAGTTTAATTATTCAGATGAAGACTTTATTGATTTTTTAGATTTTGAAATAGTTGATGGAAATCAGTCTTTTAAAAAAATTTTAGATATTTTAACTATCCAAAAAAAAGAGTTAAGTAATTTGGTCCACTCATTTGCACTAGTGAACGAATGTAAGAAAGTCATTGATAATCTTGATGATGTATCCTTAACTCTTAATTCACTTATTGTTAGTTGTCTTGAGTATTTAACTAACTCAATAATCATTCAACAGAACATATCAAGAGAGATGTACGAATTTGCGGTCAAAGTTGAAATAGCTATGGCAGACATAAGTTCTGGTATGAGGCCGCAAGTAGTATTAAGCAACTTGTCACTAGAGGTTTAATAAAATGAACAAATTGACCCTTTTAGGTACAGGTTGTCCAAGTCCAAGTCATTTAAGATATGGACCAAGTAGTTTAGTGTCCTATGAAGGAAAAAATTATTTAATTGATGCTGGTTCGGGAGTCACTCAAAGGCTTAGTGAAGCAGGAATAAAGCCAGGAGAAATAGACTATTTTTTTATTACCCATTTACACTCAGATCATATTGTTGACTTATATCAATTATTCATATCTGGGTGGCACACTGGGCGAGAAAGTAAATTTAAAGTATTTGGCCCGAAAGGTCTAAAAAGCCATTTCGATAAAATCTTTGAAGCTTATAAAGAAGAATTAGATTTACGAAAAGAATGGGAGAAAAGACCTAACGTAGAAGGATTAGCATATGAAATTATCGAAATTAATAATGAATTAAAAGTAGAGCTTGATAGCGCAACTATAGAAAGTGTAAAAGTGGACCACCATCCTGTTGATCCTGCATTTGGGTATAAATTTATTCTTGGACCAAAAAATATAATTTTTTCTGGAGATACTCGGTATTGTGAGGTTCTAGAAAAATCTTCAAAACATGCCGATATTTTAGTACACGAAGTATTTGTGGGTTTGGATTATGATCCAGTACGAATGTCATCGGACACGATTGAAAATATAAGTGATTATCATACAACCCCAGAAGAAATTGGGGTATTAGCCAGTAATGCAAGTGTTAAAAAATTAGTCTTAAACCATTTTGTACCTCCTGTTTTTGATGAAGATGTCTTAATAGAGAGAATTGCTAAGCATTTTGATGGAGAAATTGTAGTTGGTAAAGATTTGATGCAGTTTGATATCTAATAGAAATATGCTTTTTTCTTTTTAAACTTTAACTTTAAATTGTAAAATATTTACATGACAGTTCCAGTAATTCCAAGTCTTCCTATCATTGGTCATTCTTTACCTTTTCAACGTAATGCGCTTAAATTTACTTCTGAAATGCAAGAAAAATATGGAGATGTATTTCAGATTTCATTGTTAAATGAAAAGTTTATTGCACTTTTAACCCCAGAGGCTACAAAAGATATTTTTTTAGATAAAGACGATCTATTTTCTTCCAAGGAAGGTTGGGCTGTATCACTAGGACCAACTTTTGAAAATGGGTTAATGTTAAGAGATTTTGATGATCACAAATATCATAGAACTTTACTGCAAGATTCTTTTCGACACGATGCAATTCATGGATATTTAGAAATCATTCAACCAATTATTAATCAATGGGTAGAAAACTTAAAGAAATCTGGGAGCTTTAATTTGTATCAATCTGTTAAACAGCTCATGTTTGATATTTCTCTAAGTCTTTTTTTTCTTGACGTAAAACAAGACGAATCTGAAAAGTTAAACAAACTTTTTATGGATTCAATTGCTTCTGCAACTTCTGCAATAAGGTGGCCACTGCCATTTACCAAAATGAAAAAAGGACTCAAAGCACGTGAGTTCTTGCTTGATTATTTTGAATCAAAAGCGGGACTTATTAAAGATGACAGTAAAAAGACTTTATTTGCTGAATTAGTAAATACAAATAAAGGGGATGCTGGATTAACAAATTTTGAGATAGCTGAACACATGATTTTTTTACTGTTGGCAGCTCATGACACTACAACTATCACTCTCACAAATTCAATTTATAGTTTGTCTCAAAATGTAGATTTCAGGAATGACTTAATTAAAGAAGCAAATGAAGTTAATCATTCTGACATCTCTTCATTGAAGAATGGATTAGTAGGGGAATCAATATTTAAAGAAGCTATGAGATATTATCCACCTGTACCATTTTCAATCAGATATGTTGTAAGAGATACCGAAATTCAGGGTTACCCACTTAAAGCAGGCACTTATGTGACGATAAGTCCATTACTTTTACATCACGATGATAGGTTCTGGAACAATCCAGATGTTTTTGATCCGTATAGATTTATTGATCCAAATTATCATAACAAAGCTTATTTTCCATTTGCTGGAGGGGCTCATACGTGTTTAGGCAAGTTCTTTGCAAGCTATATTTATAAAAATGTAATCTACAAATTTGTTCAAAATATTGACAATTTTGAAATAGATGAATCACTTGAAATAAGGCCAACCCCGATACCACATCCAGTTAAGGATGTGCTTGTTTCAGCCTAAGATTCAATAAAATGCCAAAGATGTAAGCACGCAATAGTTTTATAAGGGTCCCACTTTTTTGCATATTTATCATATTTTTCAAAATCGCTAGTTTTTTTGACCATTCTAAGTTCTTCCATTGCGACCCTAATAGCAGCATCTCCGCTAGAAAAAATATTTTTGTTTCTAACACAAAACATCTCAAACATCTCAATACTCCATTTACCGATTCCAAAAATTTTAATTAGATTATCGTATCGTTCTTCCTCGGACAGCCTATAGAGATTTTTAGAATTTGGATTTTGACTAAAGAACAACACTAACGATTTAATAGACTTAGCCTTGTTTTTACTTAATCCGAGGCTTTTTATTTGATTGACAGTAAGGTTTTTGAAACTTAAAATTTTAAAACTTTCTTCATTGAGTTGCTTCAACATTTTTTCTTTGATGCCTTTGGCAGCTTTTGTTGAAATGAATTGTGAAATAACAATATTTACTAACTCATTAAACGGATCTATTTTTTTGATTGAAAATTGTAAATGACCGTTATTTTCAATAACTTTGCCTAATTTTGGATCACTTTCCATCAAATTTTTTTCAGCTTTTGAAAAATTTTTATTCATTCAATATTTAACTTATTTAGATTTTTTAAATTGTAAAATAAAAAAACACTTACAGCAATTCCTACAAAAGATAAACCTTTAAATCCAATTAGCAAGTAGCT
>CAJWTA010000072.1 GCA_913046805.1 uncultured Fidelibacterota bacterium | reverse complement strand
TAATAATTCCAATCTTCAATACCATCAGGATAATAAAATTGCACCCCTGAGATAAACTGTTTCTCTAGATCTGTGAAATAATCACTGGTACCATTTTCATGATGGTAAACAAAGTATCTTTTACATGCATAAGCCGAGTGCATATTCAATGCAACTTTTATTGGGTTCGGGGCAAAGGAAAGTTCAATAAATCTATTTTGCAGAGCGACAACCTCAGGCTGTAAAATACTATCATCCCATCCACTTTCAATGTCCAGGCCGTTTGCATTTTCTCTAGCATATCCAAGTTCAACACCATCTGGATTATGCATGGGCACTATATGAAAAATAGTGTTTGATCGTATGAATGCAGCCTCTGGAGTATCAGCAATTAAATAGTTTATTATTTCATCTGCTACCCAAAATGATTCCTCCTCACCTGGGTGAGTTCTGGCATGAATGTATATCCTTTTGTAAAAATCAGATGAAGGGTTTTCAGATATTGTTAATTCCCAAACAGCTCTGCCTTGAACAGTTGAACCAATTGAATCAATAGACACAAAAGGACTTTGTTGCCATACTTCAATATCTTCAAGCAAATCACTATAACCATACCCCCAATTTCTAGCACTGTCTTCATGCTCAGGAGGAAATCCACATTTTGGTCTTTCCAAAATTTGAGCATTTAATAACCCAAAAACTAACAAAATGAAGATAACAAGAAATGGTTTAGCATTTGAACTCATTTTCTAATTTAACATCAATTTTTTATTATGTACATAGAATAACATATTTCTAAATGTACGGTGTTGCTAATTATGATATAATGTGATGCCAATGTGGCAGAAAAACTATAGTAGGTATAATTTTTGATACATCAATACAGATCTACTAAAACATATAACTAATTCGGAGTTCAAATTGGCAAAACAAACATTTCAGACGGAAGTTAGTCAACTACTACATTTAATCATTCATTCTCTTTACTCACAAAAAGAGATATTCTTACGAGAATTGATATCTAACTCATCTGACGCTTTAGATAAATTAAAATATTTGACGCTTACTCAGGATGATTTTAAATCTTTTGATTTTGATCCTAGAATTGATATTTCTTTTGAAGACGGCGATAACCCAACTCTAACAATTAAAGATTCCGGTATTGGAATGAGTAAAAAAGATTTCAAGGATAATTTAGGCACTATTGCAAGATCTGGAACGAAAAACTTTTTATCAAAAATGTCAGGAGATGCCAAAAAGGATTCTAATCTTATCGGTCAATTTGGAGTAGGTTTTTACTCGTGCTTTATGGTAGCAGACAAAGTCGATGTTATTTCAAAAAAAGCCGGTCAAAAACAAGCTCATAAATGGACAAGTGATGGTAAATCTGGCTATGAAATTGTTCCAGATAAAACAGATGAGACAGGTACTACAATTATCCTTCACCTCAACGATGAAGGTAAGGAATTTGCAAGTAGATGGAAAATTGAGAGCACTGTTAAAAAATATTCTGATCATATAGACTTTCCAATATTTTTGTCATATGAAGACACAGAATATGACGATGAGGGGAAAGAAAAAGGTAAAACTCCAAAAACAGAGCAGATAAACGATGCCACCGCATTTTGGAAAAGGCCTAAGAATGAACTTAAAAAGAAAGATTACAACGAATTCTACAAAACCCTCTCTTATGATTCAGAAAATCCGTTAGATTGGGTTCATAGCACAGCTGAGGGTATGCTAGAATTTACTGTACTGTTTTTCATTCCAAGTAAAGCTCCAGCAGATATCTATAGAGCTGATTACCAACCTGGTGTAAAACTTTATGTCAATAGAGTTTTTATTACAGATGATGAGAAGGAGCTACTTCCAACATGGCTTCGTTTTGTTAAAGGTATTATTGATTCTTCCGATCTTCCTTTAAATGTTAGTCGCGAAATTCTTCAGCAAAATCGAGTGATGGCTAAGATCAAATCTAATTCAGTGAAAAAAGTATTAGATAAGATCAAAACTATCTCTAAGAACAAAGATAAATATGAAGGTTTTTACAATGAGTTCGGCAGGTTATTAAAGGAAGGTGTTTATCAAGAATTTGAACATAAAGAAGCATTAACTGAACTACTAAGATTCAAGTCAACTAAAGAGGATGGATATGTATCTCTACAAGATTACTTGGATCGAATGGGAAGCGATCAAGAATCAATATACTATATCACGGGTACAAACGAAT
Organism: uncultured Fidelibacterota bacterium; assembly: GCA_913046805.1. The sequence continues at coordinate 3,492 of CAJWTA010000072.1, read as the reverse complement.
CAGCACTAAGAGAGTCTCCTCTTTTAGAGATGTACAAGAAAAAAGATATTGAAGTTTTAATTCTCGATGACGAAATAGATGAAATCATTATGCCCTCCATTCCAACATTCAAAGAAAAAAGCCTTAAATCCGTGAACAGAAGCGGCGCTGCTGATGAGCTAAGTGGTGAAGATGATAAGGAGAAAAAAGATGAACTGAAGCCACTTATCAAAAAAGTGAAATCAGTTCTTGGTGATAAGGTGAAAGATGTTAAGTCTTCAAGCAGACTAAGTGATTCTCCATCTTGTATTGTGGCAGATGAAAATGATCCTACTGCTCAAATGCAAGAAATTATGCGAGCTACTGGACAAGTTGGCATGCCAGAGATAAAACCGATACTTGAGATTAACCCTGGGCATAAGATAATTAAAAAACTGTCAGCTATGCGAAAAGGAAAAGCTTTTGATGATGGAGTTTTATTGATCTATGAGCAGGCGTTATTACAAGAGGGTGTAAAGTTGGATAATCCTGCAGGATTTGTAAAAAGACTTAATAAGCTTATGGAGAAATCTCTCTAAACAATTAAATCTCCAGATACCACCAAAGTACCTGGAAATTTTTTTGATACATTTGCCTTTGAGTTAGTGCAATTTGATAAACCGGCGTTCCTGAAAAGCTGTACCCACTCATCGGCATCCTTTAAAGTCATGTGAACGTTAAGATCCTCTGGCCAACTATGACTATCCGGGTTACCAGTATAATGGTCAATGCCAATGATTAGCCTGCCGGAGGGTGCTAACCAGTTATCAACAATATGTCTGGTTAATTCTTCTGGAGATTTAAAATAGTAGAATACTTCCATACTAAAAATTAGTTCTGCTTTTACAGTTGGGGACCAGGATAATAGATCAGCTAAGTGGTAATCACCACCAGGATCAATACGTCTAGCATTTTCTATCATACCTTTTGCTCCATCGATGCCGCAAGCGCTCAGGCAAAGTGGCATTTCTCTTACTTTTCTTACAACCCAACCATTACCACAACCAGCATCTATAAAATTAAAATGAGATTTATTACCAGATAATGCCTGCTCAAGAATTTGGTTTACAGCAGGGCTATGAGCTTCTGCCATACCTTCATCTTTTCCAATGTCAGCCCAATCACTAAAAAGTTCAGTAGCTTTATTTTGCATTTTTTCCCCAATGTTTAAGTATTAAAATTACACATGAATAAAAAGAAAGACATAGCATTTGACTGGCTTAGAAGGTACACAGGCACAGATCCTAGTAAGTATGGAGATTGGATACTCTTAACAAATTTTCATAATTATGTTGAAAAATTTGCTGAGAGATTTGGTTCAAAAATAAATGGCATTGGTGGACCAATGACATCATCAATAAATAAAGATGGATTGGGAATCATTAATTTTGGTATTGGAAGCGCAAATGCTGCTACTATTATGGATCTTCTATCAGCGATTGAACCCAAAGGAATTTTGTTTTTAGGCAAATGTGGAGGGTTAAAAAAGACCACAGAAATAGGAAATTTCATTCTGCCAATTGCAGCGATTCGCGGAGAAGGAACAAGTGATGATTATTTTCCAAAAGAGGTTCCAGCGATGCCTTCATTTAAGCTGCATAAATATGTTTCTGGAATTTTAGTTGAAAGAGAGATTGAATATAGAACCGGCGTTATTTATTCTACTAATCGTAGAGTATGGGAACATGATAATAAATTCAAAAAATACCTTCGTAAAATCAGAGTCATGGGCATTGATATGGAGACTGCCACTATTTTCATCACTGGTTTTTCAAATGAAATTAACAGAGGGGCATTGCTACTTGTAAGTGATACGCCAATGATACCGGAAGGAATTAAAACAGAGGAAAAAGATAAAGATGTGACCCAAAAATATGTAGACCTACATATAGATATGGGCATTGAAGCCATGACAAAAATTGGAGATGAAGGCGAGAAAATCAAGCACTTCAAATACTAATTTTTTTTTAACTAGCGCAGCAACAATCGCTTTTACAACAATTACTGACACAGCCTTTCATGCATGAAAGACCCTTATCACAGCAATCACATTTGCAACCGCCATCACAGCATTTACAACTAGTAGAACAACAATTTATCATATTATATCCTCTTAATAGAACTTAGTAAAATAATTTTAATCTTGCCTATTACAATTTTCTTCAACAAAAGATGCATATTCAGCATTTGTTTCAAAGACAAAAACCATATCACCCTGGAAAATAATTTCTATTGGAAACTGTAAAATAGGTTCTCCTTCAGCCTCTGGATTTTCTTCATAGAATCTTCTAATTAGACCCCATGCGTTTTCATCATCCGAACTAGCTATTTCCACGGTTGAATCATCAGGGAGAATATATGTTATAGGATAACTGTACTCATAACATTCATCAACATCATCAAATTCAAGTTCACGACAATCTTCTCTGGCACTGATCATTTCCTCTTCATTATTAATAGTTACCGTTAAAGCGTCTACACTACCTTCATCATCTTCTTCATACATTATTACAACTGGATATTGCAAAGTTGGTCTTTCAGCAGATTCAGGATTTTCATCATACCATGCGTTCATTTCCGCCCAACTGTCCTCATTATCTGCTGACACTTCAATTAATGAGCCGTCTGGCAATTGATAAGAAACAGGATAAACTAAAGAAAAACATTTTTGTTCAATTACAATGTCTCTTTCGCCGCTATAGCAACCTCTGTAGGCTTCTTTTAGTGCTTCATCGTTCTCAATGACAATTGCCTCTCCATCGTTGCCTATAACGCTAATAGGAAAAGCTATATACATTTCTTCATCAATTTCATATGCATCATAATATTCTTTTACTGCCTCTTCACTTTCAAAGGTATATGTATATCCATCAGATAGAGTTACTGTCATTGGATACTGAATTGAAAAACAATCCCAATCTCTTTTGTCCCCTGATTCATCTCTGTTATAAAAATCATCATCATTGGACATTACATCTCGCTCGTATTCAGCATAATCAAGCTTATTACCAGTTATATCAAAATACACTTCGCTGCGTTTTCCAAGACGGCCAGGTTTACCAGCTATGAATACTTCATACCCAAGTGTAGAAGCTTTGTAGGTATTTAAGTGATAGTACTCAGACAAATAATTATTTTCCATCGTTGACCTAGCTACCATAGGTAACGACTCAATATCAACCTCGATTTTATCTTCAGCATCAATAATAGCTAATATTAATTCTGCATCAGATAATCCCTTGGGTTCATCTTTAGTGCAGCCAGAGAAAAATAAAACCAAAGGTATTAAGTAAAATAATTTATTTAAAAATTTCATAAGCATTATTACGGTTTATTCTAAATATGTATGAGACAATATACTGTTTGTTCAAGGAAATAGTTACTCATTATTATCATTTGAAATAATTACGTTTGTAATTCTAAAATTATTAACATTTTTTGTGACATTAATCGCAAATAAAGATAAAATCCTTT
>CAJWTA010000071.1 GCA_913046805.1 uncultured Fidelibacterota bacterium | reverse complement strand
AGATGACAAAAATGGTTTCAAATTTTTAAATGACCCACTTGATGGTAGTACTAAAAATTACATTCCCCAAGTATCGCCAAAAATTGGTCTACTCTTCAAACCTAGTGAAAATCATACATTTCGCCTAACATCTGCAAAAGCATTTAATACTCCAACCTCGCAAGGACTTTATCTTGATGTTAAAGCAGCTCAATTTAGTATCTTTTCCGTAATGGCCAGGGGAAATGCTGACGGTTACTCGTTTTTTAGAGATTCCACAGATAATTTAATGTATTGGGATGTTAGAGCTAACTCTAAGACTGAATTTCAATTAGCAAAAATACCTGAAGGGGCAATGCTATACATACCAGCAGTTCTTGGTCGTCCTGGAACTGAGGTTAATGCAGATGACTACAGAAGTATTAGTAAGATAGAATCTGAAACTGTATGGACACATGAATTTGGCTACTCTGGGATAGTTTCAGATATGTTCAGAGTCACTTTTGATCTGTATAATAGCACATACTCTAGTTTTGTAAGCGACCTAACTTTCATTACGCCTGTTGTCCTAGACACCTCTAAAAATGGATGGTATGGCGTTGACAATCCCGATCCTGAAATTATGGGAGTTGTTCCAACTATGCAGCGAAGCAATTATGTTGATGGTGGCGATGGAGTTTTTGGAAGTAGGTATATACCCTACGGTAGCGCAGAATGGAATGATGTATTGAATATTACAGTGATTGCTGGAGCTAACAGTGAGAGGTCTAACATATGGGATCTTTCTCAGGCGCAGAGACAGGGAAATTGGATGGATATCAATCAAAATGGCGACACACTGGGAGCTTACATCACTGATGACAAGTGGCCCATATCTCCGCCAATCGTTTTCACTAATATCAATTACGGAAAAGTTAGTCTTTGGGGTATGGATGCTAGCATTTATGCATTTTTATCAAAAAATATTACGCTTGACTTAAACTTTTCATTCATAGGTAAAGATAAATTCTATAATAGACTCACAAGAGGATACGACCCGATAAACGCTCCAAAATTCAAGCTAAATGGTAAATTGGGTTATATCGCAAAAGAGGGATTGTTTGGAAATATTGGTGCCCGTTACATTCCTGAATTTGAATGGTCGTCAGGTGTCCATTTTGGAATGATTGAAAGCTACTTTGTGCTTGACGGTATGTTAGGATACCGCTTCAATGAAAGATATGATCTATTATTAAACCTTAATAATATAAATAATAATCTCCACAGAGAGATTATTGGCGGGCCAAAACTTGGCAGACAAATTACACTAAAGTTTAACGCAAAATTTTAATTTAACTTCGTCTACAGTATCTATTGATCAATAGATATTATCACTCTTCCAGTTTGTTTTCCCTCGTAAATCGTACGTATTTCCTCCTCTAACTCACTCAGGCCAATCGTTCTTGAAAACTTATCCATATCATCTATGAGCCATTCTTTTGAAAGCTTTTTCCATAAAAATTCTTTTTGCTTTAGGTCACGCTCTGCTGAATCAGCACCCAAGAGCTTATTCCCTCTTAATATAAATGGAAAAACATTCGTGTTAAAATTTACACCACCAACATTACCACAACATGCAATGACACCATCTCGCCTTAAGCATGTAAGAAGTCCAGATAAAATTTCTCCTCCAACAACGTCAATAGCTAAATCGTAAAGACCTTTTGAGAGGGGCTGGCGAAATTGATCAAATAGCTCTTTGCGCGACATGATGGTGCTTGCACCCAAACTGCTAAGAAAATCCTCAGATTCATTTTTTCCAGTAACCGCCGTTATTTCGGCACCCAGTTTTGAAAGCAATTGAATAGCGATCGATCCTACCCCTCCTGTGGACCCTGTAACCACAGCATGTCTTTTTTCAATTTTGCTATTCTTTGACAAGAGATCTATGCATAATGCTGCTGTTAGACCAGCAGTTCCAATAGCCATAGCATATTTTAAAGATATTGTTTCAGGAAGCTTAACTACCCAATCACTTGGAACTCTAATACATTCAGAAAATCCTCCTGGCGTATTCATTCCAAGATCATACCCAGTAACGACCACTTGATCGCCTTCATGAAATTTTTTATTTCTAGAAGAAATAACAATTCCAGAAGCATCAATACCCGGAGTATGCGGATATAGCTTTGTCACGCCTTTATTGCCAAGCGATGAGAGCGCATCTTTATAGTTTAAAGATGAGTATTTAACTTTAATTGTAACATCATGATTAGGCAATTCTTCAAATTTTTTTGTTTCAATTCCGCTGGAAAAAACATTATTCTTTTTTTCTCTTACAACAAAGGCTTTGAAGTCTTCAATCATACCATACCCATCTTTTTGCATATGACCTGCAACATGATCTCATCAGTGCCTCCAGCTATTGATGTGAGTCTACCATCTCGGTATATCTTAGATGCAGGATTTTCCCAGGTATAGCCCATACCACCCCAATATTGTAAACATACATCAGAAACTTCTCTACATAATCTACCGCTTTTTAATTTAGCCATAGATGCAAGATAGGTCATATCCTTTCCAGACATAAAGAGTTCGCAAGCCTGATAGGTTAACGATCTTAAAGCTTCTACTTCAGTTTGTAGCTCAGCCAATCTAAAATGAATTTGTTGGTTTTCTATAACAGACTTTCCAAACGCAGAGCGATCACTACAATATTCAATTGTAGCATTAATGCATTTTTCAAGAACAGCGACTACACTTACCGCTAAAAAAAGTCTTTCTTCTTGTAATTGTTGCATTTGAATATTAAAACCATCTCCCTCTTTACCTATGCAAAATCTTTTGGGAACCCTTGCATCTTCAAAATGAACTGGCGCTGTATCAGAGGTTATTTGACCCAACTTTTCGATTTTGTTGCCAACGGTAACTCCTTTTGTAGATGTAGGAATCAGAATCAAGGACTTATTTTTATGAGAATCTTCATCGCTTGTATTTACCAATGTGCAAAAAAAGTCAGCCTGCTTTGCATTGGTAATCCACATTTTTTCACCATTTATTATATAATCATCTCCATCAGTTCTCGCAGAGGTTTTGATCGCTGCAAGATCCGATCCAGCTCCAACTTCACTTAAAGCAAGGGCTGCTACATACTCTCCTTTAATGGCTGGAGCTAAAAAATCACTTTTGAGTTCATCGGTTCCAAAACGATCAATTGAAGGTGTAGCCATATCAGTATGCACACCAATAGCAGTAATTACTCCTAAATCCCAAGCGTGTCCGAGTGCTTCTGCAAATGCAAGACCATAACTGTAATTAAGACCCATCCCCCCATAGGCTTTACTTTTTGTGATCCCTAATAAATCAATTGAACCCAATTTTTTAAAAAGACTATGCGCAGGAAACATTCCAGCTTCTTCCCATTCATCTATAAACGGATGGATTTCGTTTATAGCAAAATCTCGTACGGTATCGATTAACGCAAGATGTTCTTCGGTGTATAACATAATATTCTTTCTTAGTTATGTAGCAAAATTAAAAAGATAAACTGTCCTAATTTAAATCAATCTTTTGAAATCGAAGGAAAACTTTGGCCTTTCCTGAAATTCTTTTTTCACCATTTTCATTTACCGCTTTCAATTTTAGAGAATAAATTATATTTCCATGACTATCTGTATTCTTTCTAATTATTCTTCCAGAACAAGTGATTTTATCATTTAGATGGGTCATAGAAACAAATTGAGAGCTAAAATCGGTCAATGTATCTTGTGGAAAGGTATTGGTGAGCATTCTTCCTAGATATGACATTATTAGCATTCCATGTGCAATTATATTTGGCAGTCCAAATTGTTTAGCATATTCACTATCTAAATGTATTGGGTTAAAATCGCCAGAAGCTGCGGCATATGTTTCTAATGTCATCCTAGAAACCTTTTCGATGTGTAATGGTGATATCTGATCACCGATCTTAAACTTTGTGATGTCTTTAGAGCTCATCTAATTGCCAGTGTTGATGCTGACTCTGCTATTTTTATACTATTATGATTTGTGTATGTTGAACGAAAAACTATAAATGTTATATCCCCATTTTTTCTCTGAAATATGTCCTCAATATTATATTTCATTTCAATTACATCCTCAGCATAAATCGGATGAAAATAACTATACTCTTGACCTGCGTGCAATACGCTGCTTAGGGAAACATTAATCTTCTCTAAATATTCATATGGATTTTCCTGATGCATAGCGATAACAGTTAAGAATGTTGGAGGAGCCATTATGGCTGGGTGACCATTGTCTTTAGCTTTACGCTCATCGAAATATATTGGATCAATTTGACCTGTAGATCTAGAGAATGCTATTAATATTTCCTTTTTTACCCTGAAAGTAATAGGAGGGTATTCTTTACCAATTAGATTTTTATTTAAAACTTTTTTCTCCATTTTTTATCATAGAATCCAAAAGCTGCGGCGGAGAAAATCTTTTGCCATACATACTGCACAATTGATTTGCTTTGTCACGAAATTTTTTAAGACCATAGTTATTTACAAACTGAATCACACCGCCAGTGAATAAGGGGAATCCCCATCCGTGAATACTTCCTATATTTGCATCGATATCTGACTCAATAACTTTTTCCTCAAAACAACGTACAGCTTCAATAGATTGAGAAAAATAAAAACGCTCAACCATCTCCTTTTGGCTTATTGGTTTTTGTAGAGACTGAAAACGTTTTGCAAGTCCGGGCCAGATATATTTTTCACTGTTTTTAGGGTATTCATAGAACCCCTTTTCGTGTGCTCTGCCAGGTCTTTTGACATCGTTTAGCATAAAATCTATAACTTCATTCCAAGGATCATCTGATTTTGACACAGTTTCTACATTCAGCTCGTTAATTGATTGGTCGCGAATATCAGCTAATAGCTGTATACTAATTTCATCAATCACTGCCAGAGGTCCAACGGGGAAACCAGCTGCCTTTCCAGCTGATTCAATATCAACTGGGTGGTTTCCTTCTTTCAAAAGCGACATACCCTCTTTTGCATACCTCTCAAAGACTCGTGTAGTATAAAAGCCTCTGCTGTCGTTTACAACAATAGGTATTTTCCCAATTTTAATTGCAAAATCAAATGCTTTAGCCAAGGTATAATTCGAGGTTTTTTTACCCTTTATAATTTCAACAAGCTTCATTCGATTTACTGGTGAAAAAAAATGTACCCCGATGAATTTTTCTGGATCATTTGATTTTTCAGCTAAGTTTGTAATAGGGATAGTTGATGTATTTGATGCAAAAACTTTGTCATTTAAAATATTCTTCTCAGCTTCAGTAATCACGCTTCCTTTCAATTTCTGGTCTTCAAAAACTGCCTCAATGATAAAATCGCAACCATTCAATTTGCTGTATTCATTTGTTCCGGTTACTCTGCCTATAATTTCTTTAGCAGTTTTTTTGCTAATAGAATGTTTTTTAACCTCACCCTGCAAAATATTATTAATTTTATTTAATCCCCTATCAACATTTGATTTACTAAGATCAACCATTACTACATCAATACCAGCTTTGGCAGATACATATGCAATTCCATGACCCATCAAACCTGCTCCAAGCACTCCAATTTTTTGTGTGGAGGTTTTCGGCACACTACTTGGCCTGCTTGCACCTGATTTTATTTTCTTAAATTGAAACCAATTTGCAATGATAATATTTTTTGTTGATTTGCGCATTAATAGTTGGGTATAGAACTTAGATTCAATGCGGATTGCAGTTTCAAAGTCAACTAACGAACCTTCAGCAACAATATTGAGAATGGTTTCAGGGGCAGGAAAATTTCCTCTGGTCTTTTTCCTTATCATGGCTGGATAAACCGAAACTAGAGCAGCATTTTTAGAGCTATGAGCATCTCCATGAGGAAATTCAAAATT
>CAJWTA010000070.1 GCA_913046805.1 uncultured Fidelibacterota bacterium | reverse complement strand
ACCTAACAAGGTTTTTTAAACATAGTATCGTAAACGAGCTTCTTACGATAAATACTCCCTGATTTAATATCGTACACATCGCACTCATGATACGGTTTTGCGTAGAGATGAAAAGTAATAGCGTTTTGTGAATAAATATTCTCAACAGAATGAAGATCTGCTGGACCATCAAGAAAACCGGACTCCCCTCTAATAGAGTCTACCATATTCAAGCGTAACGGCTGGGTTGATTCAAGGGTGTAGTTTGTAAACAACAAAGATCCTTCTTCAACTCGCATAAAACATTTTTCACCTTCATGACCATGTACGGGTGCCTTTTGTCCAGGCTTCCAACACATCAACAAAAGCTCAAACAAGCTGTCTCTATAAATAAGGTGTCTTGTATACTTTGCTTTATCGTAATGAATGTAATCTTTTATGTCTTTTTTTGGTAAAGTTGAGTTCTCGAGTAGACCATAAACTTCTTCATCTGGAAAATCAAATTCAGATAGTTTTTTCATTTCATTTATCAATTTGTCCATCATTAGTAATTCCACCTCATTGAATCTGGGGTTAAAGTCTGAAGTATTCCTTTTTCTTTTACAAGATCCTCAAGTTCATTTAATTCGGATGGTAAAAAGTCTGTGAAATTCTCCATTCCTTCTTCAGTTATTACAATTGTATCTTCATAGCGTAAATATAAATTTTCCTCAGGAACTCGCATTTGTGGATCAACTGAAAAAACATGTCCAACTTTTAGTGGTCCATCTTTGTAGGTGCCTTTATCGTGAACTGCCAATCCTACAGGATGGGACAAAACACCGCCTCCAGTCGCAATCATTTTTTCTGCTGCTTTTCTATATATATTTTTTGAGAATTGATATTTTCGCATAAAGGGCTTCATTTGCTCTCTTGCCTCTTCTAAAACTTGATCGGCTGTAATTCCTGGCCTGAGAATATCTAGAATGGTGTTCCTATACTCTAAAATAACCTGAAGCAATTCTCTTTGCCAGGGCTGATAGGTACCACTAACTGGCCACATTCTAGCAATATCACTTACATAATATCTAAAATCTGGAGCATAATCCATTAAAACAAGATCACCGTTTTTCAATTGACTGTTATTGCGGAAATAATGCCCATTTCTTATATTATTAGTTCCAGATGCAGTGATAGATCTGTATGCCTCCATTTTAGAGCCATTGATGAGAAAAACGTACCTGGCAACCCCATCTAGTTGATATTCCCAAAAACCTTCCTCTGTACTTTTTATTGCCTCAATCATACCAAGGCCAGCCAACTGAGAAGCTCGTCTTATGAGCGATATTTCGTTTTTACTTTTTACACTTCTAAGTTGATCAATTACAGGCGTTAGGTCTTCAATTTTATTTTTAGGATTGCGAGATTTCAAGAGTTCGACCAGTCTACTTTCTCTACTTACACGTCCATCCCAATAATCTTTTGAAATTAATGCATTTGCAACCTCAAGCACATGTCGAGTTTGACCTTGACCTTCTGCAGGTGAAAACATTGTATAGATGATGTCTTTCTTCTTTAAATCTGGTGGAAAATTTTTTGTCATTTCATCAACAGGTTTGACGCTGTCTACACCAACTAATTTTCTCAAAAGTGGTCCGTCCTCTGAGCTGAGCAATTTTCCTTCACTTTTTTCTAATTTTTTGTTTGCTGGTGGTAGATATAAAGTTGTTTTTTTTGTTCGACCATCAAGTAGTAAATAAGCATGGGGAGTCTCTATTCCTGAAAGATAGTAAAAAGTATTTGTTTGACGAGGCATAACAAAGCCATTTGGCTGCGAAAATCCTTGAATAACAGCAACAGCGTTGCTACCTATTCTACTGTAAACGGAATCCCAACGTTGTTGAAATTCTTCCGGAGGGAAATCTATCTGGAAATTTTGCTGAGTGTTTACACTAGCGAAGGATAAGCATAAAATAGCTACCCGCTTATATAATATTTTTTTTATTTGCAATCTTATCTAATTCTATATGATTAAAGAAAATACTGTCTTTTTTAACGCTTATCAATGATCGACTTAAAAAAATAATAAATTGTTTCTTGATTTATAGATCGGTTTGCCGTTATTCTTTATAGTTCTATTTTAGAACGATTCAATTTAATAAGGGAGAGAGAAATGAATACATTAAATCCATCAATTAAAACGAACCAGTATCAATTTTATGGTCTAGTTACTTTAAGGTTTTTAATTGGTTGGCATTTTCTCTATGAAGGAATTTCTAAATTACTAAATCCCTATTGGTCTTCTGCAGCATATCTTTTGGATTCAAAATGGATTTTTTCAGGTCTCGCTAAAACTATAGTTTCAAACCCAACGCTTCTTACTATCTCTGACTACGTCAATATGTGGGGACTTACATTAGTAGGGGTTTCCTTGATGTTTGGATTATTTAGTAAATATGGTTCTTTAGTTGGTATGGGATTTATATTGATGTATTACCTTTTCGCACCACCTCTTGTGGGGCTTGAATATGGCAAACCAAATGAAGGAAGTTATATTGTTGTAAACAAAAATTTGATAGAAGCATGTGCTCTATGGATACTTTATAGTTTTCCTACAAGTCAGTATCTAGGAATTGATCGCTTCCTAACTAATGAACAAAAAAATTAAAGGAGAAAGATGATGGCTAAAATGGATCAAAAAAAGGATAAAACAAATCTTGAGCGTCGGGACCTAATCAAAGGCCTCGCCGGTGTCCCAGTAGCGGGATTTTTTTTGTTAAATCTTTGGCAAAAGATTCGCCGAGATAAAATTAAAAAATCAAACCTTCTTTCAAGTCTTGTCAAAGAAAAAAAGCCTCCAGCAGCTGTCAAGTCTCTTTCAAATACGCGTCATTTAAATATTGGAGTGATAGGATACGGAGGTCGCGGAGGACACCTTGTCAGAGGAGCAGGTTTTGCAACTACAGGCTGGACAAATAAAGCTTCCGAAAATGCTCAAAAAAATAAACTTGATAAGCAATTTGAAACTTTTATGACGCAAGAAGATCTAAATTGCTCGTTGGTAGGAGTTTCGGATTTATTTGAAATAAGAGCGGATCAAGGAATCGATGCATCAAAAAATGAAACCAGGCCCGGTGGAAAACCTCAAGCTACAGCTAAAAAATATCGGCGCTATCAAGATCTACTAGCAGATGAAGAGATCGATGCTGTTATTGTAGCAACACCTGATCACTGGCACGCTAAAATTGTAATAGATGCAGCCAAAGCAGGTAAGCATGTGTATTGTGAAAAAGGTTTAACTAGGACATTTGATGAGGCCGTAGAAGTTCATGACGTTGTTAAGGAGACCGGTATCACATTTCAATTGGGACATCAAAATCGACAGGTTGAAGCAAATGAAAAGGCTAAACAGATATATAGGCAAGGACTGTTAGGCCCCGTTAACTTAGTTGAAATTGCAACCAATCGTAATTCGCCTTGGGGTGCATGGGTGTGGAATATACACCCCAAAGGAAATGCCAAAACAATTGACTGGGAAACATTTCAAGAGCCATCACCAAATAAGATTCCATTTGGAGAAGAAGCGTTAAAAAGATTTTTTAGATGGCGTTGTTGGTATGATTATGGAACAGGTCTATCTGGCGATCTTTTATCGCATGACTTTGATGCAATCAACCAAATCATGGACATTGGAATACCAAAATATGCCTCATCTACGGGAGGCGTCTATTTTTACAAAGACGGGAGAGATGTTCCAGATGTTTGGAATGCAACATTTGAATATCCAGATCATAAAGATGGTGGATTGACCTTACTTTATAGCGCAACGCTTTCGAGCGCTAATCCAAGGGGAAATAGAATCATGGGTCATGACGCAACAATGCAAATGGGCGGTCAAAGTGGCGGTGGATCGATTCATGGATTTGCCGTTACTGCTGATGAACTTTCAACCCAATATAAGGAAAGACTAAAAAATGGCATGATAAATCCAAGCTATCCAATATTAACCTACTCACCTGGGTCTAAAGATATTGATGGTGTTACCTCAGCAACGTCAAAATATTTTGCTAACAAAGGTCTTCTATATACGTATCGAGATGGCAAGCGAGTTGACCCAACCCATCTTCATGTAAAAGACTGGCTAGACTCTATTCGAGGAGGCACACAGCCAAGATGCAACATCGATGTTGCATACCACGAAGCAGTTGCATGTGCCATGGCAACTGAATCCTATTTAACTGGTAGACGTGTTGAATATGATGCAAAAAACAGAAAATTAATTTAGCATTATATTGTAATGACAAATAAAGTACGCTTTTCCATTATGATGTTTCTTCAGTATGCAATCTGGGGAGCATGGACAACCGCATTAGGAGCTCATCTTGAAAAAATTGGATTCAGCGGAACAGAAATTGCTGGAATCTATGGCTGCATGTGGCTGGCTTGTATACTTGCTCCCTTTATTGGAGGACAAGTAGCAGACAGACTAATGCAATCCCAGCAATTCCTTGGCATTGCACATTTAATCGGCGGTTTTCTTCTTTATCAAACATCTATTCAAACCGAGTTTGTGCCTATGTGGTGGTACATGATGGCGCACTGTTTATTGTATGCACCAACATTGGTATTAACAAACTCAATTTGCTTTCGACATTTAGGTAATGCTGATGAAGAATTTGGTAAAATTAGGGTATGGGGTGCTATCGGCTGGATTGCAATTGGCTGGATCGTAACGTTCATTCGAACAAATTGGCAAACTGAAAATTTGTCCGGTATGAGCGATTTGCTTCTAATAGCAGCTGTTGTTTCTGCAATTATGGGAATTTACAGCTTTTCTCTTCCCAAGACTGAGCCAATCAAGAACTCTCAAGACCCCTTGGCATTTATTAAAGCATTCAGCATGTTGAAAGACAGAAATTTTTTGATATTTATGCTTGTAGCTTTTGTGGTAACCACAGAAATGCAATTCTATTATATCCCAACTGGGCCGTTTCTTTTGGATATGGGAGCTACGGAAGCTTGGCTCACAGCAACCAAAACCGTTGCTCAGATTTCAGAGGTATTGGTTCTGACCTTCTTATTGCATATTGCTATTAGAAAAATTGGGGTAAGATGGACGATGTTCATAGGAATAATGGCATGGCCATTGAGATACATACTTTTCATGATTCCTAGCTTGCCAATAATTGTTGCTGCTCTCTCGTTGCATGGATTTGGCTACGCTTTTTTCATGGTAACTGGAAATATTTATACCAATAAAAAAGCAACGGATGATATGCGTGCATCTGCACAAGCATTGTTCATATTCGCTACCTGGGGCATGGGTAATTATATTGGAACACTATTTACTGGTTATATTTGGGATACTTTTAAAACTCCAAATGGAGAAACAATCTGGTGGCAATTTTTTATGGTTCCTGCGATTATGTGTATTATTATGGGCCTTATCTTTTTAGCATTTTTTAGAGATGATCCAAAAGTAACTGAAGAAGATTTAAAGGGGGTATAGTGTTAAAAAATAACAAGCACCTTGGTGTAGGATTTATTGGTGGAGGTTTTATAACCAGGTTCCATATTCAGTCCTTGATAGGGGTTAGAAATGTTGATGTGGTCGGCATTATGTCTCGAACTAAAAAATCAGCTGAAGAATCTGCTAATCTTGCGCGAACAATTGGTGTCGGCAATAATGCTAAAGCATACGATTCAATCACAGAAATGATAGCGGATCCAGATATAGATGCTTTATGGATATGCTCTCCAAATTTTGCAAGAATTGATACTTTTGAAGAGATAGCTAGTGCTATATCAACAAACAAAGGAGAGCTGATTGGTGTGACGTGCGAAAAGCCATTGGGTAGAAACTATCATGAGGCAAAAAAGGTTTTAGAGCTTACTCAAAGCGTAGGGCTATTAGACGGCTATCTTGAAAATCAAGTATTTTCACCATCAATAACCAGAGGTAAAGAAATTATTTGGGCACGTGGAGCCTCAACCACTGGGAGACCCTATTTAGCTAGAGCAGCAGAAGAACACAGTGGTCCCCACATGCCATGGTTTTGGGAAGGATCGCTTCAAGGAGGTGGTGTATTGAATGATATGATGTGTCACTCTGT
>CAJWTA010000069.1 GCA_913046805.1 uncultured Fidelibacterota bacterium | reverse complement strand
AAAAAGAAAAATTTAATTTTCATTTTAGAAGTGTGAATTTCTTGTTGACTATTTTTTTTCCTTGAGATAAATACACTATGTAAACACCGGATGGTGCATTGGTACCATTTTTGGTAAGGCCATTCCAATTAAAACGTTGAATCTTTGTTGGAAGCGATTGTGTAGACATTCTAAATACTTCCCTGCCCATTAAATCTGATATTGTTAGAAAAGCAATTGGGGAAAGCTCTCGTACTGTAAACTCTATAGATATTGATCTATTAGAAGGGTTAGGGTACAGTGCGGAGATGTTTAAGCCTTCTGGAACAATTGGATCGGCATCAATAACAGATGCAATTGGAGCCTCCAAGAACTGCAATATTTCATCCATGATATCAATTCGAACCTGTTCTGGGTAAATTGATTCAAAACCAACTGAAAGATAAACAATACCAGATGGAGTTTTGCTATTAAGGAAACTTCCTCGGTAAGCTATTCCTGCACCACCCTTTGTCTCATAGTCCACATTTTTATATTTTAAGATATTTACAGCGTCACCTGCAGGCTTAATGCCATCTGGCCAATCTACATCATAGTTTCCATTTTCACCGTTATCAAAGTTAAAAACATATCCATCAAAAAGAGAGTTGGATGTTCCCTCAATTTCATATACTCCTCCTGTTCCACCAGCAGCATCACTTACGTATTCAGCTTTTAAAATGTTTTCATAAAAAATTTTATCAGAATTATTGCCTTTCTCTGATAAATCATAACCTATCTCTGAACCTGAAATTAAAATCCTACCGCCATTTAATACATATTCTTGAAGAAGGTTTTTTTCTTTTTCATCAAAAGCTGATGTTGCAGTGCCTTCTTCACCTAAAATCCAATCAACAATTCCATAATCGCTTAACTTCATTGATCCATTGATAATCGCATCATTTGAAGATGCATCAAACGTATAGCCATTAATAAAGATTGCATTACCATGCTCATGAATGAAATCAAAAGTATTGGTAGTTCCTGATATGCGATCAAATCCGTTTACAATTAGCACTTTGGATTTTGAAGGAGAGGGTGTAGAGCCAAGTAATTCTGTAAATTCACTTATACCAAACTGATTTATAGCTCTTACTTTGTAATAATAAGGGATATTGTCATTTAGATCTTGTATTAGAATTGGACTTTTTAAAAATTTACCAACAGAACGACCTTGAGAAGTGTCCGAAGCAACTTCAAATACTTCATATTCTGTAGCAGATTCATCGTTTGAAAAATTAATACTGATTATACCACCACCTAAACTCATGATTGAATAATCTTTTGGTACAGATGGACTAGAATTGTTTGCAATTTTTTCTTTGAGCGCATCCCAGAGCTCAGTGTACCCGTCATCGTATCCTAGGGCCCAAATACCAATTCCACCGAGGTTTTTGGAATTTACAAAATCATATTTTTTTGATAACGATAAGCTATCATCATACCAGGTTTGAAACCAATTTGGATTTTGAAACCTGTACCAAGGTGTTTGAGATGCAGTATCCCATCTTTTTCCATACGATAAGGCTTTAGCCTCTGCAGAGGAAAATATTTCTGCAGAACCACTAGCGGTAGTATTTGAACCTTTATCTCCAGTTGATGAGGGCCATGAATAACCATAATATGGGACACCAAGAATTATTTTATCTAGATTATTTTCAGTAATTGAAAGATAAGTATTAACAGTGTTCGTAATGTTATATGATCCACCAGTGAGCGGTGCTACTGGACCAGTTAGAGTGCTTCCCTTCCAATGGTAATCGTATCCCATGATAAATAATCCATCACTTTCAATAGCAAGACTCTTAAAATCCCATGCATTGTTCCAGTCAACAGCAGGAACTGCAAGGGTAACTTGAGCATTTGGAATGGATTTTCGTAAAGCGGCGCGCAAGTTTTTAACAAAAGTGATCAGATTGAATTTTTGACTTTCAGGAAAGGATTCAAAATCGATATTAACTCCATCTGCACCGGCACGCTCAACTTCAAACTTTAAATTATCAATCAGACGTTTTCTATTCGCGTCACTACTCAAAAGACTTTCTAGTTTAGTTTTTGAAAAAAGGGTAACAGTCAAGACAACTTCAACACCATTCTCATGGGCCTTATTAATCAAATCAACAGCTGGCCAGCCATGCAGATCAACTAATTCGCCATTCTCATTTGCTTCAGCTGAAAAGTATGCTATCGTTGAGAGAAGTTCAAAATCATAATTTTGCCATCTTGTTCCTTGCCAGTATGGATGGTAGCCAAAAACTTTTTTTGAATTATTTTTTTTAATCTGTGAAATTGGGTTTGCTGGTCCAGAGTAAGTTTTGTAAAGAGGTTCAATAAAATTTTCATTATTAAATTCAAGTTCGATTTGATGAATGCCTTTGTAGGTTTGCTGAGACATACCAAAGCTCAAAATAATCAAACACACTAACCTTTTACAATTAACAAAGTGAGAAAATATCTTCAATTGTTTCTCTTTTTCGTATTTCCTTGAATGAGGACTTATCTAATAAAATTTCAGCAGACCTTGGTCGAGTATTAAAATTATGTGACATTGAATATCCGTATGCTCCAGCATCCATAATTGCAACCAAATCTCCTTGAGATAAAGTGGGAAATTTTCGGTCAGTGGCTATTCTATCTGTATTTTCGCAAATCTGTCCAGTGAAGTCTACCGTTATATCATCATTTCCGTGATCCCCAACTTTATACATTCGATGTTTGGCTCCATACAACGCAGGTCGCATCAACGTTTCCATGCCTGCATCAATACCCACAAAATTTTTATAACTCTCCTTTAAGCCAGTTACTCTGGAAATAATAAATCCAGTGTCAGCAATTATTGATTTACCAGGTTCAAGCCAGAGTGATGGTGCGGATTGTTTATCAGGGTAAGTTTCATAATAAATTTCAGATAAATTTTTAAACATTCTATCAAAATTTAAAGCTATTTGGTCATCCTGATAGGGTATGCCAAAACCTCCACCCATACTGATGTATTCAAAATTTATTTTAAGTTCTTTTTCAATTCGTACAGCATTACTCAGTATCGCAGAAAGAACTTCTGTAAAAAATTTTTCGTCTAAATTTCCAGATCCACACATACACTGCAAGCCAAATCGCTTAATTCCGAGATCCATAGCATTTCTGTAAGCTTTAACGATTTTTTCAGCGGGTATTCCGAACTTGGCATCTCTACCACCCGTGATTATTCCAGAATAGGAACCTCCCCCAAAGCCAGGATTCATTCTAAATGAAATTCGCTCCGGCAAGCCAATATTTTTTAGTCTGTCTAATGAGGTGATATCGTCAAGATTTATATTGCATCCTTTATTCAAAGCTTCAATTAAATCCGATTGAGACTCGTAGTTTCCAGTGTAGATACATTTTGATGGATCTATACCAGAGAGTTCAGCTGCATAAATTTCACCCGGACTTGAACAGTCTCCTCCGATACTTGGAAATGATTCATGCATTACACGGATTAAGTGAGGGTTGCTATTGGATTTTATTGCATAACAAATATGAAAGTTTTCAAAGTTTTTAGAAAGAGCATTGCTAAGCCTTGTAACATTTTCCTTGATCCTATGTTTATCGTAAATATAGGAGGGCGTTCCATGCAGATCAGCAATGTTTGATAAAAGATTTTTATCTTTAATGATGTCTCTTAATGGATGCATAATTCAATGAAATTTATTATAAATTTAGGTTGTAATCCTTATTCAAAAATAAGCCTAAGTAAGTAGGATTATGAATTAATTTTAACAATGAATGAAAATAAAAAATTATCGAGCAAATGGGTACTTTTATTCATCTTTTTTATGTATTCATTTGTCATTATATATGTAGTTTATAATCTCTATAGGTACCGATGGATATTTTAATAATTTTAGGAACAAAATTTTTAAGAGGATAGCTAACAATGTTTAATAAGGATATTTACTCTAACAGAAGAAAAGAGCTCTGCAATCAAATTAGTGAAGGAGTAATTCTTTTATTGGGTAATATGCCGATTCCAATGAATTACCCGTCAAACACTTTAAGATTTCGTCAGGATAGTAATTTTTTATATTACAGCGGTTTAGATCACCCAAATTTGAATTTAGCGATTGATGTGTCTAGCGGTGAGACCACATTGTTTGGTGACGACCTTGATGTCGACGACATTGTATGGGAAGGCGAAAGAATCACGGTTAAAGAAATGTCGGAATTATCTGGAATTGACTATGTTGAGAAAACCTCTTATTTAAGCCAATACCTATCTAATAAAAACAAAGTACATACTTTGCCTTCTTACCGCGAAGATCAAAAATCTTTTTTGCGATCAATCATTAGCTCTCAAAAGCATTCTTCCTCAAAAGAATTGATTTTAAATGTCATTAGGCAGCGATCAATTAAATCAAAGGAGGAGATCGCAGAAATTGAGCTAGCTTTAGATGTAACGGCTGAGATGCATAAAATTGCTATGAAATGCACTCGTCATGGTGAGACCGAACAGTCCATTGTAGGGAAGATAGAGGGTTATGCCCTTGAAAGAGGAAGAAGAATGGCGTACCCGGTAATCTTCACTGTTAATGGAGAAATTTTACACAATAATAACTACACAAACACAATGGAGACGGGACAGTTAGCATTAAATGATTCCGGCTCAGAATCTCCAATGTATTATGCAAGCGACATCACGAGAACTTTTCCGGTTAGCGGATCTTTTTCTCAAATTCAAAAAGAAATCTACAACCTAGTGCATGAAATGCAAGATGTTGCACTTGACCTTTGCAAGCCTGGAATCTCCTACAAAGAAGCTCATCTGGCTTCTGCAAAGAAAGCCGTTGAAGGATTAATTGGAATAGGTATTATGTCTGGCGATCCTGCAAGCGCTGTAGCAGAGGGAGCGCATGCTCTTTTTTTCCCCCATGGTCTTGGGCACATGCTCGGATTAGATGTCCATGATATGGAAGGTCTTGGTGAAGATCTTGTTGGCTATGATAGTGAAATTGAAAGAAGCGATCAATTTGGGTTAGCATATTTGCGACTTTCCAAAGAGCTTGTTCCCGGTTTTGTTTTAACCGTAGAACCAGGAATATATTTTATTTCCCACTTAATTGATCAGTGGCGAGCAAATAAAAAGCATTCTAATTTTATTAATTATAGCGCTCTTGAAAAATTTAGAAATTTTGGAGGGATTCGAATTGAAGATAATATTCTCATCACACATGACAGTCATCGCATGTTGGGTCCCTACATACCAAAAACAGTAAATGATATTGAATCCTTAATGCATTCATGAAAAAAATCATCTGGCTTTTTCTATCTTCCTTTGGAATCATGTTCGCCATATTATCTTGGTTGCAAGAATCGGGCTTGATCGCTGAGAATCTCGGTCCTGTCAAAGGTGTTCTTGCGATTATTTTTGGTGTGCCTCTTTATTTTTTTTTACCGAGAAAATTGTGAATCAAATTAGTTTTGTCAGATATTTTTAATACCGCACCTCCGCAAATCAGAAATGAAATAGCTCAAGAGTTCTTGTATAAATATTACGGGATTTCTGGATCACTAGATAGGCTTTCAAGTGATCGAGATTTGAATTTTAAAATTACATCTCCTGACGGACTTTTTGTCATGAAGATCGCTAATTCATCTGAAGATAAAAACATTTTAGAAATGCAAAATATGGCTATTCGACATATTTCATCTCAAAATGATGATTTTGAGCTGCCAACCCCACTTTCATCAAATCAAAATAAAGAAATACTGATTATAGAGGATGGGAATAATAAATATCTTGTTAGGCTCCTAACATACATTGAAGGAGATTTTCTCAAAGACGTGAAGCAAAACAATAAGATGTTATTTTCCGTAGGAGAATTTTTAGGAAACTTAGACCGAGCTTTAGAATCTTTTAGTCACAATGCTTCAGAGAGAGAGTTCATTTGGGATGCAGCTCAAATAGATACTTTAAGCCATCAGCTCAAATACAGCAAATCAGATAAATCCCTAATACAGTTCTTTATAAATACATACAAAGATAGAGTGCACCCTCATTTGGGTAAATTGTCCAAGAGCATTATCCATAATGACGGTAATGATCATAATGTTATTATTGGATCCAATGGAAAGATTAAAAGCATTATAGATTTTGGTGATATGACATTTACTTTAAAAGCTTTGGAGCCTGCTGTATCTATGGCATATACTGCTATAAGCCAAGA
>CAJWTA010000068.1 GCA_913046805.1 uncultured Fidelibacterota bacterium | reverse complement strand
TGGCAAACACAATGGGAAGAACTCACAACTATTAAAGATGATCTTTCATCAAATATCCTTGAAACTCTAAAAATAGAGGTCGACCGAAAAGAAGAAAAATCCATATCTATCAACCCAGAAGCCTATGAATTTTACTTAAAAGGAAAATACACTTGGGAAAAAACCAAATCAGCAAGTGAAACTGAGGTTGCTTTGGGTCTACTAAAAAAAGCGGTTGAAATTGACAACAGGCTTATAGCTGCCAACAGGCTTATTGGTGGCATTTACTGGCAATCTGGCGACGAGAAAAAAATGAAAAAAGCTAAAGAGATTCACTACGAAACTCTTGAAAAAGCCAAGGAAATTGGCAATAAAGAAGAGGTTGGTGAAGGATTGCGGATGGTTGGCTATTACCATGCAGATGATAAAGACTACGAAAAAGCTTACGAACTTTATAAACAAGCGGAGCAGATAGCTAAAGAACTCAATAATAAAAATTTACTTGGGAAAACGTATAACGCCTTTGGAAACACCAAGTGGCAAGAGGGAAAACTCGACGAAGCATTAGATTATTTCACTCGTTTTTTAGATATAGGTAAGTCCCTTGATGAAAAATGGAGCATGGCCGCAGCGATGAACAATATTTCTTTGATTCATCAAAGACGCGAGGAATATTCAGAGGCTATTAATATTCTAAATCAAGCATTAGTAATTATGAAAGAGCTTGATAACAGCAGGGGTCAAGCGCTGAATCTTCAAAATATTGGTTGGAACTATCAAAGCTCTGGTAACTTATCAGAGGCCGTAAAGAATTATAAGCTAGCTATTGATATCCGAAAAAAACTCGGTGAAAAAAATAGAGTGATTAATATGACTAACAATCTTGGGTGGACGCAATATTATATGGGTTCGTTTGATGAGGGTTATAAAACTTTCGAGTCAAATTTAAAGCAAAGACCAAAGGATAGTAGAGGTGCAGTTTGGGATTTAGCTGGCATGGGGTCTATTCTTTTTTCTCAAAGAAATTTTACTGATTCAGAAAAAATATGGAAGCGTGTTTTTGAAGAAAGAAAAAAACATAACATAGTTTGGGGTAAGCTAGAAATGACAACTTTTCAATATTTAACTTTAAATGAGCTTGGAAAAGAATTTGATCTTCAAGTTGTTCGTGATTTGATTAAAGAAAAGGAGAGTAATTCTGAGGATTTTTCAGAGGAGCTATTTTTCCGGTTGTACAAATTGCTTGGAGATGAAAAATATCTAACTAAATCCTACGAGAAAGTTCAGGAAGCTTTAGATAAAGTTGAAGATGATCTAAAAGCGGTTTACTCAGATTACCCAATTGAGAAACAAATCATCTCTGAATACAAAAAGATTGTGGAGGATAAAAACTAAATTCTATATAGTTTTCTTACCCATTCTGCATCTTCCTTTGATATGCTCTCGCCAAGCTGAGACGCTTTAACGACCTGATCCTCATTTCTCTGTCCCAAAAGAACACAACCTGTAGGCGCATCATCTAGTAATGGCGCTATCAATCCATGCATAACTGGCTGGGAATGTTTATTAAATTTTTTCTCTAGTGCGAGTTTATTTTCTAGAAGCCGATCAATAATTTCTTGACTGTTAAACGCTTCAACGTTTCTACGATAATCTCCTTCTTTAAACTTTGGAGGGCTTTTGTATTTGCCAGTTAACAATCCATGTTTGATTGGTGAAAAGAAACATACACCGACATTGTTTGAATCTATATAATCTCTCAATCCAGATACCTCATAGCTACTATCCATAACGTTCCTGTAGGGCTGAACAACATCTGGATTAACTTTATGAATGTACTGCATAATCTTTTCATCCGACCAATCTGAAAGTCCTATAAATTTTGTCTTTCCATCTTGCTTGAATTTTAAAAGAACATCCATTGCCTCATCAAAATACTGGCCGTTTTTACCAAAATTACAATGATGCAAATACATAAGGTCTACGCAATCCGTTTTTAGATTTTTAATAGAACGTTCCATATTTTCAACCATTTTTTCAGGATGATACCAATGGCCATACTCACCCATATCCCAACCAACTTTTGTTGCTAGAAATATTTCATCTCTAGATAGTTGATTCCACATACTTCCTATTATACTTTCAGACCTGCCATCCCCATATACATCGGCAGTATCCCAATGGTTAATGCCAACATCGAAAGATTTCAAAAGAGCTTTTTTACTATCAAGGTCTGCTTGGTCTGCCCAACCAACGGATTGGCTTCCGGATGTGTTTGCGCCTCCATAGGCCCAAGTTCCCAAACTAATTCTTGAAACTGAACTTTGGGTTTTGCCTAGCGTTATATATTCCATATTTTTGTCCGTATTTAATTGTTTAAAAATTTTATTTTTAATTGATAAAAATGAATAAGGAATTTAAAGTTATTGATATCGGTCACCAAGGATATTCAATCGACCGTGCAATAACAGAGCTAGAAATAGCAGTTAGTGATAGCATATTTTCCGGAGATGTTAAGGCGATCAAAATCATTCACGGTCATGGAACAGGTGCCTTAAAAAAAGGTGTTAGGGAATGGTGCGATTATCAAGAGGGCAGATTTCAAGGAGTCATATACGGTGAAGACTATTCATTGTTTAATCCGTTGGCTTCAAACATGAGAGCAGATTGCGGATCACCAAACGACCCTGACCTTGAAAGAAAGAATGGTGCAATAACCTATATATGGCTATAACAACACTTGAATAATATTTAACCATATGCAAAATAAATTTTATATCTCTACAATTACCTTGATTGTTTTTTCAATTATAGGATGCATAAATCCAACCAAAGAAAATGATTTTTCCAATGAAGAGCTTCTCTTTAGTAGCGACTCTCTTTTATCTCTTTATCCAAATGACGCTGGGCTTTTACAATCCATTGTTTCAGAAAAAATAAGGTACGCTAATAAAAAAAACGACATGATGCTTTACAGTGAAATTTTAAAAATTGATCCTAAAAATCCAGTAGCAAATTATCAACTCCTTATACATGAGGGATTGAAAAGTCACAAAAAAGACTATAAGAATGGTCAGTGGGACGCGATACAATCTTTTTCAAGAGCATCTACCTATATCGATACTTTAGGTGAACCATATTATTGGATGGGCAAGGCTTATGAAAAGAAAGACGAAATGGATTTTGAACTTTCTCTTGAATCTTATAATAAGTCTCTAGAGTTGTATCTTACTGACGATATGAGAGTGGAGGCGTCACGATCGATAAAGGCTTTACTCAAAAGAAAAAAAACATACGAAGATTTTTGGAAATAGAGTTTTTTTTGGTTTTAATTTTTAACTTGTTTAAAGCATAAGTGATTATATAACTTTGCAATCTCATTGAGCAATCTCAATGAACGCCAAACAATCCGAGGTAAAGATAAATGGCAAACATATTTAATTTGAAAAACACTATTATTGGGATAGTTGTAGCTATTTTTACGACTACTCTAGTTGCGCAAAAGCCAAGGGATATTTCTGGTACCATCATTGGTGTCAATGGGGACAAGGTTGCAAAGACAATCGTTGTCCTGTTAACTGGAGATGGCACGGAAGTCAAAAGAGAAGAAACATCTCGTAGAGGTGCTTTTAAATTTAAAAAGGTTTCACCGGGAAGTTACAGTCTTAGCATTGATGCGGGTGAATTCGGAAAATTAACCGCTCAGGCAGAAATTACAGATAGCAATCTTAAGCTCGGCGACCTACAGCTACTGGCTGAGTCGAATGGCTCTAGTGAAACTGAGTCACCCCCAACTGATAACGCGCAATATGATCCAACTCTTAGTAATGATTCTGGTGAAAATTCATCACCAATGTTGGCTGAAAATTCCTCTTCACCTGATTCCCTGCCAGCAAATCAATCCCAAGAAAATTTTGTTCCTGATCCAGGTAAAGACTACATTCTAAATGAGCTGAGTTTTGAGATCAAAAAAATGACAGCAGAGCTCAAATATTTAAATGAAGAATTAGAAAACCTTAAGGCATTAAGTAAAATGTGGGTAAATCCGCTGGCTATCTATTCTAAAGAGATTATTATGAAGAACGGTTCAACGGTCTTTGGAAAAATAGTTTATCAGGACGAGTCATCTTTAAAAGTAGAAACATTGGTCGGGTATCTAATTATAAATAGAAAAGAAATTGTTCGCATAGTTGATAACGTTGTAACGGAAGAACAGGCAGAATATGTGCCCGAACAAGTAAGAGACAGCTATACACCACCACCAATGCCAAAACTTGCTGAGCCTAAATATACCTCTCCTGACAGAGATCAAACTGGCAAGTATTCTGCCAACTGCGTATTAATGGGAAACATTAGCGAAAAGAAAGATGCGCAAGGTAACATTGTATTCAATGGAGAATTGAAAAATATTGGTGGACGTCGTGCTGACTTCGTAAAGGTTGATTTCGTTTTTAGGAAGAATTGGAGTGGTGAAACAAAAACTCTAACCACTTTTATCAGAGGTGGATATCATACATTTGATTCTGGAATCACCACGGATGCCACACTCCTTCCTGGGGCGACGGGTGCCTTTGAATTGTATGTTCCGCACGACTTTGGGTCTTTCATTGGATATTCGTATGTGGTTGATTGGGAAGAATACGAGTAATTGTTGATATGAATAAACGTAGGTTAATTGTATTCTATTCGTTTTTAGCTATCGCGGCTTTTTCTAGTGAAAACATTGTGAGAGCTCAATCAGCACCTGCATCAGAAATATTCTTTCTTGACCTAGGTATTGCAATTGAACCTTCCAGTGGGTCGGAAAAAATTTCTAGAACTATTGATAAGCCTTCTGAAGAAGTTGCTTTTAAAGTAAAAAAAGTTGAAAGTGGATCTGTTTATATGGCTTCAAGCGAAGAATTAATTAATACGTTGGATCGCTTGAACAACCGCATACAACAGTTAGAAAAATCATTTCAAGACGAGATAGTGTCTATCAGAGAAAAAAATGATAATCTTCAAGCCATGCTTGCAGATGTTTCAAGCAAACTCACCAAACAGCAAATCGATTTTGCTGCCTCAAAAAAACAGTTTGAAACAATGGATGCTAAAACCACCGATTCAAACCAGATAAATATCTCTGTGCTAAATATATCCTCCAATAAAGATAATGTATTTGATCAATCTTTGTTCATGTCAGGTGTTTTTGCCTACCAGAACGAAGACTACGGCTCAGCATTAGAAAAATTCGGTATGTTGAATTTTGAAAATGCCCCTAAGAATAAATTTGAAGATATTATGTATTGGATGGCTGACTCATATCAGCAAACTGGTCAGTATAAGGAAGCATTTGGTCTCCTAAACAAGCTTACCGCAGTTGGCAAAACTAGAATTGATGATGCATTAATTCAGATGGGCTTGCTTCACAAAAAAATGGGTCAAAACGATTTGGCCGAAGCAGCGTTTCACGATATCGTTGCTTTTCATCCTAAAAGTGAATATATGCGCCTAGCTCAAATGGAAATAAACAAAAATAGTACAAGGCAGTAATGAGAAAAATTTCAGTAATAGCAGTATTTATTTTTTTACAGATTTTCATCTATGCTGGCACAAGAGTTGTTTATCTTAGACCTGGACCCATGATGAAGATTCCATTTACATCAATCGCACCTTCTCCCTATTTTTTTACGGCTGGAACTGGAACAGAGATCCATAATCTTGCTCCTTTCAATACTGCAACAGGTGCTTATTATTCAATGGATTTTACCAATGGTTGGAGCTGGGGAGTTTCCACTGCAACAGGTGGCGACACTACGAGACTAGCGAATCTTGAAGTATCAACCTATAAAGCGCCTGTAGAATTTGGTTTCCACTTACAAAAGCGCGTTTTGGTACGTGATAATATTTCATTTTCTTTGGGTCTACAAGATATAATATTTGAAAATAACAAAGCAGGTTTAAATCTAGACCCTGCAGAATTATCTTTTTTTGGGATTGTTAGTAGCGAGTCAGAGATAAATAATTATACTTTTAACACATTTATTGGTTTTGGAACTGGTGGCTTTGGCGCTATAGATACTGTCAAGGCTATTGATTCATTGGCAACTGAACCCGCAAGTACAAATGCGGGCGTTTTTTTTGGAACAATTTTTAATACCCCCTTTCTTGACAAATGGGGTGGTATAGATATTGTGGGTGAATTCGACGGGAATGGCATCAATGTGGGACTCCGCATCCCCCTTACCTCGGATTATCGCCTGAACC
>CAJWTA010000067.1 GCA_913046805.1 uncultured Fidelibacterota bacterium | reverse complement strand
CGGTGTTGAGGTGGGTTGGAGGAAAGATCTATAAAAGAGAGGCAATGGGTATAGGCGACGCAAAGCTTGCTGTAGTTTTAGGTTTTATGCTTAGCCTTAAGCTCGCTGTGATAGCGCTGTATATAAGCTTTATATCGGCTTCTTTGGTAGGTGTATACTTGATTGTCTCAAAGAGAAAATCAGAAAGAATAATTCCCTTTGCTCCATTTTTATCTTTCGGGGCAATAACGGCATATTTTTATGGACAACAAATTATTTCTTTCGTAGTTCAGTTTTAATTTAAATTTTTGATAAGCTTAGGAGTGTATATGTTAAAAAATGTTACCAAATTAATTTTTGCAGTATCTTTTGTTTTCGCCCAATGGTCAAGCGATTCCTCGCAAAACACCCTTATTGAATCGGCGAGCCAATCTCAGTTGAGTCCTTTGGTGGAGGTAGCTATAGATGGTTCAACGTATATTGCTTGGGGTGATAGAAGAAACACTCCAAGCTATGATTATAGAATCAAGAGACTAGATTTCTCAGGTAACGTTTTTGAAAATTATACCCTATCGAATCAGCACAGCTCCAGTGCTGCAGGTAATTTAGAGGCACTCGAAAGCGATAGCGAGCATGGCGTTTTTGTTCTTTGGGAGCAAATCACCGATAACCGCGATGAATTACGTTTGCAGCACGTCAATTCTACCCTTGATCCAAATGGAATGGTTTTTGATAATAATGGTCTGGTGCTATCAGGCTTTGAGTGCGATAGAAAAAACGGATCACTTGCAGTCGTCGATCGTGATAACGCGATCGTTTCGTTTACGACCTCATCCTGCGCAGGAAACAACGCTACCGACTATGGTAACGCCTTTGTTCAAAAAATCTCTTCAGGAGTCAAAGCTTGGGGCAATGATGGCAAGCTCGCAGCACCTCGAAATACCAATGGCAATGATGTCTTGGATACAAAAGTTGTAGCAGGCCCTTTAGGTGGTGCCTTCATTCTTTTTTCTCAAAATACTACTTCTGACAATTCTCTCAGGATCAATTACGTAGACGCGCAAGGTAACTTTACTGAAGGAATGAGCTATCCTTCAGGGTTGGGTCTTGGTAATCTTTACAATAAGAACAATTGGGAGATGGACGCTGCCTTTGATGGAATGGTAGGTTTATATGTAGTTTGGAGAAATTCCTCAAACAAGATCGTAATGCAGCACATCAATCTTATTAACAACAGTCTTGTTCTTACACATCAGAGCCCTGTAGAGGTGTTTTCCTCAACAGCTTCCTATGTTTACCCGAGAATTGGTGTCCCGAACTCACTCACCAAGGATAGAGGATTATTCATTGCATTTTATGACTACGATACATCAGCCAATAAATACGGACTTTTCGCAAAATATCTGGATAAAGCAGATGGCGCTTTAGGTAATTTGTTTACCGTTTCTACAAATGTAGCATCGCTCAATCCAAATGCACGCCAAATTCACGATTTGGATGTGACGCTATTAGATAAAGAAGCTTTTGTTACTTGGATCGGTAAAGAGGGAGATCTTTTGACCCGTAAGATTTTCGTAAATACCTCTGGACAGATCGATTCTACTACCCCTGAAACCATCGTTCATGATAAGTCCGGAGCAGCTGGAAGAAGCACGCCTGGTGCTTATAGTGCTAGTCACGATAAGATAGGAGGAATTACAGTGGTCTGGCAACAAGACAGGGGTAACAATCTATCATCAGATATTTTTGCGCAACAATTGGGCAATGGACTAGTGTTGGGAGTTAACAGTAATTTGTTGGCTGATATCGATGATGTCCAAATAATTGAAGATCAGGATTTCAGCGTTGTTTTCGATTTTAGTTTAATGCCCATTCTTCGCCCGTATGTCAATCTACTACCAGTTCTATCTGATAATTCGGTGACCGCATCGGTTTTAGCAGATACACTTTTGATAGATTTTCCTGAAAATTGGAACGGAGATCTAATGGTAGACTTTGTAGCAGATTGGATTGATCTTCCGCTTCCCAACGACACCACTCGTTTTAACGTAAAGGTTACGCCCACTCAAGACCCTCCTCAGGAATTTGAATGGGTTAGCACTGCGGTTGATAGTATTAATATAACTCAACTCAATATCTTTGATAGTTACATATTAGAATGGACTGAAAGTGCAGATTTTGACCAGGACACTATTGATTATATTATTTATGCTAATATTGGCCGATATCCTATAGAAGAGGTAGAAGATACCACCGGTCTATCGTTCCCTATGCTATACCAAGAGATTGCTGAAGAAGCCTTTCGTAACGTACCAGGAAATAACGTAACGATTAGATTTTCAGTTTGGGCGCATGATGGTACCGATTCATTAAAGATAGGTGGTGAGGATCGAGTGTTGTATGTAAATCGTTACGAGTATCTTGATGTAGAGGACAACACAATTCCAAGCGACTTTGCTTTGCATGGGAACTATCCGAACCCATTTAATCCAACGACTCAAATACGTTTTGATTTACCTTACAAAATTGATGTAAATATATTTATTTATAATATTTTAGGGCAGAAAGTTAAAGTATTTTCTTTACCAAATTCACCTGGGGGAACGCACACGATTACTTGGAACGCTACGAACCAGATTGGTCAGCCTTTGAGCGCTGGTGTTTATCTATACCAAATGATATCAGAAGACTTCGTTAAAACAAGGAAGATGATTTTATTAAAGTAGATTGCGTGCGTATTTTTAATTTCTTTATCCTGCTCACCCAATTAGTTATTAATGCACAAACATCGAACACCTTGATAGATAGTCTCATTGAGAGTGGAAGGTGGGGAGACTATTATCAAAAAGAAAGTAGCAATCAATACAAATTAATAACTGGGAATAATGCAGTCGATTCAATTGTTATTGTTGGAGATAGCGTGTTGCAATTTTCAACTTTACGCATCATATTTAAACCACTAAACCGCTTAGAGAATAGTAGGATTGCCCAAAAAAGATTTCAGGAGGTATTAGATAACTATCTATTCATTTCTTCAAAATCAACTCTAAGTTTTGCGCGTTACGGTACCAACCATATTGCAGCGGTTGTAGATTTAAAAACCGACTTTAAAAGTCATATTGGTGGAATCATGGGATCTAATAAAGATCGAGATGGTAATTGGAAGTTAAGCGGTGAGCTAGATCTTCAGCTTGAAAACCTTTTCAAAGATGGCTCATCTTTTGGTTTGCTATGGAGGCAGCCATCATCTATATACAGATCGCTCAATTTTAATGCTGAGTATCCAGTGTTTCCGAAATTACCATTTGGATTTTCTACGGTTTACGATCAAGAATTTTTTGAAAATTCATATGTAAATGAATCCCTTGCAGCTTATTTTACATCGATAGGAAGATTTGGAAAGCTGAAAATTGGAAGTAAGATTCTGTCGTCAAATAATATGGATATCTCCAACAAATCCACTACCCGATCAGCATCTATTGCTTTGCAAAGAGACAGAAGAAATTCCAGATGGCTGCCTTACTCTGGTAATTATCTCTTTGTAGACTCGGACGTAGGGAAATATAAAGATAACCAAGGAAGAAGTATTGAAGTAAATACTAATTTTGAATTTGGTTCCTATAAATCCTATCGCTCGTCATTGCTTCATTTTAAATTTATAGGTGCAATTAATGAAGTTCGCGATAGAGAATCCATTCAATCCAAATCAATAAAATTTGGTGGTTCTAATTCAATCCGGGGATATAATGAGAATCAATTCCTTGCCCAGTGGATGACGCTTCAATCCGTAGAATTAATTTTTGGAGATTTATATCGCTCTCAATTCTTAATATTTTTTGATAATGTATTTGCTAAGGATGTTGATATTTCCCCGACTTCTGGATTTGGTGTGAGTATTTTTGATGGTAAGTTCTACTATGACGTGTCGCTAGGTTTTCCACTGGAGGGACCACGGGAAGCAAAGCTTCATATTAAATTTAATACCCGTTTATAAACTGCAATAGAAAGTATTTACATTTAATTATTAAATAATTTTATCATGCTTAAGCGTCTGTTTTTAATATTACCATTTATCATTTTTTCTTGCGAAAAAACCAAGCCCGTTGCGCAAGGAGGGGACAATGAAATCGTTATTATAAGCTCAAAAATTGATAAGCCGAAAATTGCCTCTATTTTATCCAATATTCTCTCAGATACATTATATACTCCTCAAGCAGAACCTTATTATAAGTTAATATGGGTAGAGCCAGAACGCTTCCATGATGTGAAAGATTACGTCAACGTCATTTTGGCTGGTATTGGGGATTCTCCTTCAAACGATGGATCGAGATTAATAAAAAATGTGCTGTCTGATGAACAATACATCTCCACTATGGAAGGTGACAATCATCTAATTTTTTCAAAAGATATATTTGCACGCGATCAAAATTATTTGATAATAAATGGACCTTCCTTTGATAAGGTCAATGAATTATCGATTAACCAAGGACCGTGGCTTAAAAAACAATTTGACCTGCTCTTTGAAAAAAGACAAAGTGAGTTTTTATTTGAGGAGTCTACGCTTCAAAAAGAGCTAGAAGAAAATATTTATTCAAAATACGGCTGGGCAATTAAAATACCGTGGGGCTATGAGGTAATTAGAGATAGCGCTGAACAACAAATTTTTTGGATCGGTAGAGACTTACCATTTAGATGGCTTGCAGTTCAATGGAAAGATGGATTATTATTTTCTGATTCGCTGTCTGTCGTTTCCTATGCAAGACAATTTCCGTTGAAATACTTTGAAGATATTCGCTATACCGATTATAAGTTTAAGGTCGAGCCATCAACTTTTAATGATTTTGGATCTTGGAAAATATCGGGTCTATGGGAGAGCATCGAGGAGGCACAAGGCGGTCCATTTATATCGCATTTATTTTATGATGAAACAAGTGATAGAACCTATTTTGTTCACACAATGATCTTCCATCCTGGTCGAGATAAATTTTTACTTCTCAAACAAGTAGATATTGTTGCTAAAACCTTTTATACCTCTAATATAAAAGTCGAATGAAGCGCATACTTATAACTGGAGCATTTGGACAACTTGGTGAAGCTTGCTCAGATCTACTAAATGCAAATTTTCATGTGATTAAAACGGGTATACGTGCAGATGATGAAGGTATAAAGCTTGATATAGCATCTGAAAAGAGCGTGAAAGATTTTCTGGATAAGCATACACCTGACATCATATTGAACTTAGCTGCTATGACCAATGTTGATGGATGCGAAGAAAATCCTGAGCGTGCACATAAAGTCAATCATGATGGCGTTGTACATCTATGCGATGGCTTTGATGGACACTTTATTCAGATCTCTACTGATTATGTATTTAATGGTAAAGAAGGTCCCTATCTTGAAGATGACCCAGTGGATCCAATTTCTGTATACGGAAAATCCAAACTTGCCGCAGAAAAATATTTATTAAATAGCAATATTTCTCACACGATCGTTCGAGCGAATGTATTGTACAGCTATGCACCTGCAACTAAAGCTAGTTTTTTAAAATGGGTGGTCGAATCGTTAAAAGATTCAAAAGCGATTAACGTTGTTAGCGATCAATGGAATAACCCAACTTCAACCAATTCACTCTCCGATTTTATTAATAAGATTGCATGGTCACAAACCTCTGGTTTATACCACTATGCTGATAGAGGTATTATGTCGCGATTTGAATTTGCAAAGACAATTGCAAGTGTGTTTGACCTTGATTCTAGTTTGATCAAACCAGTTTTAACATCCGATTTAAATCAAATAGCCCCGAGACCATTAAAAAGCGGATTGAGAACTCAAAAAATTAATAAAGAATTATCCATATACCCTCCAGAGGTCAAAGAGTCACTCAAAAGTATTTACAATACGTTAATACCATAAATACTTTTAATTTTTATAATTAGATTTTAAAAAAGACAAAGTTTAGTGCAAGGAAAAAAATGTTAAAAAAAATCAAATTTTTATTATATTCGGCTCTAATATTTGTCATCGGCTGCGATGAGCCTACAGATAACAACGCTGATGAGCTATTGTGTGGGGGTGGTTCCTATACTACCAAAAATATAATGACCAATATATCAGAAGTAATTTATAACGGTGATGAATCGGTAAAAGCCTATAGTAGATACGCTTGGTCATCAGACGGATCTAATAGGATTTTAAAAGGAAACGGTATTCCAAATCATCCTGTGGGAACATTCCCGAATTCAGGTAATCCCAATACCATAAGCGAACAAGATGTCAATCAGG
>CAJWTA010000066.1 GCA_913046805.1 uncultured Fidelibacterota bacterium | reverse complement strand
AATACGGGTAATGGACATTTTGCGCTATCTACGAGTGTGTATCCTGGTAGAGGTGGAATAGTTAGTAACGATTGGTACGATAGAGGCTTGAAAAGAGCTGTAAATGTCGTTGAGGATACTAGTTCTGTTAATTTTTCTGGCAAGGAAATAGGCAGATCATTTAAAAATATCAATTTCTCCTCATTGGCGGATTGGTTAAAAGACACTTATCCAAAATCTAAGGTCGTTTCATTATCTGGTAAAGATAGAGGATCTATCCTTATGGCTGGAAGAGATCCTGACCTTGCTTTGTGGTATGATAAAGACGGCGGCTATACTTCATCAACATATTATCTACCCGCATTACCGGTATGGGTAAGTGATTTTAATAAAAATTTAAATGTCCCTTCCTACAAAGATAGTATCTGGTCTCGCTTAAAAGACCCTCAAGTTTATTTGGATTATGCTAGAGCCGATGATTTTAAAGGCGAAAAGATAGTTTCTAGAAAAAAAGGTGCAAAATCCACTCTTCCCCTTAACTTTGGTGAAATGTCTTTAAATTCCCTTTTAAATGGTTTTTATGAATATCCGCAAGGCGATAGGTCTTTAATAGACCTAGCCATAAAGTCTGTATCAAGATTCAAGCTAGGGAAAGATATCCATCCTGACATTTTGTTTTTAGGTCTCTCTGCTACAGACGGCGTAGGGCATCATTTTGGCCCAAGATCAGTTGAACAGCTTGATAATTATTTGAGATCAGATAAAAATTTGATGCATTTAATTGATTACATTGAAAAAGAGGTAGGTTTAAATGACGTTCTTTTCATTTTAACAGGTGATCATGGCGTGATGGAATTACCGGAATACCTGCAGTCTCAGAACATTAGCTCGGGGCGCATTCCTCGGCTCGAAAGAAAAAAAACTTATTCTGAAATTTTAGAAAAAATCAACCAAGTAATTGGCATGGGAAATGTCGTTCAATATGGAGACGCTTTTTACTTTAATAAAGAATTGTCCATTGAAGAAAAAGAAATAGCCATTAAAATCATAAAAAATACAGTCAAAAATATAGAAGGAGTGAGAGAGGCTTTAAGTCAGGAAGATATTTTAAGTTTGCCACCAAATGATTTAAACAATAGACTTAAGAATATGATTCATCCTGATAAAAGTCCCAATGTTTATGTGATTTTGAAAGAAAATTGGCTTTGGAAAAGTGATTATGGCTCAAGTCACGGGTCGCATTATGACTACGATTCTCATGTGCCGTTTATCATGTCAAAAAGTAGCACTGCCGCAAAAATAATATCCTCAAAGGTTAGAACCGTAGATATACCAGCCACTATTGCCAAAATTTTAGATCTGAAATATCCTGATGATATTGATGGTGAGGCGTTAAGCGTTGAATTCATTCAAAAATGAATTAATTCTGAAATATTTTTTTTAGATATTTACTAGCATACTATCAAGGGGCTACATTTTTATCCTATTTTTAATCCATTTTATAATTTTTGGAGTTCAATTATGACTGATAATGTAAAAGAGTATTCTACAAATGATTTTAAATCTGAAGTTGTAGAATCCGATACACCGGTTTTGGTTGATTTTTGGGCGGAATGGTGTGGACCTTGTAAAGTTATTGCCCCTGTTGTTGAGGAGCTAGCTAAGGATTACGAGGGAAAGATTAAGTTTGGCAAAGTAAACGTTGATGATCATAATATGGTCGCTAGTGAATATGGGGTAAGAAGTATTCCAACTTTGCTTATTTTTAAAAATGGAGCAGTGGTAAATCAAATTGTTGGTGCTGTTCCCAAAGAAAAAATAACTGCTATCTTAGATACGGTTGTTTAATTAACTATTAATATTAAATAGAATGAATCGAAAGGTTATTATTATTGGATCTGGACCCGCAGGTCTAACAGCGGCATTGTACACTGCCAGAGCTAATTTAGAACCATTAGTTTTTGAAGGAAGCCAGCCTGGTGGTCAGCTAACTATTACAACTGATGTTGAAAATTTTCCGGGTTTTCCTGATGGAATTATGGGTCCTGAATTAATGGATCTTTTTCGCAAACAAGCTGAAAGATTCGGCGCTGAATGCTATTTTGAGCATGTTACCAAAGTTGATTTTAGTAAGCAGCCTTACTCTGTTTGGGTGGGGGAAAAGATGTACAAGGCTGAATCCATTATTATTGCAACTGGAGCAACAGCTAAAATGCTCGGCCTTGAAAACGAAAAGAAGCTTATGGGTTTTGGTGTCTCAGCCTGCGCAACGTGTGATGGTTTTTTCTTTAAAGATAAAAAGGTGCTCGTTGTTGGTGGAGGGGACTCTGCAATGGAAGAAGCTACATACTTGACCAAGTTTGCTTCTGAGGTTGTTATCGTTCACAGAAGGTCCGAATTTAGAGCGTCTAAAATCATGATTGACCGTGCTATGAATAATCCAAAAGTACGCGTGATGTGGAATTCATCTG
The DNA here is from genome assembly GCA_913046805.1 of uncultured Fidelibacterota bacterium. The sequence goes on along the minus strand of CAJWTA010000066.1, from coordinate 3,843 downwards.
TTGTAGATATTTTAGGCTCTCAGGAAAAGGGCGTTCATGCAGCAACTATCAAAAAAACTGAAAGTGATGAAACCTTTGAAGAAAGCTGCGACGGAATTTTTATGGCAATAGGCCATAAGCCCAACACTGATTTGTTTAGCGATGTGCTTAAAACTGATAACAATGGTTATTTAATTACTGCAACAGATTCTACCGCCACTAATACAGACGGTATTTTTGCTTGTGGTGATGTCCAAGACCATTCCTATCGACAAGCAATTACTGCTGCAGGATCTGGTTGTATGTCTGCTATTGATGCAGAGCGATATTTGGAAGATAATAATTTGAATAAATAATCTTTCGTCTTCTTTTATTGGAGGTGAAATGTCAAAAAAAACAACGTTAATTCTTGAATTAAAGAAAATTCAAAGATTGGTTAAGAACCTTCCTGTTCTGGATATACGTCATCTAAAGTTTCACAAAGGCACTATTTATGGTGTGGTTGGCCCAGTTGGATCTGGGAAATCATCATTATTGAATATTTTATCTGGGTCGATTAAACCTGATAAAGGCTCAATTTTATATGATTACGAACCATTTAAGAGAAATTTCTTTGGTAGAACACAAATACCAAAAGATGTAACCTATGTAAATAGCGGAAAATCATATAATTCAATAGTTAAATCCCTGTTTCGTAAATCAAACGCTTCTCAAGTTTTATCTAATTATTTTTCCAATCTGTCAACTGATAAGATATTGAACACTGGTTTAAAGCAATTAAGCACAGGTGAGGTAAGCGCTGTTATGTTGTCGCTTGGAATTGAAACTGATCCGCGCGTTTTAATAATAGATGACTATGCTTTACATTATGATAATAAAATGGAAAATAAATTTAGAAAAAAATTGGTGAATATAAACAAAGATCATGGCACAACAATAATTTTAGGCTCTCCTAACGAACAGGTGCTACGATCCTTCTGTTCGGTTTTAATCTATTTAGACAATGGGCATATCTCTAAAATTAGAACAGGTAGTCATAATTCTAATAAAAATAATAAACATCGGTCGCAACGTTACAAAAAAAATAATTCACATAGATCTAAAACCGGTTATAGAGGGAAAAATGCTAAACCAAGATAGATTTGATAGAATTTCATCTTTATTTGGTGGTAAAAACGTCTTAGTTATTGGTGATGTCATGCTTGACAGATATTATTACGGCACAACAGAAAGAATGTCTCCAGAAGCACCTGTTCCCATTGTTGATATTGATAATATTATCGATAGTCCTGGAGGCTCTTCTAACGTTGCTTTAAATCTTGCAAAGCTTGGCGCACAAGCTACCGTTTGTGGCATTATTGGTGATGACAATGAGGGTGAGATTTTAAAAGAAAAACTTGCTGATAATAAAATATCTATAAACCATATTTTAGTAGATAATGATAGACCAACCACAGTCAAATCGAGAATAATATCTAAGGATCGTCACGTCATTCGAATGGATAGGGAAGTATCTGTTGACTTTGACAAAAAAATTAATGATAATATAATAAAATCACTAGTTGATGAATTTTCCAATTTTGATGCAGTAATATTGCAAGATTATAACAAGGGTTTGTTAAATCCACATACAATTCCCAAGTTAATCGAAATTGCCAATAGTCACAATAAACCCATATATGTTGATCCAAAGCACAAAAATTTTGATTTATATACCAATGTTAGGTTTTTTAAACCAAATATTTCAGAATTTCGTAATTATTTAAAACAAATTAATGATTTTGAAGATGATGCATTTACGTTTTTTAATCATATCAATCCTGATATCCTTATGATAACAAAAGGTGCTGATGGTGCTTCATTGTTCTATGATGATCAGCACTACAGCATACCTACGAAAGCACAACATGTTCATGATGTATCTGGTGCGGGAGACACGGTCATTTCAACCTTTTGTTTGTCAGATATTTCCGGTGGATCACCTAGTGAATCTGCATATCTATCTAATTTTGCTGCCGGAAGGGTATGCGAGGAAGTTGGAGTAGTTCCAGTTTCAATGAATATGTTAAATGAAATAGGTCACCGCATTGAAAAATAATGCGGATTTAATACCTAAATGCATTTGAAATTTTCTTTACTATTAAATTTAGTTCTTTCTCTTCAATTTATTTTTGCTCAACCTGACATAAGATTCAATCCTTTTGATTGGAATCTCTATGGTAAACCAGGTTCTATCAATTCTATTTCTTTTGGTGATAGATATGCATTTATCGGAACTACTGGTGCTGGGGTTTTACGTTTCAATATTAATACCAATCGATTTGAGGAGCCAATAAGCATAGCTCAGGGTTTATCAACTAATTTTGTAACTGCCGTCCATTATGCCAAAAATGGTATGATTTGGGTTGCTACTACCTTAGGTTTACAATATAGCTTCTCAGGTTATGGTGACTGGAGACGTGTTTCTTTGGAATCAATTGGTATACCAAGGAATAATTTCATAAACAGACTTGGAGACGATGGTAAAGATATTTGGGTTGAATCTTTAGGTATGCTGTTTAGGTTAGATGGAGGTACTGGTATTCCAATAGAAACAATGACAATGCAAAACAAAAATATCAGTTGGAGCTCAAGCGCAAATTCTTCTTACATAGATTTTTCAGAGCTTATGTTTGATTATACCATCATGGATGGATGGATGTCTACTTTGAATGAATTAATTAATCCAGAAGGGGAAAATGTTCGAATAACAACAATTGCAGAAAATAGTTTTAATAAAATTATAATTGGTTGTCAAGATGGAACTATTTTTGTTGCAAATAAAAACATTAGAATTTTAGAGCCTTATAAATTTGGACTATCTTCAAAAGATGTATTCTCTTTTGATGGCAATGGTTCTTTTTGGGTTGGGGGTAGATCTTATGGCTCTACATCGGGGCTGTCTTATGTAGACATTAATCGAAATATCTTTGACCATTTTTACTTTAGGAATATTCTCAATGTTGATGAAACGCCCATATTTTCAATTTTAAACGATAAGAAAATGGTTTTTTTCGGAGGGGAGGAAAACATTATAACTTATAGTAAAAGAAAAGATTCTTGGCGTCAAATTTATTTAACCTCTGGAGTCCGTAAAAATTTTGTTAAAGATATGGTTAATATCAACGATAGATTATGGATAGCCACACCAAACGGTATTCAAATCATTGACATTAAGACCAGCGAGATAATTGAAAATGATGTTACCGATCTTTTTAAAAATATTTACATTAATGACTTACTTGAACACAGGGATGATGTTTTCATTGCCACGCAATCAGGTTTATTCATATATAATCACAAAAACGATGTTTTGTATGACTATAATGATTTTGGTTACAAAGACAGTCTTTTTGTTCCCCCTTCTGCTCAGATTAGTTTTTCAGCAATAGCTAAACACAAAAGCGATATTTACTTTTCAACTACTGAATCTATATTAAAGTTAAATCTAACAAATAGAAAATGGACAAATAGTGTTAGCTCAGTCATCTATTCTGGTAAAGAAGTAGTCGATTTCGTTGTAGATAAGAATGATTTTTTCATTGCAACTTATGATATGTTAATTCATTTTGATAAACAGAATAATTTACCTGAATATTTTAATTATAATTTTCTCTCTAATATTAATAAATTAAATATTGATTTTCGAAAACTTTGGATTGGAACTTCTGAGGGTATCATATCGTATCGTTATAAATAATGAAAAAACTTTTTTTAATAATCTCAAGCTTGATTATTTTTTTTGTATCTACGGATTTAGTCAAATCACAAAATAGATCTCCACGAGATAAAAAGAAATCAATGCTACGGCAGTATACTTTTGCT
>CAJWTA010000065.1 GCA_913046805.1 uncultured Fidelibacterota bacterium | reverse complement strand
ATATTGAAACCGTAGCCGTTTTTGATTTCACCGCGAACAGTGTAAGTGCTAGTGTAGTCCAGACGTTATCAGATCGTTTGAGAATAGAGCTTACCGCATATCCAGATCTGTACGTTTTAGAAAGAAGCAGGATTGACGCGGTTTTAGAGGAGCAGGCTATTCAATTAAGCGGCTGTGTCGATGAGTGTTTGGTTGAGGTGGGTCAACTTCTAGGAGCTTCAAGTATCATCACGGGTTCGATAGGCAAGGTAGGAAGCTTTCATACGATTAACGCACGTAAAATAAACGCAACAACAGGAAAAGTTGAAAATGCTTTTGGTTATGATAGTAAATATAATATCGATGAACTACTAGTATCAGGAATGAAAGAAGTCGCTTATCAAATAGTTAAGGGAGATAATCGATCAACCACTATACAATCAATCCCCAAGCCCGCTCCAGCAGTTAAAGAACCCTTTGATCCTGTTGATGGTATTATTTATGGCATAAGCTGTGTTGCAGGGGTTATTTTTATCACTACACTAGTTCTGGTTTTAAGCATTTTCTCTGATGCAATTAGCGACTAATTTTCTTTACCTTTTCGGTTTTTACTACCCTCACTCAAGAATTTTAAACTAAAGCGTTAGTAAGCATTTCATTAAAACCGCTTTATTCATTCTCATCTTTGTATGCTTTAAATTTTTATTTTTCATTAATATTTTCAAATTCAGATCGTGGGATAGTCTGGTAATAATTTGCAGTCCGATAAGCGCCATATATTTCTCCACCACGTGCTATTAGCGCTAATCCAACGTATAAAGGCGAAAAGGCGCTGTTGCTTTTAATGCTTTTTTGAGCGATTTGTTTCGTGAGAGAGGAAAGAAGGAAACCATAAATACCATCCATAATAAGTCTATCACCATAAATTCTGCCTGATCCTGGAATGATAGCTGACAAGGTTGCCGCCAATAGTGGAGATTTTTTATTTATATTTGGATAAGGATCCACTGGATCAATCAGTCTATTGTCTTGGGAATAAAAACCTCCCATTTTATTATGATGGAACTGTGCTGATTCATTGCATCTGACAATTCTATCATAGGTTACCATTGAGCCTATGATAGCTCCTTTTGAATGAATTGCTTGAGCTCCGTATAATGAACAATTCGGAGAATATTGGCACGATATAGTATTTGAGTTGTAAGATATTCTTTGCCATTTCGTTATTGGATACAGGAACATTTTTTGCAGAAAATTGTTATTGGTATCATAGAACAAAGAATCTGCAGGGTATTGACCATACAATACCGCGGATAGTAAAAATATGTTGATTAAAGATTTCATTACCCTCAATTTTAGGCCTCATGACATACATAAAACTAAATAAACTTACCCTTTTTTTTATTTATGTACTGACTTTAACAAATCTGTACTCCCAAAGAAATACTCTTTTTGTTATTCACACAAATAATACCAATGGTGCACTTGAAAATTGCTATTGTCCAGATAATCCCTTTGGTTCAATGGAAAAAAGATCAATATATGTAAGAGATTTTATAGAGAAAAATCCCAATACAATTCTTTTAGATGCTGGAGATTTTGTTACAACATCGCAGCAGGCCCTAAAAGATAGTTTGATTGCAGAAGCCTATGGACTGCTCCCATACGACGCAATTCTGTACGGCGATCAAGAACTAGTTTTAGACGCTAGAACGCTTAATCGTTTGCGGGGTCAACTCGGAACCACTCTTGTTGGTACGAACATTGATCGATCTGATTTCTTTACCTCAAAAATAATTAGAAGAAAAGGACTTAGGGTAGCGGTAATGGGGATTATGGACCCCTACGCTATTCAATTTTATCCAGAGGAGATAAAGAAAAGAATTCGTCTTTCTGATCCTATCGAATCAGTGAAAAAAGAAATGAAAAAGCTATCAAGTAAAGCCGATATATTTATTCTTCTTACTCATCAAGGGTTTGACCTTGACCAGAAATTGGCAAAAAAAATTGATGGATTGGATTTGATTATTGGCTCCCACAGTCAAACTAAAATTGAATCTCCTAAAGAAGTAAATGACGCATTGATTGTTCAAGCGGGCAAAGCTGGCTATTATGTGGGTGTTGTCGAGATCAAAACAAACCGAGGAAGAGTGGTTAAAAAAAGTGGCAAAATCGATACGATGAAATTTAATATGCCAGAGGATCCGAGGATCATGAAAATGATCGAAGAATATGAATCAAAAACCGGACGTATTAATATGCGAAAGAAGAAATTAAAAGAAAAGGGCAATGGATAATTTAGTTAAACTGCTCTCAGAAAATCCGACCTACTTGATCGTTGCAGTTGTCTTCTCAATAATCATTTTATTTAGTGTTGCAAAAAAACTCTTGAAGATATCTCTCATTGCTGCTTCTGTTTTTATTTTATGGATAGCTTACACAGTTTGGACAGGTCAAGAGATATCTCAAAAAGAGCTAAAGGGCAGGTTAATCGAAACAGGTGAAAAGCTAAAGAAAAATACGATTGAAAAAGTTCAAAAGAAGACAGAGGAAGAATTAATAAAAAAAATTAACTGACTATTTATTTTTTATAAAGCTGATCATTCATATTGCGAACGCGCCCTGAAAGGTTTTTTATTATCGCTTCCATAATATCTCCATGACTACCCATTACCTCATAAAACCCTTCTTGTTCTATTTTAAATAGGGTTGTTTCTTCTACTGCAGTAACATCAGCAGAGCGAGGCTCACCGTCAAGCAATGCCATATCTCCTATACAACTTCCTTCACCCATTCTGGTGATCTCCGTATCTCCTTTGTGGATTTTTACATTACCATTAACAACAATAAATAAAGAGTCTCCAAATTCACCTTCTTCAATAATTGGATCGTCTTTTTCGCAACGAACTTCCTCTGTGATTTGAGCAACTCTGGACAGATTTTCTGCAGGAATTGACTTAAATAAATCAACAGATTTTAGTATGATAGTTTTTTCTAATGTAGAATACATGCCCAACTCATAAGTATCTAATTTAAAACGCTCTAATGGAATGTCATCGACATTCAGAATATTTTTTTCAGAGGATCGCTTTATAATTTCACAGTTACCTTTAGAGTTGGGAACTTCCATCCAGTTTATCGACCGCATTAAATCGTCTTTGTTCGAGTTGATCATGTAATCCAATGATATTATAGATTCCCATTTGTTAGGAGAATGTAAAAATGAAGTGAGCTCCTCATCGAGGTTTGAAGGAAGATTGTTAAAATGTGAACCACCTATTTCACTTCTTTCCTCTATGGGTATTTCTTCAATTAATGGATTTATAATACTTCTTTGCTCTTTGTTGAAAATATTTTCAAAGAACTCAAGCAAAAAAGGAAGCTTGGCGGGATCACCAGATTTGATAATTTGTATATAGGTTTCAATTGGGGTGTTCGGCTTGCCCATTACCCCAAGCTTTAGAAGAGATGGAAGTGTATTTTGAATTTCATTATTAAGGTGATCCACCATAAGCGTTTGATTTTTATCATCTGGAATTAGTTTTTTGCACTCGTTCATAGCGTAAAGTTTTCTGGCAATTTTTTGTATTTCAGATGAGGTTATGTCCAATTCTTCTTCACTTAAATCTTGCCTTCTTGCGCAAATTAAAAGAGAGTCAACAACTTCATTGTATATATCTTGGTCAGTATGGTGCAGCTGTTTTATTAGTAGTTTTGTAGATGAATATTCTCTCAAAGTTTTAATTATGCCTAGCTTTAAGCTTCTGCTTAAATCTTCATTCAATAAAGTATCAAAATGGTTGATAATTAGATCATCAGAATACTTTTTTAGTGTTTGACGAGCTTGAATTATGGTTTTGTGATTAGCAAGGTTTGAAATAATTGCGGGAATTAAATTTTCACCACCTCGTTGTTCTGCTATTTGAAGAGAGGTATTGCTAACAATTGGACTACCAGATTCTAAAAATTGAATCAATTTTGATTCGGGCAAAATATTCTCATTGTCTTCTAGTCTTGTAATAGCATTCGCTTTTGTTTGTTCGTCATCACTTTCAAGTGCGTTATTTAAAATCTCTTTAGCTTTATCTTGAGATACTGAGTCAATATCTATTATCGCGGCAGCTGCTGCAGAGCGCAGTTCTTGAGATTGATCATCAAGAAGTTTTTCAAGGTCACTTTGGATTTCAATTAACTTTCTTCTTCCTGAAATAACTATGGCATCAGCAGAGACATCATCTTTTATTTTAATTGCTTCAATAAGCTGGGTGTTTGAAATGATATTTTGCTCATCCCATGCAAGATTTAAAATTCGTTTTCGAACGTTTAAGCTGGAATTTTTAAAGAGGCTCGATATGGTATTTTTCCAGGGATGAAGAGGCAGACCCTCAATAATCTCAAATGCAAAAAGTTGTTTCATTTCGTCATTTGATGAAAGAGTATCTTCAATAGTTTTTACCATGGCGGCATCCTGCACATCTACGTTCAACTCCTCAAAATCTATTTGACGTTTTGAAATAGCGGTCTCTAATTGTTTTACGTATCCATTCTTTACTCTAAACGAAGTCAATACCCATATAATTATGGCCCCTATTGAAACGAAACTTAAGGTTTGAAGCGCTACGATTTTAGCTAATAGAAAAGTCGCAATACCTCCAAAACCCTCTGCAATAGATTTGATCGTTCCGCTAATTTGAGGTTTTAATGTTCTTCTTGTTTCAGCGGGAACAGGGAGCCACAGTAATTCCATCGATGATCCAAAAATTGTGAATTTAAATGTTTGATCGGAATATTTTGCTGCGGTTGCACTAAATAATATAGGAAATAACATAAAGGAAACCGAACCGACTACTAGAAAAAATGGTAACATAAGTAGTCCAAACAAAATTCCAAAGCGCGATAAGACGGGACCCGTAATAAAAAATTGCATCACAATTGAACTGGCACCCGATACTGCATAGAATAAACCAAAAAAGGCTACAAGCTTACCTTCGTCAGGAAATGTATCGCTTGCTATCATCTTGAATTGATAGTCAACAAGAACTGTAACGATACCGGAAAGCGCTATAATAGTTGCGATTCCTGTTACAAAAGGATCTTTCTTCTTTTTTGATTTTATCAAATTTGGCTTGGCTTTGGACTTTTGATCCGAATCCGTTTTCATATAATTCATGCTCATTAAGCCAAAAATAAACGCTATAATCATGAATCCAGATGACAGATATAGCAGCTCGTCGGTTCCAAAAGAATTGACAAATGGTCTTAAATTCATTCCAATAAGCATTACTGCAAATGAACCGCCTCCTGCTATGATCCCAAAAAGCCTTTTAGCTTGTTGCGGTTGAAAAGATTCAGCTGCAAAGGCCCAGAATTGAATCAATGCGATTGCAACAACAATCTCAACCCAAACATAAATTGCTGGAATTACCCACCCATTGATAAATGATTGTGAAAAAATAAATGAAAAGCAAAAAATACTTGTCGTTAAAATAAACATTAATTTCGGAGCGAGCTTCTTTGCAAGTTTTGTATATCCACTGAGAACAGGGGCAATAGCGATAGCAACCACTAAAAACATAAGTGGAAGGATTGATTTCTCAAATCTACTTAGAAAATATGCATCCTTTGCGGTTTTTGCAGTTAACCCCATAGCAATTGTGAAGAATGAGAAAAGAAAAAAAGTGAGGACCATTTTGCCTTCTCCAGGCTTAATGTTGATTAATTTTCTTATAAATTTCAAGGCAAGTAGTTTAGTTATAAGTTAATCTTTATTGAGTAGTTAAAACTTTGGCTATTCCAAAATTCAATAAATATATTTGCAAAAAGACCTAATATTGTCAGCAAGAATACAATGAATACGAGACTTGCAATAAGCAATCCACCATTAATTAAAAAGTATCGCTGCAATTGATCTATGGCTATTTGAAAACTTTTGTTATCAGAGTTTTCCATTGCGTATTCAAGATGATTGGCTGCAATAGTTAGCTTTGTACCCATGAAAATTGTCACAACACCCATAATCACTGTTGGTATAGATAAAATAAAAATAGTTAAGCAATATATGGCACCGCTAATAATATTCATTACGCCAACGAATTTGGTCCACTTTTTTAGTTTAGCAATAGTTAGTCTCCCTTCAGCGTTAAGTGAAAAAATAAATTGCGGATCTGATGTTTTTTGGGACCTATCTTTTTTTTGAAGGGTTTTGGAAGTTGCGCTTTTTTTTGTAATTGTTTTTCTAGCGGAAGTTTTTCTCGTCGACTTATTATCTACAGTTTTTTTAGATTTTTGATTTTTTGCAGTTGCCATAATTATAAAATAACCTGATGTTAATTTGGTAGAAGTTATT
>CAJWTA010000064.1 GCA_913046805.1 uncultured Fidelibacterota bacterium | reverse complement strand
ATTAAAATTCTTTCTTCTTTCATAAAAATATTGATGTATCTGTTCTGAAGAATCACGAAGATTTTTATCCGATGAAACCCTAGGAATGTCCCCTTTTTTTAGTTTTACGCTTCTTAGGTATTTTTCAATATTTTTTTCAAAAATTATTTTTAATAGATGATTATCTTTAGAAGCTAAAAGCAGATTGCCTAAAGGCGTTTTTATTAATGTATATTGAATACTCATCTGTTTTTACCTTTTCAGCTTGGTTCTGGTGAGCTAACAAGGTATCCACCTGCAATAATAAGCATTGAACCTAAGATTGCTATTAAGGGTAATGATTCATCCAAAAAAAACCAACCCACAATTGAAGCAATTATCGGAGGATAAAACGCTGTATAGCTAATCTGCGTCACAGGTAAGTGATTGAAAAGCCAAATGTAGATACCCCAAGTAACCACTGTTCCTGGGACAGTGAGAAAAAAAATTGCGAACATATTTTTGTTATCCAGTGGGATACTAGCTTGGCTTTCAAAAATTAGTGCAAAAATAAGGAAAATTAGACCTGAAATTGACATGCCAACTGCGTTTAAATGGTAGGGATTAATTTCACTTTTTTGCATTTTAAGATGAACATTTGGCCAAGCTGCAAGAATTACCGATAATAATATTGCAAGCAAACCAAGGAACGTTTGACCTTGGCCAAGCAGATCTTTGTTGTAAAATAATAATATAGATCCAATTAGACCGATAATTATACCGCCAAACTTTCTTCTGGTGAGCTTGTCATCTGGCAGGTAAAAATGAGCCATAAATGCGACACACAGAGGAAGAAGGCTCCAAAGAATAGCTCCAAGATTTGAAAAAACAAACTTTGTACCCCAATAGGTCAAATAATAGCAGAGTGAAAAATTAAATAGAGTAAATAAAATATATACACGCCCCAGGTCTTTTGTTAGCTGAACTTTTTCACTTTTGATAAAATAAATAATCCAAAAAATAGTGCCTGCACAAATAAATCGTATGGAAAGTCCTTTATATAATGGCATTTCTTGAAGACTTATTTTTAAATACATCCAAGTAAATCCCCATAAGATGCACATCAAAGCATAAAGAATGTAGATTTTGGTTTTCATAAAAAAATAGCCCTGATTAATTCAGAGCCATTGTAAAGCTTTTTTGTTGATTGAGAAGGTTAATTAATTGATTTTTCATGCAGATAAACAACAAGAGTACTTGCGATGTATATAGATGAATATGTACCAACAATAACACCTATGATCATTGCAAATGCAAAATTGTGAATGACCTCTCCGCCAAAGAGCCACAAAATGAAAACGACTACAAATGTCGTAAGCGAGGTTATAACCGTTCTGGAAAGCGACTCATTAATACTGCTATTAACAATAGAAGAATATGCTTGATTTCGTGATGCTTTCAAATTTTCGCGTATTCTGTCAAAAATTACAATAGTATCATTTAGCGAGTATCCAACAATGGTTAAAAATGCTGCAATGATAGGTAAACTAATCTCATAGGACAACAATGAAAACATTCCTAAAGTAATAAGGATGTCATGAGTTAAAGCTGCAATTGCCCCTAAGGCAAATTTAAATTCGAAACGAATTGATATATACAGAAGGATTAAAGCTAAAGCTGAAAATATTGCCATTACAGCTTTACCGCTTAGCTCAGATCCAATTTTAGGGCTAATAATACCTTTACTAAGGACAAACTCATTCATAGTCTCTGGAGACTTATCTGGAAAAGATTCGTAAAGGTGAGCCGCTATTTTTTGGGCAAAATTAGATGGAGAGTTTTCAATATGAGGAACGCGCACTGAAACGGCATTCTTACTTCCAAAATGCTTTACCTCTTCTTTACTAAAATCAAACCTTTGACCATCAATGTCTATATTGCTCATTTTAGATCGAACTTCTTGAACATTGATATCCTCTAAATACTGCACTGCAACTAAGGTACCACCTTTAAAGTCAATACTTAATTTTGGTCCACCATTGATGATTAGCGATATTAAGCCTGCAGAAATAATTAAGCTGGAAATTCCAAGAGCAATGATTTTCTTACTCATGAAATCGAAATTTGAATTTTTTAAAATTCTCATATGTTTAATTTTTTGAAACCTTTACGATTGACAAATGCATTAAAAACTGTTCTTGTAACAAAAATTGCGGTAAACATTGAAATTAATATTCCCCAAAAAAGAACAGTAGCAAAACCGCGAATTGGTCCTGTCCCGAACTGCCACAGCACTAAAGCTGCGATTAACGTGGTCATGTTTGCATCAACAATGGTTGTTAGCGCACGATTATATCCACCATCGATTGCTGCTTTCGCTGTTTTGCCCTTATCAAGCTCTTCTCTTATGCGTTCAAAAATAATAACATTTGCATCAATTGACATGCCAACTGTTAAAATTAAGCCAGCTATTCCAGGCAATGTTAGCGTTGCTTGAAGCGAAGCTAGAATTGCTAATACAAGAACTAAGTTCCAGATAAGTGCAAAGTCTGCAATACTACCAGCTGTGCGATAATAGACTAAAATAAAAATTAATACAATCGCAAGTCCAATAAGAACGGATTGAGTTCCTCTTTTTACTGATTCAGCTCCAAGGGATGGACCAACAACCTTTTCTTCCACAATATCAACAGGCGCTGGAAGCGCTCCAGCTCTTAAAACGATCGCTATATCTTTTGCTTCATCAATATTTGCAAACCCTTCAATTAGAGTGCCTCCACCAGAAATTTTCTCCCTAATGTTTGGTGCCATGTGCACCTTATTATCGAGCACAATTGCAACTCGTCGACCAATGTTAGATCCGGTCATTATTGCCCATTTTCTGGCGCCATCTGAGTTCATTGAAAGATTAACAATCGGTTGACCAGCTGAAGTCGTACCTTGAGGACCTAGGTTTGCTTTAGCTTCTTCAACAACTCCACCTGTTAGTTCGGCTTGATCATCAAGAAGGTAAAGCGTATACATTTTTTCTACCGAACCATCATTTAAAACATATTCTTCAGCCTTGTGCCCAAACAAGAAATTTGCTCCAATAGAAGCTAGTCGGTCACGAATTTCAGGTTTACTAATCATCTGTCTTATGGCGAAAGCATTTTTTTCAGGAACACCTATGGAGTTACCGAGATTCCTCAATAAAGATGAAAAAGGTCTTTCGGCAAACATATCCTGATCAACTACCGTTGAATCATTTTCACTGCCAGTATCAGTAGCTTCGCCAAAAAGATCACTTACCGAAACAGCCTCATCTTCATTAGAGTCTGATTTATTATCATTTGGGGAAGGTTCTGGCTCCTTGGCTACATCAGTTAAAGATTTATCTTTTTTGAGAATTTGATCAATCTTTATCATAAAATCATTTGTTGTGGTAACATCTTTAACAAGATAAAATTCAAGCAGAGCTGTGCTCTCAAGTAGAGCGCGTGCCCTTTCAGAATTTTGAACACCTGCTAATTCAACAATGATTCGTTGGGTACCTTGTTTTTGAATGGTTGGTTCGGCTACACCAAATTGATCAATACGATTTTGAAGGATTTCAAGAACGCGATTGATCGCATCATCAGCCTCAGTTTTGAGACCATCTATAATATCGTTTGTATTCGATCCGTAATCATAGTAGTACCTAGAAAGCTTTACATTTCTTTGATCGATAAAACTTGAAAAAGACGTAAAAAAATCGGTCTCAGGTGATTGTAAAATTTCATTACGAATAGACTCAAAAACCGATGTGAGTTTTTGATCCTTATTTATCGCGATGTTTTCAATAAGTGTAGGGATATCTACTTCAAGAGCAATATACATCCCACCTTTAAGATCTAGTCCTTGCTTGATCGCCTTAGACTCTAAATTTCTAAGTTCCCCTTTATCTTCGAGAATATTTTTATCATTATCTGATAAGGTTTGAAGTTTAAATGTCGGCCACAGTGACCATAAGCCCCAGATAAGGATTAATCCTATCAGTAAAAAGCGCGGTGTTAATTTATCTTGCATAATCTATAAATTTAATTGCTTATAAGACGGGGAATATACTCTCGTATTTAATATTGAACAAGTATGTCAAACATTAATTAAATAATTTTAAATCTTTTTCCAACTTTTTCGAATGCTTTGATTGCTTCATCAATATGTTTTTTTGACATGGCAGCAGAAATTTGAACACGTATTCTGGCTTCACCTTTTGGAACTACAGGATAGAAGAAGCCAATGACATAAATCCCTTCTTCTAAAAGGTCGCTTGCCATATTTTGGGCTGTTTTAGCATCGTAAATCATAATTGGAACAATGGGGTGCTCCCCCTTTTTAATCTCAAAACCAATTTTTGATATTTCTTGTCGAAAATATTTAGTGTTTTCTTCTAGTCTGTCTCTTAAAGAGGTTGATTCAGATAGCATTTCAAATGCCTTTATACTTGCTGATGCTATGGAAGGAGACAGAGTGTTTGAAAATAAATAAGGTCGTGACCTCTGGCGAAGAAGATCAATAAGCTCTTGTTTTCCTGTGGTAAACCCTCCTGATGCGCCTCCGAGTGCTTTTCCCAGAGTCGAGGTCCAAAGGTCAACCTTCTCCATAACGTTGTGATATTCTGCAGAACCCCTTCCAGTTTTTCCAATGAATCCCGTAGCATGGCTATCGTCCACCATCACAAGTGCGTCGTGTTTTTTTGCTAAAGCTGTTATCTCATCAAGTTTTGCAATATAGCCATCCATAGAAAATACACCATCAGTAGCAATCATCTTTATATTGGCGTCTTTTGCATGTATTAGCTGCTTTTCAAGGTCTTGCATATCACTGTTTTTGTAACGAAATCTTTTGGCCTTACATAGCCTTATACCGTCAATGATTGAGGCATGATTTAGCGCATCTGAAATAACTGCATCTTGGTCTGACAACAGAGTTTCAAAAAGACCTCCATTTGCATCGAAGCACGAAGTATATAAAATCGTATCGTCGCTGTTAAAAAATTGTGAAATTGTTTTTTCAAGATCTTTGTGGACTGTCTGAGTGCCACAAATAAATCGAACGGATGCCATTCCAAATCCATAATCATCCAGCGCTTTTTTTGCTGCGGAGATAATTTCTGGATCATTTGCTAGCCCTAGATAGTTATTTGCACAAAAGTTCAAAACACTTGAATCCATTTCTGTTGATATATCCACGCTTTGGGAGCTGGTTATAGATCTCTCAATCTTATAAAGACCCTCCTCTTTGATATCAGACAATATTTTTTTATATAATTCTACCATTCTAATACCACCTTCCCACAATTGCCTGACTTTAAAATTCCAAATGCCTTCTCAAAATCATCAATAGTATAGCGATGTGTTAAAACGTTAGATATAGATAGACCGCTTCTAAGCATTTGGGTCATTTTATACCAAGTATCATACATCTCTCTTCCGTATATACCCTTTATGTTTAAACCTTTAAAGATTACATCGTCCCAATTTATTTTTGTAGAATTTGGAAGTATTCCAAGTAAAGCTATGTTTCCACCATTATACATACTGTCTATCATTTGATTGAAAGCATCGGGATTTCCAGACATTTCTAAACCAATATCGAAACCATTATTTATATTCAATTCCTTAAAAACATTCTTTAGTTTATCTTTAGTTGGGTTAACAGCTTTTGTAGCACCAAGTTTGCGAGCTAATTCTAGTCTGTATTCGTTGACATCGGTAATTACGATGTTTCTAGAACCAGAGAATTTGCAAATAGCTGTCGCCATTAATCCAATTGGCCCAGCTCCAGAAATCAAAACATCTTCTCCAGTTAAGCGGTATGTGAGAGCAGTATGAACTGCATTACCAAATGGATCAAAAAAAGAAGCAATTTCTGAGGGAATGTCCTCGTGAATAGGCCAGACATTTGATTCTGGTATAACTAAATATTCAGCAAAGGCTCCATTTCGATGAATTCCTACCCCCACAGTTTTGTGGCATAAATGCTGTTTGCCAGCTCTACAATTTCTGCAGTGTCTGCAAGTCAAATGCCCTTCCCCAGAAACACGATCTCCCACATTATATCTTTTAACAGCAGAACCAACCTCATCAATAATACCGCAAAATTCATGGCCAATTGTTAATGGAAGGCTTAGGTTGTTTTGAGCCCATTCATCCCAATCATAAATATGCATATCGGTACCACATATTGCAGTGTGAGTAATTCTAATCCTAACATCATTAACTCCGTATTCAGGGATATCAATATCTTCCATCCATATCCCTTCCTTTGGGGAATGTTTGACTAAGGCTTTCATTAGGTTTTAATATTCATTGATTGTTAACAAAAATTTAATGGGTTATACTCACTATACACAACGGAATAAACAAAAGAGGTTAAGTTTAGTTCATGCGCATTCAAACACAATTTTTATTGATAAATATTATTGGAGGGATTTTTGTTCTCGGAGGGTATGTTATAGCCCTTATTAACCACCCAGAAACAAGAAATGAATTATGGGGTGGCGTTCCTGAAAA
>CAJWTA010000063.1 GCA_913046805.1 uncultured Fidelibacterota bacterium | reverse complement strand
GAAAAGTGCGAGATAGTTGGCAAATAGATAGGCAGTGTATCCTGCGATATTTGCACGAAAAAAAGTTAATATCTTTGCTAGGTTAAGCGCTGAACGAGGAGCGTAAAAAATATCTTTAATATTGAAGTGAATTTCCAATTAAAGGGGCTCAGTGATTTATTTTATTAATTTTCGTATCTGACGAAATCAACCCAAGCAGTCTCTTTTTGAGTCTTGGATAGGGATTCAGCTACTGCGCTAGCTGTTTGTCTGTTGTCGTAACTACCTACTCTTACTCTAAACCACGTTTCGTTTGTTTCTCTGAAATTGGCTTTTTGAATGTAGGCGTCGTATCCAGCTTCAATTAATCTAGCTGCAACTCTTTTTGCATCATTAAGTTTTCTTTTTGAAGCGATTTGAATAGTAAATCTGTCTTTGTCAAAAGGAATCGTTTGGCCCTTGATTTGCTTTTTCTTTGGTGATGGTTTCTTTGGAGGTGAGATTGTTGATGTTTTTGGGTCTTCGATCTCATCTTGTTCTGGTTCTATTGTGTCAGAGGTAGAGTAAGTTGGGCTTTCATCGGCATTATATGAGTCGTACCAGTATTCTTCAGTGTCATCATTTGCAAGAAGTTCATTCAGCGCAAGGGTGTCAATAGCCGTCTGGCCTGATTTTGAAATGGAGGATGTATCCATTTCAATGGCGTCAATAACGCTAACTGTAAAAGATTGTGTTTCTATTTCATCGTTATATTGAAAAACCGATGCTTCAATGCTATAATCCCCAATCACATCAGGTATGAACATTACAGAAAAATTATCTTGACCTGCCTGAATATCGGTATTAATTAGATAGCTATTTGATGGTATGCTCGTTAATTCCCATAGAAACTCTAAATCTTCACTTTCATCCGGTATGTCAATCGAAACAGATACAGGTTGTCCAACGTATCCAACTGGATTTTCTTTCGAGCAACTAAACGCAAGCACAGCAAAAGTGATAATATATATTTTTCTAATCATATTAATATAAAACCTAATGCGCAATTTGAAGATTTGAGCATGACAAATGCAACATTTAGTGATTAGAAATTATTTCCGTTCCGCTAAAGAAAAAACCAATCTCTCGGGAAGCATTTTCATTGCTATCAGCACCGTGAACTGCATTTTCTCCAAGTGAACTAGCAAAATCCTTGCGTATCGTTCCATCTTCAGCTTCAGCTGGATTTGTCGCTCCAATTAATTTTCTCCATTCATTGACCGCATCTTCTTTCTGAAGTGCCATAACTATACACTTACCTGAAGACATAAATTCTGTAAGTTCAGCGTAGAAAGGTTTTTCAGAGTGAATTTCATAAAAACCTTCTGCTTGAGGTTTAGTCATTTTGATTAATTTTAGTCCTAAAATTTTAAAATTACTATTAATTACTCTGTCGATAATCTGTCCAGAGTGACCATTTTTGACCGCATCTGGTTTAATTATTGCAAATGTTTTATTGTTCAACTTGCTTCTCCATTTTTATAAATTAAGTGCTTTTTTCATTTTTTCTCCAATGTCAGCGACAGATTCACAAACATAAATACCACATTCTTTCATAATTCTCATTTTTGCTTCTGCTGTATCATCACCACCAGAAACAATAGCTCCTGCATGACCCATTCTTCTACCTTCGGGTGCGGTTTGTCCAGCAATGAATCCCACAATGGGTTTTGTGATATGTTCTTTTGCCCACAGCGCAGCTTCATTTTCCATTTGTCCTCCGATTTCACCAATCATGACAATACCTCTCGTGGCATCATCCTTTTCAAAAAGATTCAATATATCTATCATGGTTGTTCCAATTATTGGGTCACCCCCAATTCCAATGGCGGTAGTTTGGCCAAGACCAGCATCAACAAGTTGACCAATAGCTTCATATGTTAATGTCCCTGATTTAGAAACGACACCAATGTCTCCTTTTTTACATATGAATCCAGGCATTATGCCAAGCTTGCATTCATCTACAGTGATGATGCCTGGGCAATTGGGGCCGATTAGTCTTGTATTGTTTTGATCAATGATTTTTTTCACAGAGACCATGTCTCTTACTGGAATCCCCTCTGAAATACAAACCACAACTTCAATTCCTGCCTCAGATGCCTCAATGATCGCTTCAGCTGCGAAGGGGGGAGGAACAAAAATAATCGAGACATTAGCTCCTGTATGAATACGTGCTTCGTCAACAGAGTTGTATACATCAACCATTCCTTCGATTGCTTTGGTTCCACCTTTACCAGGTGTAACCCCACCTACAATTTTTGTTCCATATTCAATCATCTGAGAGGTATGGAACGTTCCTTCAGAACCAGTGATTCCCTGAACAATAACTTTTGAATTTTTGTTAACTAAAATTGACATAATTTCCCTTATTCTTTGGTAGCGGATGCTACGACTTTTTCTGCAGCATCTCTCATATCATTAGCTGGAATAATTGACAATCCTGATTCTTTAAGGATTTCCTTTGCCTCTTCAGCATTTGTTCCTTCTAACCTGACAACAACTGGCACTTTAAGGCCTAGTTCTTCAACAGCATTGATTACACCTTTTGCAACCCTGTCGCATCTCACAATTCCGCCAAAAATATTAATCAAAATAGCATTTACGTTTTTATCAGAGAGTATGATCTTAAATCCATTTTTAACTGTTTCTGCGCTTGCTGCTCCGCCCACATCTAGAAAGTTTGCAGGTTCACCACCAGCGAGCTTTATAATATCCATCGTTGCCATTGCTAGCCCCGCACCATTAACCATACAACCAACATTTCCATCCAGCTTAATGTAATTTAGGTCATATTTTCCTGCTTCTACTTCAGTAGGGTCTTCTTCGTCAAAGTCTCTAAGTACTGAGATATCGCTTTGCCTGTAAAGTGCATTGTTATCAAAATTGAACTTTGCATCTAAGGCTATTATTTTTTCATCTGTTGATAACACCAAAGGATTGATTTCGACTAAAGATGCATCTGTACCAACGTAACAATTATAAAGTTTTTGAAAAAGTGACACAGCTTGCTTGAATGGGTCTCCGTTGAGATTGAGCCCAAAAGCAAGCTTTCTTGCTTGATAAGATTTCATTCCAATCAAAGGATCGATCCATGTCTTTATGATCTTTTCAGGGGTTTCATCAGCAACCTTTTCAATTTCCACTCCACCCTCTGTGGAAACCATAAACACATCTTTCCCAAGATTGCGATCAAGCGTGATAGCACAGTAAAATTCTTTCTCAATACCAGATGCTTCCTCAACATATACTTTTTTTACCTCTTGACCCATTGAACCGGTTTGATGAGTAATTAGATTCATTCCAAGAATCTCCTTGATGTTAGAAATTGCTGTATCAAAGTTATTAGAGACTTTGACACCACCGCCTTTTCCTCTGCCACCAGCATGTATTTGAGCTTTAATAACCACTGTTTCACTACCAAAATCGCTTTGAGCTTTCTTTACAATATTTTCAGCCTCATTGACATCTTCGATCAAATATCCTCGAGGGACAGGAATGGAATATTTTCTAAATATTTCCTTGCCTTGATATTCGTGTATTTTCATAATTAACCGTTCCTATTAATTTTAAGCTTCATCCATAAAAGGGTAATTAAAATCCTTGGGGGAGTCCAATGATTCTTTGATAGTGCGCATTGATACCCATCGAATCAGGTTAAACATCGAACCAGCCTTGTCATTCGTTCCAGACGCTCTGCTTCCACCAAATGGCTGCTGACCGACCACCGCTCCAGTTGGCTTATCATTTATATAAAAATTACCAGCAGAGTGAGTTAAGGCTTTTTTAGAATCAGCGATTGCCTGTTGATCTTCTGAAATAACGCAACCAGTTAATGCATACTCAGATGTTTCGTCAATTAAATCTAAAATATTATCCCATTCGGCAGGATCATAGACGTAGATAGAGAGTACGGGCCCAAATATTTCCTCACACATTGTCTTATACTTTGGGTTAGTGCAAACGATAGTTGTTGGCTCGATGAAATATCCTATGCTATCATCGTATTTTCCACCAGTAATAATTTCAACATCTGGTGCGGCGGAAGCATCATCGATATATTTTTTTATTGATTCATAAGCAGGTCTATCGATTACTGCATTCATAAAGTTAGAAAAATCCTCAGGATCGCCCACTTTAATTTCATTTACTTGTTTTACATACATTTCTTTGACTGATGACCAAATTGTGCTGGGAATATATGCTCTGGACATGGCAGAACATTTTTGTCCTTGATATTCAAATGCCCCTCGGATCATAGCCGTTACAAGTATTTCAACATTTGCAGATTCATGAGCAATGCAAAAATCTTTTCCACCGGTTTCGCCAACGATCCTTGGATAGGTTTTGTAGCGGTCTATATTTTCACCAATCGATTTCCACATACCCTTAAAAACTTTTGTTGATCCTGTAAAATGGATTCCAGCTAGATCGGAATTTTCAATGACACGTGAACCCATTTCTTTTCCTGAGCCCGGAATAAAATTAATAACTCCATCTGGAAGTCCAGATTCTTGGAGCAGTCTCATGATATAATATGCTGGTAAAACTGCACTTGATGCAGGTTTCCATAAAGAAACATTTCCCATTAATGCTGGAGATGATGGCAGGTTACCTCCGATAGAGGCAAAATTAAATGGAGATACTGCAAATACAAAGCCTTCAAGAGGTCTCATTTCAAGAGAATTTTTAATGTGCGTTGATGAATACATTGGCTGTTGTAGAGATAGTTCATACGCATACCACGAATTAAATCTAAAAAAATCAATCATTTCACAGGCAGCATCTATTTCGGCTTGATACACATTTTTACTCATATTTAGCATCGTAGCTGCATTAATGGTATCTCGCCATGTTGTAGATAAAAGGTCTGCAGCTTTGTTAAAGATAGCGCATCTCTCTTCTAGGCTCACTTGTGACCAAGATTTCCATGCTTTTAAATTTGATTCTATAGCTAGATCTACATGCTCGTTACTAGCATTATAAAATTTTCCTAGTTGAGTGCCATGGTCATGAGGTACGTCAATTGTTGATATACTGTCGGTTATTACATCTTTTCCATCAATGATTAGTGGAACATCAACGCGTTGGTTTTTAAGCTCAACTATTTTTTCTTTCAAAGATTTTTTTTCAATAGATCCAGGTAAATAGTCTTTTACAGGTTCATTCTCTGGCTTATTAAATGGATATGACATGTTTTTCTTTCAAAATTAAAATCAATAATTATTAATTGGTTGCGAATTTATTGGTTAATTGACGACTATTCAATCAAACAATTGAATTTAATATAGAAAACATTTCATCTCGGTCTGTCGCCGTTACTAGTGATTGCCTGTAACTGCTGGCACCTTCAAAACCTCTTAAATACCAGCCAAAATGTTTGCGCATTAAATTTGTTGCTGCTCTTTCACCATGCCATTCTAACATATTTTTAAAGTGATTTTTACATCCTCTTATGCGAGTAGAAATATTAGGAGGGGAGGGAGGCGTTTGACCTTTGTAGGTTGCAACAGCTTCTTTGAAAAACCATGGATTGCCAAGCGCTGCTCTTCCCACCATTACCGCATCACACTTAGTTTGTTTAAACATGGTGAGTATATCTTTTGGGGTTTTAATATCCCCGTTACCGATAATTGGAATGGATACCGACTCTTTAAGTTTTTTAATTAAGTTCCAATTTGCCGAGCCGCTATAACCCTCTTTAGTTGTCCTTGGGTGAAGAGCTATTGCTTTCACTCCCAGTTTTTCAAGCCTTTGACCAGCCTCAGGTACAACAATTGATGAATTATTCCATCCCGCCCGCATTTTAACTGTGACAGGCGTATTAGGAACGGCCTCAACTACTGCCGAAGTAATATCATCCATTAAACACAGATCTCGTAAGGCTGCGGATCCGGCACCCTTTTTTGTTATTTTCGGGACTGGACAACCATAATTGATATCAATTATATCCGGAGAAAATTTTTTTTCTACTTGCTTCGCTGCTTCAGACATGATTTCAGGAGTATCTCCGAATATTTGAATTCCTATAGGCCTTTCAAAATCTGAAAATTTAATCATTTGAAGAGTTTTTAGATTTTCCCGAATGATTCCATGCGCGGAAACAAACTCTGAGTAAACTATCCCTGCCCCTTGCTCTTTACAAAGCACTCGAAAAGGGTAGTCAGTTACACCAGCCATTGGTGCAAGAAAAATTGGTATTTTAATAGAAAGTTTTCCGATTTTCATAATTAAATTTAGCGAAGGAAATTGTAGTTAAATAATTCTTTCATTAAGAAAGATATAATTTTACATTTGCCTTCTAATTTAAATGAAAAGATATTTATTATGAGTAGAGTATGTGATGTAACAGGACGAAAGCCCATGTTCGGCAACAATGTTAGTCATGCGCACAATAAAACTAGACGACGTTTTAATTTAAATCTTCAAAAAAAGCGCTTTTGGTTTGCCGATGAAAATAGATGGGTAACATTAACTGTTTCAACCCAGGGTCTAAGATTAATTGACAAAATTGGCCTTAAAAAAGTTTTAAATAAAATGAAAGCTGAAGGTAAAAAAGTTTAAATAACACTTTCCCTTTTT
>CAJWTA010000062.1 GCA_913046805.1 uncultured Fidelibacterota bacterium | reverse complement strand
TCTCTCTTCATTTCCTTTTTTTACCTTCTTAATTTTTTTTTGATAGTCTGTTTATTTTTATTATATCTTTATTTACTTATATGTAATTTATTTCGTGGCAAACTACGTTCATAGATTATCAGATCCTCGTGATCCTGCTTATCCATTTTCAGATACCTACATCTGTTCCAAGTGCAATGAACGACTAAGCCTTGATGCCACAACTTGCGATATATGTAATTTGTATATTTATGGCGAAATTGATACTGCGTCTTACACCCCTTCCACATACCCTGAACCCCTTCCATTCAATAAGTCTTATATAGTTGATAAGAATGATTCAACTTTGGAATTAAAAGAACCCAAGCCAGATATTGAACTAAATCCTGAAATTGATAATTTTATTAAATCTATTTTCAACCAAGCATTTGCTCTTTTGTTGTTGATTAGTATATCCCTGTTGGCTTTCTTTTATTTTGATTTGACGTCAATCGTTACGGGTTTTAATCAACAGCTCTTAGGCAATTGATTTGTTTAAATTCGTTATTAGATCAATAGTTTTTCTATCTATTGCTCTTTCAATGCTTTTTTTATCTTCTGAGTTAAGTAAAATCACCCGTGATTATGCTAGATTAGAAAATGCTTCTAATCTTTCTAAATCTATACAATACTATAAAATGACCTATGGAACACTTCCTGAATCTGGAAATGAATTTGATATAGCTACCATGCTCTATGAAGAACAGATTTTGAACAGTGTTATGAAGGACCCTATTTCATTAAGCGCTACAGTTAAAATCGATGATACAATTGATAATTTAAGTTCTATTTACTCTGGTTTTATCAAATCATTAGATACTGACACTCTTAAATCAAGCTATGACAAAATCAAAACAGATATGTTAAATTATTTCAATTTAACATATAACCAACCCTCAACATCAGACACGCTAGAAAATTTTAATAGTGATATTTCCTCAACCCAGCTAAATGACACTTTAAATTTCATTGCTAAAAAATCAAATTATCCAATTGATTGTGTCGTCGTATATAAGTCGGATATCATAACAAATTCCTATGAAATCAGCGTTTGTTTAGAGAGTGACTTTTTTATGAATAAGAAAAAATGGGACGGTGGCAACGATGACCACCGGTATGAAATTGGAAACGATTTAAGGCTTAATACGGAAATTATAGTACAAGAAAATGGAAAAATAACTTCCTCAGAAAATTCCTCTATTTTTAAGTAAATTCTATCATGGCAACAAAAAAGACCCAAATCATTACACTGGTTTGTAATAAAGGAGGTGTTGGTAGATCTACAACAGCTATCAATATTGCTTGGAGCTTGGCAAGCTCCAAATGCAATGTGCTTGTTTGTGATCTTGATGCTCAGGCTAATACGTCTTCTAGTCTAGCCAAAAATTATCAAGAAGATGTAATTGAAGATGGAAGACACGTTACAAACCTCCTCAAATCAGCTGGTGACAGTGCTATTGACTATATAGTAGATACTAGAAATCCTAATATTAAACTATTATCATCAACACTGATGCTTGATAGTACTGAAGGAGAAATTAAATCGCTATTAGATTTAAATGTGTTTAAACTTTTTGATCATTTTTTTAACAAAAAATTGAAGACAGATTTTGACTTTATAATTATTGATACTCCTCCTCAAAAATCCTCTGTTTTAACCCTCAATGCCCTATTAACTAGTAATTGGTATTGGTATGTATTGAGCGCGGAGGATCAATGGTCGCTTGATGCTAGGATAGTGAGCGAAAAGATAATGGAAGATGTAAGAAAGTTGAATCCAAAAATTAAACCACTACCTGTCCTTATGACAAAATTTGTAAATGGCTCATCGCATTCAATAGAAATGAAAAAAATAGCAGCTTCAGAGTTTAAAGCTGGAGTGTTCAAAACCACCATTGGCTACTCAACGGTGGTGTCCAAATCACACAGCAATAGAAAATCTATTCATGAATTTAATCCGGGCCATCTTATTGAAAAAAATTATGACAGTGTAGCTTTAGCAATTAATAGATATATATCTAAGACGAAAAAGACCAGATGAAAAAGAAAACTCAAAAAACAGCAATCGACACAAACTCTATTCATAAAGGCTTAATAGACAGTTATAAGGTGGATGATAAAAACTTAAAAAAAGAAGAAATAAGCAATGTCCAAGATTTTCAAAGCGTAACGGAGTCTATAGAAAAACTAGAAAAGATAATTGAGGATGGAAAAGAGTTAGCAAATAAAGATGAAGTCTATGCCAAGTTTTTAAGCGATGTTAAAAACAACCTTGAGGAGCAAAAAGCGCAGCTCTTTAAGCTAAAACTGACTAATGCAGAAACCAATGTTGCATCCATGCTAGCCAATGTAAATGAAGACGCCACATCTAATGACTTCATTGCTATTGAAAGAGAAATTAAAAGATACAGCGATGTTGTATTTAATCTTAAATCGGAGTCGAGTGAAACCTCTGAAAAAAGATCGCTTTGGAACTCTCACCACAATAAAATAAATATATTTCACAACCGTTTACAAAAAAAACGAATTCAAAGGTCTGTCAAAGCAAGTAAAGACCGTGTTCAAGCGGCTATTACAGATTTTGAGAAAACGATAGATAACGCAAAATACACATTGCTTAGGAAAGATCTAAATCGCGCAAAAAAATCACTTAAAAAAATGCAGATGACTATTGATGAGGCGCAAGTCACTGGACAAAAAGATGAGGGTTATCACGAGTGGCTTAACGGAGAGATAGACAAATACGATATTTACGATAAAAAGATTGTAGATGTTGATTTAAAAATTGATATTGAACAACATAGAAAAGCCCTAGAAGATGCACAGCCAGATGTCGTAAAAGGAATTAATGAGTTAAATCGAAATATTGAAGGATCCGACTTCCTTCAGGAAGAGCTCGAAGAGGAAATTAATCCAGATGAAAAAGATCTTTGGGAAAATGGTGAAATTGAAGAAAACACCAAAAATGAGTTAAAAGAGAAATCTGAACCGCAAAAAAGAACCTCGCCTATTAAGCTACTTTTTGAAATCATCATTTATACAGCAATACTCATTGGTATAATTTATTTCACGTCGCAAAATTATATTAAACTAAGAAATTTGAATAGCGAGCTACCAATCAAGGAGCGAAAGCTTCAACTGGTTGCTGGAAAAATAGTTGGTAATCAAATTAGAAACACTAAAAATGTTGATTCACAAAATGCCCGTAAAGCTATTTTTATATCAAAGCTTCTTTCGTCGATTACTCCGAAATCAATCATAATGGAGGAGATGATCTATTCAATTAATGAAGACAATTCTCTTGGCTTTTCACTCAAAGGTGAAGTATCAGGAAGTCAATCTGTTGCTACAAAAACATTTAATAAGTACGTAAAAGATATGCGAGATCAAAAAACAATTAAAAGAGTAATTGTTAGAGACCAAAAAGCCCTGCCAAAATCAGGTTTAATTTTTACAATTGACCTAAGATCATGAAGAATAATAGAACCAAAAGAGTAGTTCAAATAGCAATTATCTTAGGGTTTGTAGCATACAATTACATTGCGTTGATAAGTATTAAGTCAATCGACGACCGCTTGCTATATATTGATAACAAAGTTTTGCTTGCAGATTTTCAGTCCGTCAAGATTCCAGACCTATTAGCAAGCAACAATGAAAATATAAAATATCTCGAACAGCTTTCTAAGAGCTTTGAAAGTGATGTTGATTATTTGGAGTCAATCAATGAGATCAAAGACAAGTGTAAAGCGTATAGAATAACTGTATCAGAGTTAACCTCTGAATTAAAAAACAATCTTGCAGCGCCACAAGGTGCTTTCGAAAAATATGATCGTACCGTAGAGCGCTTTACAATAAATCTCAAAGCAAGTGGCACTTTTTTGAACTTTGGTAAGCTCTTAGACGATTTATTTGAGTCTGGCTTTATGCTAAACTCTATGAAGATTAATAGAATAACTAGTTCAAAAGTTTCAGGGTATTTTACGTTTTACAACTACATATCTAAACCTTTAAAAAGTTCCGATGTCCTAAATATAAATTTTGATAAGGTTATACGAAATACTCCTACCGTAAACAATGATATATCCTATAGAAATTTAAATTGGGGTAAAAACATATTTTTAAAACCAAAGAAAATTTCAAAACCTAAACCCAATAATCGTGCTTACTATTTAACTGGGGTTAAACTAACTGCAAATCCTTCAGTTATAATTAACGGCAAAACATACAAAGAAGGGTCTGTGTTGGACATCTATACAATTAAAGATATCACAAGTAACAGCGTTACGCTATCAAGCTCAAAAAAGAGCATAGTCCTTCAACTAGAAACCGGAGCAACTTCTCAAATTGAAACCACTGGATTTAAAGAAGAGTTTGTAAAAGCACGACGTAGCGGTCAAGCGTATTTTGAATATAAAGGTAAACTGTACAGCACCGACATAAATAATTAGAGCGATGCGTGTTTTTGCAGTAGTATGCTGATCATTTGATTTAAACTATGTTCTAAGATTGAATGAGCAACTATTTTTCAATGTGCTAAACTATAAATAATTATATAAACGTTAATCATCAGAGGTAAAAATGAATTTTAAACTAAGAAATGACATAAACGCTCGTACCGCTTTAGTATATGGCGGTGCTGCTTTTCTACTAGTGATTGTAGGTTTTAGATCAATCTTTGCAACACTTGATCCAGAGCACATAGGGATTATGACCTATCTTTCTATAGCAGCTCTTATACTAGAGTTTGTTCTATTGATTTTTTATGCACAAAGCATATACAACCTAGGTCCTGATGGAGGTGGCGAATCAAAAGTAAGCGCCTCTGAGGCTGCTGGGACAGTAAGCAAAATGGATAAAGATTCAGCTTCTGCGCTTACAAGCGCTGTGGCAGGGCTCAAAGATGAGCTAAGAGATCATAATAAAAAGATTGAGACTCTCAGTGATGGAGTAAATAAATTGGTTAAAGGTAGCGTTCAAAAAGAAATCCATAAAGAGATTAGTAAAATTTTGAACAAAGCTTTAGATAGTTAGATAAAGCCATGAAAAAAGTAGAAGTATACTTCCTTATTAATTTGGGTGCCATTCTTAGTATTTTTGCTATTGAAGGCGAGTTGGGTGAATACATGCGTCGCCAAAATGACATCCTTCTTGAGGTTGCAAAAGATAAATTAGAATCAATGGTGCGTGTTGATAATATCAATTCCCTAAACTCGGACTCGTTATATAAATTTACTTTTAACCTAGATGGGGAATATGAAGAAAACTCGGCCTCTGTAGAGGCAACTTTCACCTTAAACGACACAAGTGTTTCCAGCGCTCAATATACTGTAACATCAAAAACTACTGAGAAAGAAGGGTCTTATGTTGCTGAAATACCTTTATCTGATTTTGATATATATCAAGACAAACGGTTTAATGTACAGTTAATGATAGGATTTAAGCCGGAGATTTCAGCAGAAACAATGAATGAGTGGTCGAAAATTTTTGGAAGTGAAGAAATAGCAAAAAAAATAGAAAAAAATATATCAGACAAAGTTAGGAGAGAGGGATCGTTTAATGTTTCAAGAGAATTAGATGCATTTATAACGCCTGTACCTTTAGAAGGTCAAAGAACAGATTTCTTTGTTTTGTTTGATAAGAAAAGATACACTGTTCTCAAAGGCTTGAAGTGGGAAGTTCCAGTAACGGTAGGAGGAGTTTATTCTAATAAAGATTTTGAGGTTTCGGTTTCAAGAGGCGCAGACATGGTAACTAGCCTTGAACAAGGAACACCAAGATCAATGCTGATGGGCACCTCAACAAACCAGGGCGGAACGATCGAAGTTACTGGAATTAGAAAGAGCGATAGCAAGGTCGTTACAACAAAAGCAAGAGTTGTCGTCATAGAGCCTCAGTGGGCAGAAGAGCAAGAGATAGATGAAATCTATACAAGTGAAAAGTATAATTTTGATATGCGTGTAAAATCAATTTCGCGTGATCGTGTATCGATAAGGTTGAGCAGCTCATTTGGAGACAAAAAGAGGCTTGTTGAAACATCATCGATGTCCGTCGGTCCATACAAAACCACTGGAAGCTTGACATTTGAAACGCTTGTTGACGGATTGCCTTTAAAAGATTTAACTCACACAGTTAAGGTCAAAGAACTACCAATCCCAAGCGTTGATTTTAAACGCAGGCCCGATACTAACGAACTTACACTTGAGGTTATAACCTATGGTAAATCAAATGCGGTCGATAAGTTATTTCCAATTGGAGGAATTAGCGGTAAGATGATAGAGATTGGTAGTGAAAAATACGGGAATAGGAAGCTTACCAGGTATAGACTTTCAATTTCCAGACCGGCTTATGGTGGAATACAAAGCGTAAAACTTAAAATTAAAGATAAATATGGTTTATTAAATGAGTATGAAAATGAATTTGAATATTTTGATTAAGAAAACAAAAAATACTTTACTTGTCGTTGCAATGTTGATTGGAGGTATTGGTAATGCTCAGCAGAACTTGATCAGCTGGGAAGTTGCAGATCCACAATTAAATAGAAAGTTTATTGAAATGTATTTGAATAAACTAATTGAAAACGACAAGTTCGATCAAAACTCAATACAGGCATCTGATGTTGTTATAGTTCAAATGCA